>CAZGXO010000106.1:0-2646 GCA_964529875.1 uncultured Candidatus Planktophila sp. | reverse complement strand
AGCAGAGAAATAACTTCGCGACCGAAGAATTGATAGCGGCTGACAGCAAAGGCAAGACAGGTGCCAAGAATGAGCGCGATTGCTGTTGCCAAGACCCCTGCCAAAATGCTCCACCGCAACGCATCGCGAACTCCGGGGTTATCAATTGCTTTACTCCACCACATCGCTGTGTACTCTCTTGGTGGCCAACTGAAGGTGCGACTGGCGTTGAAGGAATTAATAATCACAACGGTCAGAGGAACATAGATAAAAGCTAAGCCGACTCCCATCAATGAAGTCAGAAGATAACGAGCGCCGCGAGAGATGGTCATTTACATATTCTCCAAAGCGCCACTTCGGCGAACTAAATAGAGATAAATTCCCATAATGGTGACTGGGATAAATGAAATAGTTGCCGCAAAGGGAAGATTGATACTGAAGTTTTGATAGACCACGCTTCCTAGCATCTGTAACTTGCCGCCAATAATCTGTGTTGTGATGTAGTCACCGAGGCTCAAGGAAAAGGTAAACATGGAACCTGCTACCAAGCTGGGGAAAATGAGGGGAAAGATCACTTTTCTAAAGGTGTACCAATTTCCTGCACCTAGATCTCCTGATGCATCAAGCAAGTTATTAGGTAACCGCTCCATACCGGCAAAGAGCGGCAAGATCATGTAGGGAAGCCATAAATAAGTAAGCCCAATTACGACTGCACTGATTCCAAATCCAGGTGAGTGGATTCCAATAGGCCCAAGTAACCAATCCACAACTCCGGTGCGCGGTTCAAGCATTGATCGCCAGGAATAAATTTTTACTAGGTACGAAGCCCAGAGTGGTGTGAGAACCAACGCCACAAGCAATTTACGAGTACGTGGTTGCGCAATCTTCGCCATAAAAAAAGCCATCGGTAGCGCGATAACGGTGCAGAGCGCGGTCACAGAGATTGCGATTCCGAGTGTGCGCAGAACCACGTTGCGGTAGGCAGCATCCGTGAACATGTCTTGAAAATTTACGAGCGTAAATTGCTGAACAATATTTCCGGTAAAAGAATCAATCGTGAAAAAAGCAGAGATGAGCAGAGTTGCTAGGGCGCCTAAATAGGCAACGACCAACCATAAAAGTGGGGTGCTCAGAAGAGCTGCAAGTCTGATGCGAGGCTTCTTATGCAATGAATCAGATAATTGATCAATCATTGCTCACCTCTTGTGCGAATTATTTTGACAGGGATAAAAGAAATAGGCCGGGTGGGCAATTGCGCCACCCGGCCTATCACCTTAAGCGTTTCTTAAGCTAGACCAGGCTTTCACCCATTCTGCATAAGGAATGCACTTGGCATCCTTTCGACCATCGAGACACTTCTCGGTTGGTGTATTCCAGTAATACACATCTTTCCAATATGCATCATCTGATGCATGGAAAGTTGCGCAGTGATTCTTATCTGCCGTTAAGTCGCATGACTTAGCGTTAGATGGAGCCTCACCAAACCACTCAGCAACGCCAGCGTTTGCAGCTGGTGAGACGATGTGGTTCATCCACTGATAAGCACAATTTGGATGCTTTGCTTTGCTGCTAATCATCCATGTATCAGACCAACCAGTTGATCCTTCACTTGGCTTGATACCTTCAACTTTGGTCTTCTCTCCTTGGGCAAGGTTGATATTTACCTGCCAAGTAGTTCCCAGCACTGTTGCTCCAGATTTTAGAGATGCAACATGCTTGAGGTAATCGCCCCAGTACTCACCAATAAGTGGTTTTTGTGCCTTTAGCAATTCAACAGATGCATCAAATTGCTTCTGATCGAGTGCATATGGGTACTTAATTCCCAAATCTGGTTGGGTCTTCATGAGATAAAGAGCTGCATCTGCAATATAGATAGGAGAATCGTATGCAGTGATCTTGCCCTTGTATGGAGAGTTCTCATCAAATACTGAACCCCACGATGTTGGCGCTGGCTTTACGATATCTGTGCGATAGGCAAGCAAGTTTGCGCCACGTCCGTGTGGAACACCGTAAGCAACTCCACCCACTGAATTCCAAGGTTGCATCTTGAGATTGTCAAAGATATCTGCATAGTTTGGAATCAATTTGGTATTAACGGGAGCAACATCGCCACCATAAATCAAGCGAAGCGAAGCATCACCTGAGGCAGAGACAACGTCATATTCACCAGTTTTCATCAGCGCAACCATGTCATCTGAAGTAGCGCCATTCTTGACATTAACTTTGCAACCTGTTGATTTTTCAAAATCGGTTACCCAGTCAACTTTTGGATCAGTTGATCCATTTTCAACATATCCAGCCCACGCGACGATATTGACTTGGCCTTCCCCCTTGCCAAGTTCTTTCATCATGTCGACCTTTGGCAATCCGCTAGATGACGAACTGCTTCCGCCACAACCAGACAGGATTAATGCCGCTGCAGATGTTGCAGCTATTACTGAATACAGACGCTTCTTATGCATCCGTGCCTCCATCCAAAACTTCGCGTTCAGCGATTGAACGCGACTCCCCCATTCATCTCTGAACGTGGAATTCTTTTTCCTTTTCCCATGACACAGTCACGGCATCACCTACTGAAAGCGCATCGAGAGCTCTCGTTGAAATCAGCGAGAAACCTCTCTCTGTATCAATTAAATATCGTGTCACAGCGCCAGCGAATATCACATC
>CAZGXO010000105.1:0-2771 GCA_964529875.1 uncultured Candidatus Planktophila sp. | reverse complement strand
TGGCTGACCATACACATTTTGGTAGCGGTCATATAACTTATCAATACTTGCTTGATCAATGATTTGCAGAGTTCCCATAGTTTTTGCAATCCATGTCGTTTTTGCAACATCCTCACACATCACCGCTGATTTAACAGCAGCAACAGCGTTCTTTCCGATTGTGAAGACGCCATGATTCTTCATGAGAACTGCAGTTGAGCGATGGCCAGTCAAAGTGTCTACAACACCTTTTCCTATCTCTTCACCTCCGATGAGAGCAAAAGGTCCGAGTGGAATCTCGCCACCAAATTCATCTGCCATCGCCGTGAGTGCGCAAGGAATTGCACTGTGAATTGCAGCCCACGCAGCTGCGTAGTTGGAGTGGGTATGGACAATTCCGTTGACATGTTTCATGTGACGATAAATATATGCATGAGTTTTTGCATCACTCGATGGCGCTAAATCGCCTTCAAGGACATTTCCATCTAGATCGCAGATGACTAATTGAGATGGCTTAAGTTCTTCATACTGCACGCCACTTGGTTTGATGATGAAGCTCTTGCCATCTGCCAAGCGCTCAGACACATTTCCAGAAGTCCAGGCAACTAATCCATAGCGCTGCAAGTCAATATTTAACTTACAGATACGTTCTCTGATTTCTTTTGTCATTAATTTCTACCTGCCAATGCGCGATCTCGGATAGCGCGAAGTGAATGCATAGCGCCATTGTGACCAAAGTCTTCATACAAAGTGTTGTAGTGCTTAAATAATTCCTCATATACCTTGGCATTTGCCGCAATAGGTTGATATGACTCGCTGGCAACGCCACCCATAGCCGCTGCTGCAGATACGACATCTGGATAAGCGCCAGCTGCAACGGCTGCGTGTATTGCAGAGCCAAGTGCTGGACCTTGCGCAGAGCGAATAATGGTGATGGGCATATTTAATACATCGGCATAAATCTGCATGACAAATTGATTCTTAATCAGACCACCTGCTGCGATAAATTCTTTCACTGGCACACCAGACTCATTAAAAGTCTGCACAATCTTGCGCGCACCAAATGCTGTTGATTCAACGATGGCTCGATAAATTTCTTCAGGTTTGGTGGCAAGTGTCATTCCTACAATCAAGCCTGAGAGTTGGTGATCAACCAATGTAGAGCGGTTACCGCTCTGCCAATCAAGGGCTACTAGCCCATGCGCACCCACAGGTTGCTTACTTGCCAATTGCGAGAGATAAGTATGAATATCAACGCCTGCTTTTTCTGCTGCTGCAACATATGCAGCCGGTGCGTAATTGTTAGCAAACCAGCCAAAGATGTCGCCTACCCCTGATTGCCCGGCTTCATATCCCAATTTGCCGCTGATAATTCCGCCATCAACAACTCCACACATCCCCGGAACTTCCGCAAATTTTTCAGAGACCATCACATGACATGTTGATGTTCCCATGATGGCAACCATCTGTCCTGGGTTCACTGCATTCGCAGCAGCTGAAGTTACATGCGCATCAACGTTGCCCACTGCTACTGCAATTCCTTCAGGTAATCCTGTCCACTTCGCTGCTTCTGCTGTGAGTCTTCCTGCAAGCGCGCCAAGCTGGCCAATCTCATGCTCTAATTTTTCTGAAATAAAGTTTTCAAATTTTGGGTTAAGGGCAGCTAAATATTCCTTACTTGGGTACGCACCATCTTGCAGCATGCCCTTATATCCTGCTGTACAGATATTGCGGATATATGTGCCGCACAATTGCCAGATAATCCAATCAGCAGCCTCAACCCATTTATCCATGGCGTCATAAATCTCTGGCGCTTCTTCGAGGAGTTGTAGCCCTTTGGCAAATTCCCACTCTGATGAAATTTTTCCGCCATAACGCTTAATCCACGGCTCTTTACGCGCATGAGCTAATTCGGTAATGCGATCTGCATGTGACTGTGCTGCGTGGTGTTTCCATAACTTGATATAGGCATGGGGATTCTTAGCGAATTCAGGGAGTTCACAGAGTGGTGTGCCATCGTTTTTGACCGGCAAAATTGTGCATGCCGTGAAATCTGTTGAAATTCCAATCACTTGTTTTGGATCAATTCCTGCTGCCTTTACAACTTCCGGAACTGTTCGCTTTAAAACTTCTATGTAATCTGCAGGAACTTGCAGCGCCCAATCTGGTGGAAGTTTTGCGCCACTCGCAGGCAATGTATCTTCAATAACTGCATGTGGATATTCAAAGACAGAGGTGGCAATTTCTGCGCCATCGGAGACGCGAACTAAAAGTGCTCTTCCTGAAAGTGTTCCATAATCAACACCAATCACATATTGTTCAGAAGCACCTGACATGTTTGAAAGGATACCGCCTTTCTAATCTAGCCACAAAAAAATTTAGTATCCAACAATAAATCTAAAGAACGATTTGAATCCAGGCGTCTTTTTCCAAGATTTAATATAAAAGGCAGAACGTATTATTGGTGCCCAGATTCCGAATACGCGAGTAAATATTGCAGCTCTGGCCTTCAGATCGCGTTCACTTCCCCAATCGCTGCCTGAAGATTCAACTGGATGAATCGCAATTGTTATGGGGAGAAAAACTGCTTTGCCGCGCGACTTGAGAAGATCTGAAATAAATATGTACTCATCGCCCAAATATTGGGCAACTCCTGCTCCAAAATCCTCATCAAAGCGAATCTGCTTTGACCGGATTGAAGAAACTCGCACCAACATTTCATACGTTGCAGCTTTTGCAGAATTGAAGCGAGTCAATCCAGTTTTAGATGCTGGGTACGATTTTCTTAAATT
>CAZGXO010000104.1:0-2782 GCA_964529875.1 uncultured Candidatus Planktophila sp. | reverse complement strand
AGCACTGCCGCAGTCTTTGGATTTGGATTTTCTGGGCTCAAGATCCAATCAAGACCGGCAATCACACCTGAATATGTTCCAGATCCTGCGCAATTTAAAATACGTACTGCAACTAAATTTGCATTCTTAGCAATTCCATACTGAGTACCCGCCGCAGTAGATGCCACATGTGTACCGTGGCCATTACAGTCGCTAATGCCATTGCCATCGCTAAATGATGTGTACCCCGATGTTGATAAACGTGTTCCAAAATCTTCATGGGCATAAATTCCAGTATCACCCACATAAATCGTGGCGCCTTTACCAGCACTGCGATATCCATATGCACTTACCGCACCCGCACCACCGACAGGCCCACGCTGATCAATGCGATCAATACCCCACGAAGGAGTTGGCGATTGCGTATTTTGAATTGCCAGCCCTGCAACTGCCTGATCTTCTTCCACCGTTAACACATTAGGAATCTTGGCAAGTAACCCAGCAACTAACTTTGGAATCTCAACGGTATAACCATCAAAGACATAGCTATATTTATTGGTGAGCTTGCCACCTGATTTAGCAATCGCAGCCTCAATCGCAGCGCGCGCAGATGGCGTCACCGAGATGATGTATTTACCTTTTGCCCCTAAATCAATCGCCGATGCCGGAACAGTTGTCATCTGCATCGAGAAGATGAGCAGCGCAATAAATGAAGCAATTCCAAACTTACGAATTCGCACCTTGCGCATAAACGCTCCCATACCAAGCGGGCTCACACCCAATGGATTAAGGGTAGATGCCACCTCCCACATGACAAGGGAGAACCCGCAAAAACCTACCCCTTCAACTCACCTAACTTCTTATCCACCTCTGGGTAATCAGGGTTATCCACCAAAATCTTCTCGAGATCCTTAATCGCCATCGCCTTCTTTCCCATCGCAGCATAGGTAACCCCACGTTCAAAGAGCGCCCGATGCGCCAGAATTTCCTGCACATCTTTCTGCTTCATCGCCCGCTTAAAACACTCAACCGCCGCTTCGTGCATCCCCTTCTCACGAAATGCCACACCCCGCAGCACCATCAACATCGCCGTTGCATCATCTACTACATCAATATCTTCTGTCGTCTCAATCGCACCATCAAAATCACGCTTGGTAATTTCAATATCTGCAATCGATATCGCCACCATCTGATCTGCATCCATCTCGTGTAACACGGCAAGCGCCTCATCAAACTTCTCAAGCCCCTGCAACACCTCTGCCCAGATAAACCCCAGAGTCTGCTCGTCATACACCAGATTCGTTGCAATCCCCGGAGATATCGTCACCGCCAACTTCAAGGCAGGAAAATACTTCGCCACATATCTATCTTGAAAAATCAGCTTGCGGTTCTTCCATAAACCTTCGCCCCACTCAACTGCCTTGTTCTCCCACTTATCCGCGGTAATCCCCTGCGCAAACGAGACCAACTCAAGCCCAAAACGCAGCTCGTCATACTTGCCACGAAGCTCAGCAGCCCGCGCAATCGCCGCATCAACATCAAATTTCTTCTCGATATATAAATCTAAAAAGAATTGATAGAACTCTTTCTCCGCCTTCGAAGCAAATAACCCAGGCTTAATCACACGACCAGAACTACTGGGGCTCGATGTCTCTTCTTCCTGCACTGCTCTTCTTGATCGCGACCGTGATCCACCACTAATCGTCTCTACGTTATAAAGCCCAGTACCCGGAATACCACTACTAAAAGTCTGCCTACCCTTGGAATTAATCGTGTACCTAGCCCCCGGCACACCAAATGACATCCCCACCGAATCCTTATTGAAGTTCAGCCGCACCCCCGGCAATAACTTCATCGACCTTCTAAATCTAAGACTCATGCAGAAAACCTACTTCTCATCTTTCTTATCATTGTCAATCTCACGTAAGAAATCATCCGCAGTCTCTAACTCTTTAAACCTCTTCTCAATCCCGCGCGAGAAAAACCGCTCTCTAATATCTCCCACCCACTCATACTTCTTCCGCGGCAATGTCGCCTTACACAGCAGAACAATCACTCCAATTGGCCCCAAGAAATATCCCAGAACCCCCCACAAAATAATCCTTCTCCCTTTCACATACGCAATCGACATACCCAGCAAACAACATATCCACGCCGCATAACTCGAGATCCAAGGATTCATAGCGCAAGCCTAAGGGCGGGAGGTGACATCACTACTGAAACGCTCTTACTCCAAGAACACAGTTGTAATCTCTCCATATGAACTACCCAGCACTTCGCACCACTCTCAAATGCGGATCCCTTGTCTTTGGCGCATCCGCACTCTTTCTTCTTATCGCCCCTTCACTCTTTCTCTCACTCCTATCTCTCGACTCCACCAAACCCCTCATCTGGTCGATGCGCATGATCGCCATCACCCTCTTAGCTCTCTCTGGAAATATGTGGAACAACGCAGTCCACAACAGTGATGCAGCGATAGGAAATGTGGCAAAGGTGATGTGTGTAAGTGCCACAGCACTTGGCGTACTAACTCTCTTGATTCCAGCAGAGCTCACCTGGTTTACCTATTTATATGCAGTGGTGGGATTTGGGTTTGGGGTGGCTTATGTGGTGGGGATAGCCATCAAATAGATATTACGCTAAAAGATCCCATGCTTCTAAATACTTATCCATCCATCCATGTGGCGCGTATCTATTTTCTAACTTTGGATAATTACTAATCCACCGCATAGCGCTGTCATTGTGCTTTTGCCCTTTGGCACCAGGGGTATTGAGCCATTTAGAGTGCCCAGTTTTTAATACC
>CAZGXO010000103.1:0-2902 GCA_964529875.1 uncultured Candidatus Planktophila sp. | reverse complement strand
ATCTACACCCCACAGCTCTATGACAAGGGTGGCTTATGGGTGTTATTACCAATTGTGATTGGTGGTCTGCTGTATTCAGTAGGTGCAATTTTCTACGCACTCAAGCGTCCGGGCCGTAACGCTAAATACTTTGGTTTCCATGAACTTTTCCATATCTTCGTGCTGGCTGCTTGGATTTCACAATATCTAGCGGTCTCTATCGCCATTTACCGAAACTAGCGAAATGCCCTAATCTTGCCCCCATGGCAGATAAGAAATTTCGTAGTTGGGTGGGTTTTCGCGAAGAAGAAGAGCGCGCGCCTATCGCCAACCCTGTCGATCGCATTCGTGAGTTAGAGAGTCAACTCGCCGATCTTCGTGCTCGCCGCGATATCACTGGTTTAAGTCGCGAGGAATTTGAAATTCTCGCAACTGAAACTGCGATGGCGATGATCAAATCTGCGCAAGCGCGTGAAGCAAAAGCAACTGCTGCCTCTGACCGACTTGTGAATGA
Source organism: uncultured Candidatus Planktophila sp. (assembly GCA_964529875.1). GTDB lineage: Bacteria > Actinomycetota > Actinomycetes > Nanopelagicales > Nanopelagicaceae > Planktophila. The sequence goes on along the minus strand of CAZGXO010000103.1, from coordinate 2,409 downwards.
AGCAAGCCGCGCCGCCAAGGACACCTTGGAAGGCGCAGAAAATAAGGCGCGCAGCATTTTGGCTGGAGCAGAATCACGGGGACGTAAATACATTTCAACTGCAGAAGCAGAAGCGGCAGAAATCGTGCGCGATGCAACCCGCGAAGCAACTGCCATAGCTGATGCAAAGGTGGCAGAAGCCGACAGTATTGTCGAAACTCGTAAGCGCGAAGCGGCAGCTCTGACAACCGCAGCGCGCCGCGAAGCAGAGCGCGTGGTTTCTGAAGCTGCAGAAAATGTCACTGATTATCGCGCGTGGTTAACTGACATCATTGTCGAATCCGAGCGACTTTATCGCAGTCAAACTGCTGCACTTTCGGCAGCAGAGACAGCGATTGCCCAAACTCGCGAAAAACTTGAATCAGCCTTTGCCCGCCTAGCGAGAATGCAATCTCAGGTTGATAACTCCATCAATGAAGATGGCACGGTGAAAAAATCTGCACCCATAAGAATTGAGAGTAAGCGCACTCGCGCCGCGATCTCTGCTCCGAAGAAAAAATCTTCTTCAAAGGCTAAGAAGTCCACTAAGCGCAAGTAAATGCGCGCGTAAAGTTTAAATAATCACCATGGCTGCGAAGAGCGGTATCCGTTACATACCCGCGATTGATGGTCTTCGCGCACTTGCAGTCATTGCAGTGATGTTTTATCACTTGGGATTTAACTGGATTCCTGGTGGTTTTCTCGGCGTAGATCTCTTCTTCGTTATCTCTGGCTATGTCATTACTCGTTTACTTTTAGATTCCATCGCGCAAAGTGGTGGTTTAGATCTACGTGGTTTCTATATCGCGCGGGCACGAAGATTGCTCCCCGCGCTTATTTTCATGTTGGCTACGACAACTATCGCCATCGGAATCTGGGCGCCTGACACTATAAAACGACTATTAGGTGATGCGCCATTCTCGCTGACTGGATCCATGAATTGGTGGCTAGTTGCAAGGCACCAGGATTACTTCGAAAGTATTGGCCGGCCTCCACTTTTGCAACACACCTGGTCGCTTGCCGTTGAAGCACAGTTCTACTTGGTCTGGCCGCTCATTCTCTATTTCATCTTAAAGAAATTTGGAGAGAAACGGATCCCAGTTGCAGCGCTCTCCATTGCTGCAGCATCTGGTGTGGCGCTGCTCTTTGTCTCGTTCTCACTTGATGCAGCCAACGCCTCCAAGGTAAGCCACGTCTATTTTGGAACTGATACCCACAGCATTGGGCTCTTTCTTGGCGCAGCGCTTGCAGTAAGTTGGATTCCGCAAAACTTCCACACCGAAGTTTCGCCAAAAGCACAGAACTTTATCGATGGCGTTGGAATATTTGGTTTTATCGGAATTCTTGCCACATTCTTACTTATCAATGAGAGTCAACCCACTCTCTACAAAATTGCATTCCCACTTGCCGGAATATTTGGTTCGGCCATCATCATGTCAATTGTTCATCCAGCTTCACGCTTTGCCCCCATCCTTGAAAATAAAGTGTTGCTCTGGATTGGTGAACGCTCTTATGCAATCTACCTCTGGCACTGGGTAATCTTTCAAGTAACTAGACCTTCTGTTGATTTGGCAGGACAGACATGGGCGCTTTATTCGCTGCGCATCTTGATTGTCTTTGCACTTGCTGATATTTCGCTTCGCTTTGTGGAGTTGCCCGTGCGCCGCGGGGTCATTCAATATTGGTGGAAAGGGCGTAAATACCGCACTAAACAAGAACGTAATGTTCAAACTTACTTCTTTGCTTCTATTACAACTTTGGTTTTCTTAATCGCCGCTTGGGTGAGTGTGCGCGCTCTCATGATCTCGGAAGAAGCGCGTATTGAATTACAAGAGTCCCTGACAACAGTGCAAAGCACCAATGCTCAATCTGAACCTGATGGAGTATGGCTTACTGGAGATTCAGTGATCCTCGGAATCCGGGCTGCCCTTGAGGAAAATCGCCCATTATCAGTGGTCAACGCGCGCATTGGTAGGCAGGCTCCAGAACTCTTATCTGTGATTGAGCACGACAAAGCGCAAGCAGCAACAGCGCCGATTGTCTTTAATCTCGGAAATAACAATGCCCTGACAAGGATGCAAGTGGAAGAAATTTTTAGAGCGGTAAAAGATCAGCCGGAGATTGTTGTTGTGAATACTGCAGTTCCCAGACCTTGGCGAGATTCCAATAATAAATTGATACAAGAAATTGCTTATCAATATCCCAAAGTTAAAGTTGTCGATTGGAATTCAATTTCGGCAGGACACCCAGAATACTTTGCACCTGATGGAGTGCACTTAGTTCCTGCTGGTGTGAAGGTGTATGTGGCTGCCATTCTTAACAAGTTGCCAGCAAAATAAAAAACCCCGCCGTTTCCAGCGGGGTCTCTTATGTAACTTTACTTATTCAACT
>CAZGXO010000102.1:0-2942 GCA_964529875.1 uncultured Candidatus Planktophila sp. | reverse complement strand
TGCGCGCCTGGCAGGAATCGAACCTGCGACCTAATGCTTAGAAGGCATTCGCTCTATCCGACTGAGCTACAGGCGCCTGCAGGGTCGTATGGCTAAGTGTACTCAAGGAGGAAAACTCCTTAGTAAGGTTGCCACCTATGGCTGAGTTCATTTACACGATGAAGAAAGCGCGTAAAGCGCACGGTGACAAGGTAATTCTTGATGATGTCACCTTGATGTTTTTACCTGGTGCAAAAATTGGAGTCGTTGGACCTAATGGCGCTGGTAAATCAACGGTCTTACAGATCATGGCAGGTTTGCAACAACCATCTAATGGCGAGGCGTATTTAACTCCCGGCTACACAGTAGGCATCTTGCTGCAAGAGCCCCATTTGAATGAAGAGAAAACAGTTTTGGAAAATGTGCAAGAAGGTGTTTCCGAAACTATGGAGATGATTCGCCGCTTCAATGAAATTTCTGAAGAGATGGCAAACCCTGATGCCGATTACGACAAGTTACTCGCCGAAATGGGAGATTTACAAGAGAAGCTCGATCACCGCAATGCCTGGGAGCTTGATTCGCAGCTAGAGCAAGCGATGGATGCGCTGCGCTGTCCACCACCTGATGCTGATGTGAAAGTTTTATCTGGTGGCGAAAAACGTCGCGTGGCACTCTGCAAGCTTCTGCTGGAAGCACCTGATCTCTTGCTCCTTGATGAGCCCACCAACCATCTCGATGCTGAATCAGTCTTATGGCTCGAGCAACATTTAAGTAAATATGCCGGCACTGTTGTCGCCATTACTCACGATCGTTACTTCTTGGACAATGTGGCGCAGTGGATTCTCGAACTCGATCGTGGTCGCGCCTATCCCTATGAAGGTAATTACTCGACATATTTGGATACCAAGGCAACGCGTCTAAAAATTGAGGGACAAAAGGATGCCAAGCGCGCCAAGCGTTTAACTGAAGAACTCGAATGGGTGCGCCAAAATGCCAAGGGCCGGCAAGCGAAATCTAAGGCGCGCCTTGCTCGCTATGAAGAGATGGCAGCTGAAGCCGACAAGATGCGTAAGTTGGATTTTGAAGAGATTCAAATTCCGCCAGGGCCACGTCTTGGCAATGTCGTTGTTGAAGTTTCCAATCTCACCAAAGGATTTGGCGATCGCGTATTAATTGATGATCTCTCTTTTACTTTGCCACGCAATGGCATTGTGGGGGTCATTGGTCCGAATGGCGCTGGAAAAACTACGCTCTTTAAAACAATTTTGGGGCTAGAGAAACCAGATTCTGGTGATGTGAAAATTGGTGAGACCGTCAAGATTTCTTATGTCGATCAATCACGTGGCGGCATTGATCCCAAGAAGACCCTCTTTGAAGTTGTCTCAGATGGTTTAGATTTTATGAAAGTTGGCCAAGTGGAAATGCCATCACGTGCCTATGTTGCTGCCTTTGGATTTAAAGGACCTGACCAACAGAAACCTGCAGGTGTCTTATCTGGAGGAGAGCGCAATCGTTTAAATTTAGCGTTGACCCTCAAACAAGGCGGCAATTTACTGTTGCTTGATGAGCCAACCAATGATCTCGATGTTGAAACTTTAGGTTCGCTAGAAAATGCGCTCCTGGAATTTCCGGGGTGCGCGGTGGTCATCTCTCACGATCGCTGGTTCTTGGACCGCGTTGCCACTCACATCCTGGCGTACGAAGGCGACTCCAAGTGGTTCTGGTTTGAAGGAAACTTCGAATCTTATGAAGAGAATAAAATCTCTCGCCTAGGTGCAGAAGCAGCGCGCCCACATCGCGTTACATATAGAAAGTTGACTCGCTAATGATCTACACCAATCAACAATTTGTTCGGTGGGATGACATCGATGCCTTTGGCCATATCAATAACGCAAAATATTTAACGTATATTCAAGAGGCGCGCTTTCAATGGTCTTTCTACCAATATGCGCAAAGGAGTGAGAAACCGACACTTGTTGAGATGGTGGTGGCACGAGCAGAAGTAGATTTCATCGAACCCATCTACGAAGGCGGACGTTTCTACGATGTCACTTTATGGGTCGAACATATTGGCAATTCCTCTTTTACATTGGGCTATGAAGTCATCGGCGATAACAATGTGGTGCATGCGCGGGTAAAGACTGTGCAAGTAGCAGTTGCGATGGATACCAAACGCTCAAGGCCACTGACAGATGAAGAGCGCCAATATTTACAGCAATATCTCAAGGCCTAAGTCATTGAATAAGAAGATCCACCCCGGTTGGATTGCCGCTGCCGTTACCTTTGCAACGTTGATGGCAACTGCGGGTTTTAGATCTGCACCATCGGTATTAATCGTTCCGCTGGAAGATGCATTTGGGTGGTCGCGTTCACAAATTTCACTAGCTGTCTCTATCAATGTGATGCTCTTTGGGTTAGTAGCGCCCTTTGCTGCAGCGTTGATGGAGCGTTTTACCGTGCGCAAAGTTGTGATGTCTGCGCTCTCCGTTGTTGCACTGAGCGCTAGCTCCACAATTTTTATGACCCAACCATGGCACTTGTGGTTGCTCTGGGGCGTTGGCGTTGGCACTGGTGCAGGTTCCATGGCGCTGGTATTTGCCGCAACTGTTGCCAATCGCTGGTTTATCAAAAGTAAAGGCATTGTGGTGGGAGCGCTCACCGCAGCTACTGCAACAGGACAATTGATCTTTTTACCACTGCTTTCACACTTTGCGATTACTTATGGGTGGAAGAGCGTGTCTCTCACTGTAGGTGGGGCCTCAGCGTTGGTTGTGCCCTTTATTTATCTTTTCTTAAAAGAGAAACCTGAAGCACTCGGTATCGCACCTTTTGGTGCAGCAGATGATTGGAAACCTGAACCGAAGAGCGAGATGTCAGCTGCGCAGATTGCGATTGATACCGCGCGCAGAGTCAGCAGATCACGTGATTTCTGGATTCTCTTTGGCACATTTTTTGTCTGCGGA
>CAZGXO010000101.1:0-2975 GCA_964529875.1 uncultured Candidatus Planktophila sp. | reverse complement strand
GATCGCTCTGATTAGAACGAACTCTTCTTTCGCGAGTACCCATAACGCCAATCCTAATTAGAAGTTAGATGGCGTCTGCTCCTTTTTCTCCGGTTCGAACACGTATTACTTGATCTACTGGTGTGGTCCATACCTTTCCATCACCAATAGATCCCGTGGATGCGGCTTTAACAATCACATCGACTGTCGAAGCAGCATCTTTATCATCAACGAGAACTTCCAGGCGAACCTTGGGAACTAAATCCACTGTGTATTCAGCGCCGCGATAAACCTCAGTGTGTCCACGTTGGCGTCCAAATCCACTTGCTTCCGACACGGTCATACCTGTGATGCCGGCGCTCTGGAGAGCATCTTTGACATCATCAAGTTTGAATGGCTTAAGGATTGCGGTAATTAACTTCATAGTGATGCACCTCCACGTGATGAGCTTGCTAATTCATAAGCAGATTCGGCATGTTCCTTAAGGTCAATACCTTCTACTTCAACTTCGCGAGAGACTCGGAAGCCAATGGTTTTCTCGATGGCAAATCCGATTACCAACGTGACAATAAATGAGTACGCAGCGACAAGTCCGACGCCGATGCTCTGCTTTGCAAGCAGCGCTGTGCCTCCACCGTAGAAGAGACCATCAAGACCGATGCTGTTGACTGCGCTTGCGCCAAAGAGACCGATGGAAAGCGATCCCCAGATTCCACCAACAAGGTGAACACCCACCACATCGAGTGAATCATCGAAGCCAAACTTGTATTTCAGACCCACTGCGAGGGCACAGAGAATGCCTGCGATGAAACCAATCACTACTGCAGCCCATGGCGCAACGAATGCGCAAGCTGGAGTGATTGCAACAAGACCTGCAACTGCACCTGATGCAGCTCCAAGAGATGTGGCATGGCCATTGCGAATCTTTTCAGTGAGCAACCAACCAATCACTGCACCAGCAGTTGCTACCTGTGTATTCATAAATGCCAAACCGGCTATTCCGTTAGCAGCGAGTGAAGAGCCTGCATTAAAGCCAAACCATCCAAACCAGAGTAATCCAGCGCCCAACATCACAAGTGGAAGTGAGTGAGGTCGCATTGATTCTTTACGCCAGCCAATGCGCTTACCCAGCACAATCGCAAGTGCAAGACCAGCTGCACCAGCGTTGATATGGACAGCAGTACCTCCTGCAAAGTCTTCTAGACCCTTACCTGCAAGGTATCCAACTCCGGTTACTGTGTCGCCAACTTTATTTCCGAAGGCAAATACCCAGTGAGCAACTGGGAAGTACACAATTGTTGACCAGATTGCCACAAATACTGCCCATGCAGAAAACTTCGCGCGATCTGCGATAGCACCTGAAATCAATGCCGGCGTGATGATGGCAAACATCAATTGAAATGCGGCAAAGACAAGAAGTGGAATCGGATACACCCCACCGTTATTGGCAAATTCATTAACCGAACTTCCCAGTCCACTTAAACCAAGTCCACCAATCCACGGCGAATCTGCTTTATGTCCAAAGGCAATTTCAAATCCATAAATAACCCATAAGACGCTGACAATTCCGATGGTAACCATCGACATCATCATCATGTTAAGTACGCTCTTGGTGCGCACCATTCCGCCATAGAAAAATGCCAGACCTGGTGTCATTAATAGAACAAGCGCTGAGCTCGCCAGCATCCAGGCGGTGTCACCACCATTTAAAACAATCTCTTCCATTATGTTCCCCTTAAAGCTTTATTAGCCTGTGAAAGATTGCTAACTCGCCGTTGAGCCGCATCGCTTCTGCGATGGGTGAAATGTGCCCGCCCGCCGTTACATCTGATGGCAGGGCAGGTTAAGGAGAAGTCACAAAAGTAGGAGATTTGTTACAGGCTGATTACAGGGCGCTATGCCAGCAGCCCAGCGAGGTAGGCGGCGGGATCAAAGGCGGCAAAGTCGCTAGCGCTCTCGCCTGTCCCGATAAATTTGATCGGAATATCTAGCTCTCGCTCCACGGCAAGTGCGATGCCACCACGTGCGCTGCCATCTAACTTAGTGACAATCAACCCGGTAACGGCAACTGCTTCACTAAAAATCTTCGCTTGAGCTAGCCCATTCTGGCCTGTAGTCGCATCAATCACTAGTAAAACTTCCGTAACCGGAGCAACTTTTTCGACCACTCGCTTTATCTTGCCAAGTTCATCCATCAAATCACTCTTGGTATGTAATCGTCCGGCGGTGTCGATAATTGCTCGGCTATATCCACCATCAATGGCACTTTTCACGGTATCAAAGGCAACAGCTGCTGGATCGCCATTCTCTTTGCCAGATACAACTTTAATATCAAGGCGATCTCCCCAGGTTTGTAACTGCGAGACTGCTGCGGCGCGAAAAGTGTCAGCAGCGCCAAGAATTACCTGCTCGCCACTTTTTTGTAAGTGCGCCGCTAACTTAGCAGCCGACGTTGTCTTGCCAGTTCCGTTAACACCCACAATCAAAATTGTGTTCATATTTGCCAGATGTGAAAGTCTGCGATCTTTTAGCGATAACTGCTCTTGCAGGATGCGGGTGATGGCAGCGACTGCATCATCTCCACGTTCCTTCTTGGCAATCTCAAGCAACTGCCCCACTAATCCCGGCCCTAAATCTGATGCAAGAAGTTCTCGCTCGAGTGAATCCCAATCTTGAGCTGATGCGGTTGAAGTTCCGCGAACTGTGGCAATAAAGCGAGATAAAAAACCCATAAGGAGTGGGGTTTACGCTGTTTCAACTTCGCGTAAACGCTGCGAAATTACTTCGGTGACTCCATCTCCGCGCATCGTGACGCCATACAGCGCATCAGCAATCTCCATAGTGCGCTTTTGGTGAGTAATGATGATTAATTGAGAATTTTCACGCAGCTCTTCAAGGATGGTGAGAAGCCTTCCTAAATTGACATCATCAAGAGCTGCTTCAACTTCATCAAGCACATAGAACGGACTTGGTCTGGCTTTAAAGATTGCAACAAG
>CAZGXO010000100.1:0-3100 GCA_964529875.1 uncultured Candidatus Planktophila sp. | reverse complement strand
AAGAACATTCCTTGGTCAAAGGCTGCCAATGAAGATGGCACCTTTAAATCTGATGCAGAGTTAAAGGATATTTACACAGGTGCCGGTGTTGATCTTGCGAAAGACACCATTGCGTATTGCCGCATCGGTGAGCGCTCTGCATTCTCATGGTTTGTGCTCCATGAATTGCTCGGTGTGAATAATGTGAAGAACTACGACGGATCATGGACTGAATACGGTTCACTCGTTGGAGTTCCTGTCGCTGTCGGCGCCTAGGTTGTACTAATGCGCACATGCGGTGCAACGCCAGGCGGTCCATCACTTGATGGAATTGATCTTGCAACTCAAACAGTGATTCAGGGAGTCATCCTCAAAGAGGGTGTTGATGACTCAGTGCCTAACGGTGCACCTGTCACCAATGGACATGTGAGATTGCTTGATGCAACTGGTGAATTCACTGCAGAGGTTCCGACCAATCAATCAGGTCAGTTCCGATTCTTCGCTAGCCCTGGTGTTTGGACTCTTGTCGTTCAAGCACCGGGTGCTCGCGTGGAGCAGAAAATTAGCGCAGCACAAGGTCAACCGACTGATGTAGTAATACATCTGTAGACTCATCACTATGGTTGAAAAACACGAACTCCACGAAAAGGGCTTGCGCCTTACACCACAGCGCGAGTTAGTGCTCTCCGCTGTTCGCGCGCTAGGGCATGCAACACCTGAAGAAGTTGCCGAAAAAGTTCGCCAGACACATCCTGGAATTAATTTATCGACCGTCTATCGCAATCTAGAAACACTCGAAAATGTGGGGCTGGTGCAGCACACGCATTTAGGACATGGCGGTGCTACCTATCACGCAGCTGAAGAGTTAACGCATCTCCATCTTGTCTGCGGCACCTGCGGTTCAGTAGGTGATGCACCGATTGATGTGGCGGCGAATTTTGTGCAGAACCTTTCTGATGATTATGGGTTTAAGACTGATGTCACCCACTTTGCCATCTATGGCACCTGCGCTGCCTGCGTGAAATAACACTGCGTAGACTTATCTACGTGAGCGCGGTTTATGTAGAAGAAGGTCCCGATAAAGGCGCTATCTGGCATTTCGGAGAACCCAATAAAGAGCAACGCGCACTTGTAGAAGGAAAAGCCTGGGCTGATTTATCGCATCTTTCTGTTGTTGCAGTCAGCGGCGAAGACCGTTTGAAATGGCTCCATGATCTAACAACGCAATATCTCCTGGATGTGCCTGCAGGTCAGTGGTTACCTGCAATGATTCTTGATCCGCAAGGGCATGTGGAATATCAATTTAATATTGTTGATGATGGCTCAACGTCGTGGATTGTGATTGATCCCGGATACACGCAAGGTTTGATTGAGTACCTCAATAAGATGAAATTTATGTTGCGAGTGGATGTTCGTAACGCAGCAACTGAATATGCAGTCTTTCGCGCACCGGGTGTGCCAACTGATATTGGTGGGCCATTTGCGCTCGTGCCACGATCTGAAATTATTGAGATGGAAGAAGCCTTTGGCTCTGCTGCTATGCAGATTGGCACATGGGCACTCGATGCTGAGCGGGTTGCTGCAGGGCGGCCACGTCATGGAATTGATACCGACTTTAAAACGATTCCTAATGAGTTAGGTGTTCTCAATAACGCAGTTCATATGAATAAAGGTTGTTATCGCGGGCAAGAGACTGTGGCCAAGGTCTATAACTTAGGTAAGCCGCCACGCAGGTTGGTCATGCTCCATCTTGATGGACATGCAGTTGTGATGCCGCCATCTGGAACTCCAGTGATGAATGGCGATGTGCAGGTGGGATTTTTAGGCACCGTTGCACGACATCATGAATTAGGGCCGATTGCGCTGGCACTGGTCAAGCGAACAACGCCAGTTGATGCGCAGTTGATGGTGGGAGATGTTGCCGCCTCACAACAAATCATTGTGGAGGCGTAAGAGATGAAATTTATCGGTCAATTATTTGTCGTTCTTATCGCCTGCTATGTGATCATCATGGCAGTGCGCAAGCTTTAACAGTTACTCTTAGCGGGTGGAACTCTTTTCAACTGTTGTGCTCATCATCGTGGCCATTGCAGCAGGGTTAGGGTTTCTTGTATTTGGTATTCGCGGAACTCGAGAATCACAAGCTCGTGATGGTCGCACCTATAGGAGAGGCAGGATCTAGTGGCTTTTACGATTCCCGAAGGGTTGCATCCTGACCTCAATCCATTGGCGTGGATGATTGGCACTTGGCGCGGTAAGGGGCGCGGTGAATATCCCAATATTGAGCCCTTTGAATTTGCTCAAGAAGTTGTCTTTAATCATGATGGCAGACCATTTATGAATTATTACTCGCGATCTTGGATCATTGATAAAGAGGGCGAGATTATTCGCCCAGGTGCATCAGAAGCTGGATTTTGGAGAGTAAAACCAAATAACGTTTTAGAAGTTGTGATTTCGCATAACACCGGAATTGCTGAAGGTTGGGTGGGGCAATTTGATGGGCCAAAGATTCAATTGGTGATGGATCAAGGTTATTCAGCGCCCACTGCAAAGATTGTCACAGCGGGTGTGCGCTTATATGGGTTAGTAGCTGGTGAACTCTTTAGCGCTTATGACATGGCAGCAGAAGGACAAGAGTTGCAGGCACATATTTGGTCAACGCTAGAACGGCAGAGCGAATCGTGAGCGATGCAGTATTAGCCGAGTATGTGCGCGATGGCGTTGTTGAATCTGTGCATCGTGGATATTTATTAGCGCTTAATGCAGATGGCAGTACTGCCTTATCTTTAGGTGACTCAACGCAGTTGATTTTTCCAAGATCGACTGTGAAATCTATTCAAGGTGCGGCCATGGTGCGCGCTGGGTTGAAGTTAGAGCCACGGTTATTAGCACTGGGTTGCTCTAGCCATTCAGGATCTGATGCGCATTTAGCTGGCGTTCGTGAAATTTTGGCAATTGCACAGTTGGATGAAAGCGCGCTGCAGTGCATGCTGGATAAACCTTTGGGAGATGCAGAGCGCAGAGCATGGGGAGAAAAACCAGCAACGCGGATCACGATGAATTGCAGCGGTAAGCATGCTGCGATGTTATTAACGTGTGTGACACATGGGTGGCCAGTTGC
>CAZGXO010000099.1:0-3133 GCA_964529875.1 uncultured Candidatus Planktophila sp. | reverse complement strand
TCAAAGTCTTTGCCATCATGGCAATCGTTCTTACTTTAATTCCCATCGTCAGCATCATCGCCACCGTTGTGAGCAAGGGGTATAAAGGCTTGCACTGGGGTCTTCTCACTAAAGATATGGCGCTGGCATCAGTGAATGATCCCATCGCAGCTGGTGGACTCTTACATGCGCTTGTTGGCACCACCATCATGGTGGGTGGCGCTCTCATAATTAGTTTTCCGATTGGCGTGCTGACAGCTCTCTATCTCACTGAAATTCGCGGTTCACTCACGCGTCCGATTAGATTTTTAGTGCAAGCGATGTCTGGTGTGCCATCGATCGTGGCGGGACTTTTTATTCTCTCCAGTTTGATTTATCCAGTAACCAAATCGCTCTCTGGCTTGATGGGATCTCTGGCGCTTACTATCTTGATGATTCCAACGATTGCCCGCACCTCAGAAGAGATGTTGCGCTTGATACCGAATGAATTACGCGAAGCTGGAGTTGCCTTAGGTGGCACGCAGTGGCGCACAGTTGCAGGTGTCATTCTGCCGGCGGCAAAGAGCGGTTTAGTCACTGCCATTATTTTGGGTATCGCGCGCATTATTGGTGAAACCGCGCCGCTACTTTTAGTTTCAGGTGGCGGCGACTCACTCAATATCAACCCCACACAGGGTGCGATGGGATCTCTTCCTTATTACATCTGGAAGTCATTCCTTACAGGTGGCACACCAGAAGCATTTGCCCGCGCATGGGGCGGAATGCTCGTGTTGCTGAGCTTTATCTTCATTCTCTTTGGACTTGCTCGTTACTTGAGCGGACGAAAGGTCAGGTAGCGCGATGACTGAGATGAATAACCAGAATGACCAGAATGATCAGATTGAAAATGAGAAGGATGAACAGATGACTACTTCGCAGATAAAGCCAACTTCACTTGCCGCCGTTGCAACATCACGTCCTACCTCACAGCCTGGCACTTCACTTCTTGGCACAGGTCTTGAAGCTCGCGGAGTTCATGCTTGGTTTGGAAAGAAGCATGTCCTCTCTGACATCACACTTGATTTTGCAGCTGGCACAGTGACGGCTCTTATCGGTCCATCAGGATGCGGTAAATCTACATTTATTCGCACCCTCAATCGCATGCATGAATTTATTCCAACTGCTGCGATGGCTGGTGAAGTGTTATTAGATGGCAAAGATATTTATGCGCCAGGTACCGATGTCACCAAAATTCGTTTGCGCGTTGGCATGGTCTTTCAAAAGCCAAACCCATTCCCATCGATGACAATCGGTGAAAACGTTCTCTCTGGTTTGAAACTTGCCCAGTTAAAGAAGAGCAATACCGATGATCTCCTGGAAGCCTGCCTCACACGAGCTGGGCTCTGGAACGAAGTCAAAGATCGCCTTGATGAACATGGCGGTGCGCTCTCGGGTGGACAGCAACAACGCCTCTGTATCGCTCGTTCACTTGCAGTCGAACCACAGGTCTTATTGATGGATGAACCATGTTCGGCGCTTGACCCAGGATCTACTTTTAGAATTGAAGAGACTATTGCGGAGCTCTCTAAAACCATGACCATCGTGATTGTGACCCACAATATGCAACAGGCAGCGCGCGTCTCGGATTACACCGCTTTCTTCTTATCTGATGGTGGTCCAGGTGAAATGATCGAAGCTGCGCCCACCAGCAAGATCTTCTCTTCGCCGCAAGATAAGCGCACTGAGGATTACGTCACCGGCCGCTTCGGCTAAATCTATTTGTTCACTTTCTAGCACCTAAAAATTTACCTTCGCTTTGCTCCTTCGTAAGGTGCGCTCTCTACCTTGTGCGGCGTAAGGGTTACTTACATCATTACTACGAAGGGTAAAAGATGAAGTTTTCAAAGAAGGCCAAGGCACTTGTTATTGCTGGCTTTATTGCAGTCTCTTCAACGACACCAGCTCACGCTGTTGACCTACAAGGCTCTGGTGCATCATTCGTTGACCCACTTCTCCAGGCTTGTAAAGCAGGTTTTGCAAAAGCTTCCAGCCATTCATACGTGTATACATCAACTGGCTCAGGTACAGGTAAGAAGAACTCTGATTCCAAGATCGGTGATTTCTGGTTCTCAGATTCTGCACACACTGCAACAACCAAGCGCTCCACAGTTTTCCATGCGCCCATCGTGGCTGCTCCGATTGCAGTGTTGGTCAATCTCCCTGCAAAGAAAGATATCTATCTCTCCTCAACCACAGTTGCCAAGATTTTCGCTGGCGAAATCACAAAATGGAATGACCCAGCAATTGTCGCTGATAACAACCGTTCTGTAACAACAACTGTGTATAAGAAAGATGCTCAAGGAAATGCAGTAAAAGATAAGAGCGGAAATCCAGTTGTCTTGCGCACCGGAACAAAGTCAATTATCTACACGCTTCCTGATCAACCTATCAAGGTAATCTTCCGTGCAGATGGTTCGGGAACAACCAATAACTTCACCAGATGGCTCAATGGAGTTGCACCATCAGTATGGACAAAGCCAGCTAACGATGCCTTCACCACAGCATTCCCTGGCAATATCAATGCGACAGGAAATATTGGACGCATCGTGGGTGCAAATCAGTCACAAGGTATTGCAACTCTTGCTGCCAAGACTAAGTACTCGATTACTTATGCCGAAAAGAACTGGGGCGATGCCTATGGCCTTCGCGCTGCCTACGTTGGTAATGCAGCAGGTAACTTCATCTATCCAGATTCAGGTGCAGTCTCAGCGTTCTTAGGTGAGGCAAGCCAGAATGAGAATGGCATCGTGACCTACGACTATGGCACAAAGATTGCTGGTGCTTACACACTCGGCATCATCTCCTACATGCTCGTTGAAACATCCTATGCAGATAAGGCACGTGGCGCTGCGGTCAAGCAATTGGCGGAATACATTCTTTCGCCTGCATGTTCTGCTGCAGATCCAAAGCTGGGATATGTTGTCGTATCAGGAACATTCCTTGATAAGGCTAAGGCACAGATTGCAAAGATGAATAAGTAACCACTTCATCTAGATATTGGGCGGTCTGCTGCGGCAGGCCGCCCAATTTTTTTAGGTGAATATGAATTCAGTAAGAATGTCTGCGCGCCTGGCAGGAATCGAACCTGCGACCTAATGCTTAGAAGGCATTCGCT
>CAZGXO010000098.1:1297-3134 GCA_964529875.1 uncultured Candidatus Planktophila sp. | reverse complement strand
GCTGCTGCGGATAAATTCGGTACTGAGTTAGTAGCGCTTGATTTATCTGAACAGACCGTTTTGAGTGAAATATTTTTGATAGTGACTGCAGCAAATGCCAAAATGCTCGACACAATTGCGGACAATATAGAAGAGCAATTGAGAATCGCAGGAGATAAACCACTTCGTCGTGAAGGAAGTGAAGGCTGGATTTTGCTAGATTTTTCCGATCTGGTTGTCCATATTCAATCTACTGAATTACGCCGGTATTACATGCTCGATCGACTCTGGAATGATTGCCCGCAGATTGAATTAGATTATGTGAGGGACTCAATTGGCTAACCAGATAATTTTATGGCGACATGGCCAAACCGATTGGAACGTGGCAAATAAGTTTCAAGGTCATACCGATATTCCCTTAAATGAGGTTGGTAAATTTCAAGTTGCGCATGCCGCGCCGCTGATTGCCGCGATTGGCCCCACCATGATTATTTCCAGCGATTTACAGCGAGCACAAGCAACTGCTCACGAGCTGGTAAAACTCACCGGGATTGAACCTCTCGTCGATGCACGATTACGCGAAACAAATTGCGGAAAGTGGGAAGGACTCACTGGTGCAGAAATTCGCCAAGTGGATTTAGCAAATCTGCGCGAGTGGTCACTTGGTGGCGACAATCCAGCTGGCGGAATTGGTGAACGACGTAGCGAAGTCGGTGCACGTGCAGTGGCTGCGATTACAGATGCACTTACGGGACGTGACGGTGAACGAATTGTGGTTGCAACACATGGCGGAACTGCGCGCACAATTATTGGATCGTATTTAGAACTTCCCATTCCATATTGGTCACGCATCGGCGGACTTTCCAATGCACAGTGGTCAGTTCTGGAACATTCACCAAAGGGATGGCTCTTGGTGGAACATAATGCGGGCTCGATTCCAGAACCGGTTTATGGTCTGGAATCCGGCGCAGTCATACCTGACTCCGTGCGCTAAACTCTGCACCGCACTTTTGAATAATGCGTCAAAGCTGTTATGGCTTGTGACGCAATTTCATTTGCGGGGATATGGCGCAATTGGTAGCGCGCTTCCATGGCATGGAAGAGGTTAGGGGTTCGATTCCCCTTATCTCCACGTGAGCACTGAACGCGATCACGCGGCCTATGACTTTGCCTATGTTCAGGAGAAATGGTTACCCGTCTGGGACAAACTCGAGCCATTTAAATCTGGCCGTGCAGATGATGTACGTCCCAAGAAATATGTACTCGATATGTTTCCTTACCCATCTGGTGATCTTCACATGGGACATGCAGAGGCCTATGCACTTGGCGATGTAATCGCTCGTTATTGGATTCAAAAAGGTTTTAACGTCATGCACCCCATCGGATGGGATGCATTTGGATTACCTGCTGAAAATGCCGCAATTAAACGTAATGCAGATCCGCGTGATTGGACCTACGAAAATATTGCAACCCAAAAAGCTTCCATGCGCCGTTTTGCATGTTCCTTCGATTGGGATCGCGTCTTTAATACCTGCGATCCAGAGTATTACAAGTGGAATCAGTGGCTCTTTATTCAATTACATCAGCGTGGGCTTGCTTATCGTAAAGATTCGGCGGTGAATTGGTGCCCAAGTTGCCAGACAGTTCTAGCAAATGAGCAAGTGGTTGCCGGGCTCTGCGAACGGTGCGATACCGCCGTCACTAAGAAGAAGTTGAACCAGTGGTATTTCAAGATCACTGATTATGCAGATCGCTTGCTTGATGACATGGCGCAACTTGAAGGTAAATGGCCGGACAAAGTTCTGACCATGCAGCGCAATTGGATAGGTCGCTCTCAAGGTGCCAACGTAAAGTTTGT
>CAZGXO010000098.1:0-1197 GCA_964529875.1 uncultured Candidatus Planktophila sp. | reverse complement strand
GAACCATTTAATCGCGCTGCTATCGATACCTGGTTACCGGTGGATCAATATGTGGGAGGCGTTACTCACGCCATTTTGCACCTTTTATATTCACGATTTTTTACCAAAGTTCTTTATGACATGAAGATGCTTGACTTCACCGAACCATTCTCACGATTGCTCAATCAAGGAATGGTTGTCATGGATGGCTCTGCCATGTCCAAATCACGTGGCAATTTGGTGCGACTCTCTGACGAATTAGAGAGCCACGGCGTTGATGCCATTCGCTTATCGATGGTCTTCTCCGGACCACCAGAAGATGATGTGGATTGGGCCGATGTGTCACCTTCTGGTTCAGTGAAATTCTTATCGCGCGCTTGGCGTTTATCAGGAGATATCACATCTAAACCAGGAGTTAATTTTGCACAAGGTGATCTCTCACTTCGCAAAGCAACACATAAAGCGCTGCATGATGCAGCTTTTGCTGTTGAATCATTCCGTTTTAATGTTGCAGTCGCTCGCGTGATGGAGCTTGTTAATGCAACACGTAAAGCAATTGATTCAGGATGTGGCGCAGCCGATCCTGCTGCCCGCGAAGCCGTTGAAGCAATTGCCATCATGCTCTCGCTTGTTGCGCCATTTACTGCAGAAGAAATGTGGGAACGACTTGGTCACTCTCCTGCAATTGCACTTGCTGGCTGGCCAACTGTTGACCCAGCACTTCTTGTCGATGATGAAGTTGAAGCGGTTGTTCAAGTCAATGGAAAAATCAAAGAGCGCATCAATGTTTCGCCATCAATTTCCGATGCAGATTTTGAAGCCGCCGCTCTGGCTCTTCCCTCGATTATTGCCGAATTAAAGGGCGCCGCACCGAAAAAAGTGATTACTCGCGCCCCTAAATTAGTCAATATTGTTCTCTAAATAATCCCTTCTAGGTACAGTACTTGCTGTGCCAAAGTCGGTAATCGTTTCACTGCGCGGAATTTCTCGCTCATTTGGCTCGGTACGTGCAGTTGAAAACGTTTCACTCGAAATATTTGCCGGCGAATTTATTACCTTGCTCGGACCTTCGGGATCTGGGAAAACAACGGTATTGCGCATGATTGCTGGCTTTGAGAAACCAGATTCTGGTTCAATCTTCATTTCAGATAAAGATGTATCGCAACTTGCTCCCTATGACAGAGATGTCAATACGGTTTTTCAAGATTATGCGCTCTT
>CAZGXO010000097.1:0-3306 GCA_964529875.1 uncultured Candidatus Planktophila sp. | reverse complement strand
ACCAAAGCGATGCGCGCTGTGCGAAGTGACATTCTGACGGGACCTGTATTAAATCAAGCAAATAGCGTTGCCGCTGACCCTCATGATCCAGTGCAGAAGCACGCACTCGCCATCGCCGATGCCCATCAAAATACTTTCTGGATGGATGCATTTATGAAGGGCAGCTATCCCAAGATTCTGCTCGATGAATTTGGCGATGAGTTAAAGCCGGTCATTCAAGATGGCGATCTGGAATCTGCCACCATTAAAAATGACTTTATCGGCATCAATTACTACTTCGATAATTATGTCCACCCATCTAAAGGTGGCGATAATCAATGGCATTCCATCGCTGGTCTCTTTGGCCTTGATATTGATGAGACAGCGCCCGCACCGCTTACCGATATGGGCTGGCCTATTACGCCAAACGGTTTAAAGAATCTCTTGGTTCGCTGGCATAAGGAATATGGCAGCGCGCTTCCTGATCTCTACATCACCGAAAATGGCGTTGCCTATGATGAAGGTGTTGGCGCTGATGGCAAGTGTCATGACCAGCGCCGCATTGATTACCTACAACAACATCTGCACGCTGTAGCAGATGCAATTGCCGAAGGCTCACCGGTTAAAGGTTATTACCAGTGGTCGTTGATGGATAACTTCGAATGGGCGCTCGGTTATGACAAGCGCTTTGGCATCGTGCATGTTGATTTTGATACGCAAAAGCGCACCATTAAAGATTCAGGTTATTGGTACAAAGAAACGATTAGAACAAATGGATCTGAGATTTAAGAGTTAACGAGGAACCCCTGCCTCATAACTGAGGTCTTTGTGCTCGGACACTAGGACTTAACAGAACCGGCAAGAAGTCCGCGCACGAAGTAACGCTGCAACGAGAAGAAGACGAGCAGCGGAATGATGATGGAGAACAAAGCTGCCGGTGCCACGTTCTCCCACTTAGAACCAAGTGAGCCACCAAGATTTGATAGGTGAAGTGTCAACGGTGCAACGTCATCGGTGCCGCCGGCGAATACCAAACCGACAAGCAGGTCATTCCAGATCCATAAGAATTGGAAGATGGAAATTGAAGCAATCGCAGGAAGTGAAAGTGGCAAGACAATCTTTCTAAATACTTCAAAGTGGTTAGCGCCATCAACGCGCGCTGCCTCCATTAATTCGCGTGGAATTGCAGAGACAAAGTTGTGAAGTAGATATGTCACAAGTGGCATACCGAACATCACGTGGGGAAACCACACTGCTGCAAGGGAACCCACGATGCCAAGTGGCGGAATGATGGTGTGGCCAAAGAGCTGCACACCATTGGAGAAGAAGGTAAGCAGCGGCAGAAGTGAGAGTTGGAGCGGCACACCTTGCAGCGCAAAGAGTCCGTAGAAGATGTGATCGCTAAAGCGGAAAGGAATCCACGCCAGCGCATACGCTGCCATTAAGCCAAAGCCGACAGATAAGACAACTGCGGGAATTGTGATGGCAAGTGAGTTAACCGCAAAAGGAATCATTCCTTGCGTGCCGAGTGATCCACCACCGGTGAATAAAACTTCGCGGAAGTTAGCCAAAGTAAATGATGGGTTAGAGAAAGATGTCCACCAACCACTGGAAAGAATCGCTTCTTTATCGCGGAATGATGTAACAACTAAACCAAATGTTGGAATCGTCCAGAGAATTGCAATAAAGGTAACGACAGCCGATGCAATCGGTGAAGTGAAGGGGCGGCTATTGTGCGCAACGAGAGCTTTGGTCTTTGCCATATTAATGGTGCCGTTCTGCGCGCAGTGAGCGGATGTTGTAGATGATGATGGGCAAAACTCCAAGGAAGATAAACATGGCAAGCGTTGCACCGCGACCATTGTTGAAGTAGACGAAGTACTCATCAAACATACGGTTAGAAAGCACGTCGGTCTTAAAGTTTCCACCGGTCATAGTGCGCACCACATCGAAGAGTTTGAGCGTGCCCACCATTGAAGTCGTGAGCACCACGATGATGGTGGTCTTTACCATCGGCACAGTGACCGAACGGAATAAGCGAAAACCTGATGCGCCATCGAGTTGCGCTGCTTCTTCAATATCTTGCGGAATATTTTTAATGGCCGCAGACAAAATCACCATGGCAAAACCGGTGGTGCCCCAGACATACACTGCAATGAGGAAGAGGTTATTCCACGGCGACCAGAGCAATAAATGTTGCAGCGGCAGCCCCAGTGATTTCATGATCTGCCCGATCAAACCAGTCTGCGGCACTGTCGCTTCTTGATATTGATACATCAATTTCCAGATAAGTGAACCACCCACAAATGAGATAGCCATCGGCATAAAAATCAGCGATTTAGGAATTGATTCGCGCTTCATCTTATTGAGCATGGTGGCAAGAGCGAGACCAAGAATTGTCACAATGATGGGGCCGATGATTACCCACGCCATGGTGTTGTAGAAAGCAAGGCGCAGATCTGGATCTTGTATCGCTTTGATGTAATTACCAAGGCCCACCCATTTCGATGAGTTTGCGTTTTTAAAAGATTCGATAAATGTTTGAAATGCTGGAATTCCAAGACCGGTGAGCGCCAAGATAACGCCGGGTGCAAGAAAGAGGGCAAGTGCCCAACCGTTTTGTTTATTTCCTTTAATGCGCGCTCCAGCTGCAAAGGCGAGTGCATAGAAACCAAAGAAGACAGCGAGCGCGGCAAGTATTTGTGTGAACTTAGGAAGAGATGAATCGAGCAAACTAGACCAGGTCATGGCTTGGCGCTCCTCTCTCTTTCCTACGGTGATCTAAAAATTTAAGAAGATGGATTATCTAAGAAGATGCCGGGACCCACAAGAGTGAGCCCCGGCATCTTTACTTACTTAGTTACAGCAGGATTTACCAGTTTGCATCGATTGCAGCTGCTACATCCTTCATTGACTTACCTTCTGCGTAGTACTTAGTGATTTCCTTCCAGAAAGCACCGTTAACAGCAGTTGGCATCAAGTCTGATGCATCGAACACGATTGCACCTGACTTAGCCTGAAGTGATTGTGCTACAACCTTAAGCACTGGATCCTTGTATGAAGATAGAGGAATTCCGCTATTTGCAGATGTCCATCCACCTAGTTCAGCGCGCATGGTTCCGTAGACAGGTGATGATAGGTAATCCTGTACGAATCCAACTTCCTTGCGCTTTGAGAATGAAACTGGGAATTCACCAGCACCCATGATTGGCTTACCAAACTTGGTATTTGTTGGTGGGAGGTAGAACGCATCAGCATCCTGGCCAGGACCAAATGTGGTTCCTGCTGGGAACATTGATGAGTAGAAAGATGCCTGCTGCAACATGC
>CAZGXO010000096.1:0-3342 GCA_964529875.1 uncultured Candidatus Planktophila sp. | reverse complement strand
GCAGCAACGGTGACGCCAGAATCGCGAATCTGTTTGATGCGCTCTTTAATCAGTTCGGGGCGAATGGGAGCGCTATAAATCTCCTGCATACGGCGCGTGGCATGCTTATCGGGCATCGATGCGATTTCACCGAGTGGAATGCGTGGATCGTCATAACGAGTCCACAAACCTTCGAGATTGAGTACGCCTAAACCACCTAATTTTCCGATAGCAATTGCCGTATCTGGTGAGACCACCGAATCCATGGGAGCTGCCAGAAGCGGTAATTCAAATTTATAGGCATCAATCTGCCAAGAAGTGGAAACATCTTCCGGAGTGCGGGTACGCCGACTTGGCACAATGGCAATATCGTCGAAGGAGTAAGCCTTATGTGCACGTTTTCCGGGGGCGATTTCAATATCCATAGCTATCTCTTCTTGCTGTAGTTAGGTGCATCGGCCACATGAAGGACATCATGAGGGTGGCTCTCTTGTAAGCCAGCTGCAGTAATTTGAATCAAGCGACCTTCCCGACGCAAAGTTTCAATATCAGGAGCGCCGGCATATCCCATGCCACTTCGTAATCCACCTACTAATTGGTGAACAACATCGGCAACTGGCCCGCGATAAGCAACTTTTCCTTCAATACCTTCTGGAACGAGTTTATCTTCGGAGAGAACATCATCTTGCATATAACGATCTTTGGAATATGACTTCTGCTCTCCGCGAGATTGCATAGCACCGAGTGAACCCATACCGCGATACGTTTTATATTGACGGCCATCGATTTCGACAAGTTCGCCTGGTGATTCTTCACATCCTGCTAAAAGAGATCCCAGCATCACAGAATGTGCACCTGCCACAATTGCTTTGACAATATCTCCTGAATATTGCAATCCCCCATCTGCTATTAATGGGATTCCTGCTTTATTACATGCCTTTGCCGCTTCCATGATTGCGGTAACTTGCGGAACGCCAACTCCTGCCACAACTCGAGTTGTGCAGATAGATCCAGGGCCAACGCCAACTTTGACTGCATCGGCACCGGCGTTGATGAGCGCTTGTGCACCAGCACGGGTTGCCACATTGCCGCCGATGATTTCT
The DNA here is from genome assembly GCA_964529875.1 of uncultured Candidatus Planktophila sp. Taxonomy (GTDB): domain Bacteria; phylum Actinomycetota; class Actinomycetes; order Nanopelagicales; family Nanopelagicaceae; genus Planktophila. The sequence goes on along the minus strand of CAZGXO010000096.1, from coordinate 2,260 downwards.
GTTGTGGGTGAATATTCTTTAATGCGCGAAATGGCATCGAGCACTGCGCGGTGATGTCCATGTGCTGTATCAACTACGACAACATCAACACCGACTTCAATGAGCGCTTTGGCGCGGGCAAAACCATCATCGCCCACACCCACTGCAGCACCTGCGATACCTACATTTTTTACCAACTTCACATGGGTAACTTGCTCTTCAATAGCTAAATTGCGATGGATGATGCCGATGCCACCTGCTTTGGCCATGGCGATCGCCATCGTGGATTCAGTCACTGTATCCATCGCCGATGAAACAACGGGAACAGCCAAGGTGATGTTGCGCGTCAAACGCGTTGAGGTATCTACTTCAGAAGGAACGACATCTGATGCATCAGGCAGAAGGAGCACATCGTCATATGTCAGGCCAAGGAGCGCGACCTTCTCTGAGTCAATCATCGAGAGCGCTCCTTCAGTGTGTGCAAGTGCGCAGTCTACCTGCTGATTTAGGCGCCGATTGCCTGCGCAATTTCATCGCAGGCATGCTCAAGTCCTTCAGCGCGAATGACGTTAGTGCACTCCACTGAATCCCATCCCGGGCCGCCAACAACAATGCGCGGTGCGGGGCGAATCGCGGGAATCTCTTTCCAATACTTCTCTTCTGCATTTTTTGGCAATTGCGCCCACAGGAAGATTGCTGGCGGCGCACATCGTTCCACCATCGCAGATAAAGCAGTAAGCGGTGTGCGCGCACCTAAAACATAGGTCTCAATATTTCTTTCACAGAGCGCAGCCGCAAGTGCATATATCGGCAGCGAGTGCAGCTCCTCGCCCACTGCAGCGAGCAATACTGGCCGCACATTGATGGGCCGCTTCAACTCTGTGACCCGGTGATGCAATATCTTTTTGAGAATTTCAGAGAAGAGGTGCTCAATCTCAATACCCTGTTGATTCAACTCCCATTCTTCACCAATCATAAAAAGCGTTGGCACAATCACATCAGCCCACGCACTCTCAATGCCATACGTACTTATTTCATGCTCGAGCGTTGCCTCAACATAGGCGCGATCAAAACTCTCTAAACCTTTATACAGAGCATCCACTACATCTTCGCGAACTTCGATCTCTTTTACGATCTTGGAGAGCTTCACTTCGCCTTTAAAATCTCGCGCTTGCTGCGCCGCATCTGATGGAGCAACGCCTGAAACAATCAGGCGACGCATCAGAGTTAACTTTGCTAAATCATTTGGGCAGTAGCGGCGATGTTCGCCTTCGATATGTTCAGATGGGCCAAGGCCATAACGTCTATCCCAGGTTCGAAGGGTTGCCGGTGCGACTCCGATTCGCCGGGCCACCGCTGCCACCGTTAACTTCGCTTCCTCGGCCATGGCGTAATCGTCCCCGCTAGTGGGAGAACTCACCACCTGAAATTCGGACATATTGCACCTTGAATAAGGCGTGGCGCGAAAGGTACTTGAACAACTTATGAATCGGTTGTAGCCTAAGGCCATCTCGAAAAGGAGTTCTTATGGCTGAACTATCAAGACTTCCACAACCCATCGCATCTGAATGGGAATGGCAGTACGAAGGCGCCTGCCGCTCAATGGATCCAGAGATGTTCTTCCACCCAGATGGAGAGCGTGGCCCACGTCGTCGCAATCGTGAAAACGCTGCCAAAGCTGTCTGCGCATCTTGCCCAGTTCTCAACGCATGTCGCGAACACGCACTTGCAGTTCAAGAACCTTATGGAATTTGGGGCGGACTTTCAGAAGATGATCGCGCAGCGATTCTTATGCGCCGCGGTATTCCACTTATCTCAACTGCTTCTTAAATAAATAGCTGTCCTCAATCCCCCGCTCACGGAATTGGCGGGGGATTTTTTTATCCTACGACGCGAAATTCAGCGCGACGATTAGCCGCCATACCAGCAGCCGTGTTATTCGAGGCGACGCTAATGACATCGGCAAAACCGTTGATTGTCACTTTGAGATTTGGTAACAATTTTAATAGGTAATCTCTTGCTGCCTTAGCTCTGTTATTCGAGAGCACATTGTTATCAATGCCACCACGCGAATCGGTATGGCCTGAAATATCAATCTTGGTATATCCATACTTCACTATCTCTGCTGCAAAGTCACGAATCAGAGCGCGATCACCGCTATCAAGATTGTATTTAGCGGTATCAAAATTCACAACAAGTGCAATTTCTGGAACAACTTTGGCAACTTTGGCATCAACATATGCAGCTTGCTTCACCACGGACTCAGTTTGATCTCGACCCA
>CAZGXO010000095.1:0-3389 GCA_964529875.1 uncultured Candidatus Planktophila sp. | reverse complement strand
CAGGAAGTTCTAAGCATGTTCTTGTCATTGGTGCAGAAAAAATCTCTGATTTCACCGATCCTAACGATAGGGCAACTGCATTTATCTTTGCAGATGGCGCAGGCGCAGTAGTGATTGGTCCATCTCCTGAAGTTGGAATCGGCCCCGTTGAATGGGGCTCTGATGCCGATAGCCGTGATGCAATTTTGATGAATCCATCGTGGGTAGATATTCGAGATACGCACACACAACTCACGAAAGCAGGAGGCAAGTGGCCCAATATTTATCAAGAAGGGCAGAAAGTTTTTAGATGGGCAGTTTTTTCTATGGGCAAAGCAGCGCTGAAGGCGCTCGAATCTGCTGGGCTGAGCGTCCATGACATTGATGCTTTTATTCCCCATCAAGCCAATATGCGCATCATTGAAACTATGGCAAAAGAAATGGATATGCCAGATTCAGTAATTATTGCCGATGACATTCGCACAAATGGAAATACATCGGCTGCATCTATTCCGCTTGCAATGGATGCGCTACTTGCCAAGCACCCACATTTACATGGAAAGCTCGCCTTGCTGATTGGATATGGCGCAGGTCTCGTTTATGCGGGGCAAGTTGTGAGATTGCCCGAAAAACCCTAAATTTTTTCCAGTTACTCCCCCGTTTACTGGAAAGTAAGGCCCTCCTTCATAGACAATAACGCTCTAGTACTTGCTAGCAAATAAGTAATTCATCAAGAAAAGGAATCACAATGGCGCTGTCACAAGCAGATGTACTTGCAGGAATCAAAGAAATCGTTGAAGAAGTTGCAGGTATTCCAGCTGCATCCATCGAACTCAATAAGAACTTCACAGATGATCTCGAAGTCGACTCATTGAGCATGGTTGAAGTAGTTGTCGCATGCGAAGAGCGTTTTGGAATCAAGATTCCAGATGACAAAGTAACTGATCTTGCAACAGTTGAAGATGCAGTTAATTTCATCGTTAACGCTGCAGCTTAATTTCTCAGTACTTTTCCTATGACCGCTCGTCGCGTTGTAGTCACCGGATTAGGAGCCACCACTCCTTTAGGCGGTGACGCGACCTCAACGTGGAGCGCTTTATTGGCGGGAAAAAGTGGCGTTCGCTTACTCACTGAAGATTGGCGAGAAGCTCTCCCGGTCCACTTTGCAGCGCGCGTTGCTGTTGAGCCAGCAGATCAGATGGAGCGCGTTGAGATGCGCAGGCTCGATCGCTCAGAACAATTTGCGCTGATTGCATCGCGTGAAGCGTGGAAAGATGCAGGATCACCTGATGATCTTCCAAAAGATCGGTTAGGTGTTGTGATTGCATCTGGCATTGGCGGCGTCATCACTTTGCTTGACCAATTTGATGTCTTAAAAGAGAAAGGCGCGCGCAGCGTCAGCCCTCATACTGTGCCGATGTTGATGCCCAACGGGCCGGCCGCAAATGTGGGGCTAGAACTGAAAGCACAAGCAGGAGTGCACACACCTGTCAGTGCATGCGCATCGGGTGCGGAAGCTATTGGCTATGCCTACGAGATGATTAAAAATAATCGCGCCGACATGATTGTCACAGGAGGCGTGGAAGCTGCCATTCATCAACTGCCGATGGCGGGATTTGCATCTATGAAAGCGCTCTCCACTCGAAATGATGCACCTGAAAAAGCTTCTCGTCCTTACGATCTCGATCGCGACGGTTTTGTACTGGGTGAAGGTGGCGGTGTATTAATTCTTGAAGAATACGAATCCGCTAAAGCACGTGGTGCGAAAATTTATTGTGAAGTCGGCGGACAAGGGCTCACTTCCGATGGCTATCACATCGCAGCGCCAGATCCCGATGGAAACGGTGTGCAGCGCGCTATCAAATTGGCACTCGCCGCATCTGGACTTTCTACCAAAGACATCGTGCATTTAAATGCTCATGCAACCTCAACGCCTGCAGGAGATGTAGCCGAAGCAAATGCGCTCCGCAAAGCGCTAGGCGCTGATGCCGACCATGTTGCTGTTTCTGCGACTAAATCGATGACTGGACATTTACTAGGTGGAGCTGGCGCAATCGAATCTGTCTTTATTGTGAAGGCGCTACAGGAAAGACTTGCCCCACCTACTATCAATATTGAAAATCTAGATCCAGCGGTCACTATCGATGTTGTTCGCGATAAGCCCCGTCAATTACCTGCAGGAGATATTGCAGCGCTCAATGATTCATTCGGCTTCGGTGGCCACAACGTAGTTCTCGCATTTAAATCGCTTTAATCTTAAAGCGCACCGCTTCTTGGAGATCAACTCCGCGGAATGGTTCCAGCGCAACATCCCAAGGTTTACCAAGTACATAATCCATATTTTCCCTGAGCTCGACCTCATCAAAAGCTGATAACGCTTTCATAATTTGATTTTCACCAATCACAATATTTCCTGCAGCATCTAGTAATGCACGATGAATTCCTAGCTCTGGAGTACACCGAAACATTTCTCCCCCGTATGTACCAAGTTCATGCACTTCAAAACGTAGGTAATGCCAATTCTTAAGGGCAGTTGCCATAGTCGCTGCAATTCCAGCAGGTGCGTGAAAATCAAGTGATGTCCGTGAAGTGCCGGCTGCGAGAGGTTGTTCGCGCCAATGAAAATTCTGCGGCGAACCCAGAATTGAGTTGAGTCCCCACTCAATGTGTTGGCGCAAGGCAGACGGCGCCGAATGAATGGCAACGTGGCCCTTCATCTGAAGGTGTTTCATGTCGAGCTCCTAGCAAGGTGCGTTTGTGCGACCTTCCCCGATCCACAACTTCAACTGCTAGTGAGTGCCTTATTTATACAACTTTTTCCAAACTTTTGGAATATGAGAGTTTTTGCTGCCAATTTTGAGCGTGATTTCACATCTCTACCGCACTTAGCGAAATAGGTATACGCGTAGGTAACAGGTACCCTTTACCTTAGTCGGACGCTTTATCAGTACCCGTTGTTAGATGTACATCTTTACTCGGTATGGCTGAATGCAAGACGAAGACTGGGGTCCGAGGAATTCTCGTTCTCCTCACATATCGAAGGAATAGTAAAAACATATGGCAACAGGCACAGTTAAGTGGTTCAACTCTGAAAAGGGTTTCGGTTTCATTGCAGTTGATGGTGGCGGACAAGATGTATTCGTTCACTACTCAGCAATTCAAGGAAACGGTTACAAGAGCCTTGAAGAGGGTCAGTCAGTTTCATTTGAAGTCGTCCAAGGTCCAAAGGGCCCACAGGCTGACGCAGTAACTGCTAACTAATCAACACTTATAAATAAGGCCCGCTCAAGAAATTGAGTGGGTCTTATTTTTTAGGCACCGGTGGAATTTCGCCCAATTTACTTTTCGCAGCATTTACTGCCTTAACCGGAGATAAATCTCTGCCTTTCTTCCACGCATCGAGATATTTC
>CAZGXO010000094.1:0-3432 GCA_964529875.1 uncultured Candidatus Planktophila sp. | reverse complement strand
GTTATGGAAACCCAAATGGAGGACCAAAACCACATTGTTCTGGACTTAGCGCTTCATAGATAGATAGGATTCGAAAATGCGCAGTGCAGATTGGTATGGCGGAAATTCAAAGGACGCTTATATCCATAGAGCATGGATGCGTCGTGGAAATCCCGATTCATCGCTCACTGGTACTCGACCACAGATAGCAATTATTAATACCGCTTCAGATTTAGCTCCTTGCAATATGCATCTTGATGATGTTGCCCAAAGTGTGAAAAACGGAATTTGGGAAGCAGGTGGAGTCCCCTACAACTTGCCGATGGTTTCACTAGGCGAATCCAATGTCCGCCCAACCGCAATGCTTTGGCGCAATATGGTTGCCATGTCGACCGAAGAAATGATTCGTGCCAATCCAGTTGATGGCGTAGTTCTTCTCGGCGGATGCGATAAAACTATTCCCGCACTTCTGATGGGAGCTGCGTCAGTAAATTTGCCGGCCATTGTTATATCCGGTGGACCGATGCTCAATGGAACATTTAAAGGGCAGTTACTCGGTTGCGGAACTGGTGTCTGGAAATTTAGCAACGAAGTTCGCGCCGGAAAGATGTCTCAAGAAGATTTTTATAATTCCGAAAAATCAATGATCCGCAGTAAAGGCCATTGCAACACTATGGGAACCGCCTCAACGATGGCGAGCATGGCAGAAGCGCTCGGCATGAGTTTGCCTGGATTAGCTGGAACGCCAGCGCCCGACAGTCGTTTGTTGCAAGGTGCTCATGCATCTGGTGTTCGTATTGTGGAAATGGTCGCAGAGAATCTCAAACCAAGTGACATCATGACAGCAAGTTCATTTGCAAATGCGATTGTGGCACTCGGTGCAATTGGTGGTTCTACAAATGCAGTGGTGCACCTGCTTGCGATTGCAGGACGACTTGGCGTAAAGCTCACTCTGGATGATTTTGATCGGATTGGCTCACGCATTCCGCTGCTGGTAAACCTGCAGCCAGCCGGCGAATTTTTGATGGAAGATCTCTTCCGCGCTGGTGGGCTTGCGGCAGTGATGAAAGAAGTGGAAGAACACTTAGATCGCAGCGCTATTACCGTCACTGGAAAACCATATGTTGACTCACTGAAGAACGCAGAAATTTATGATTCCAAGGTGATTGCACAGTATGCAACTCCGCTACAACCAGAAGCTGGAATCGCAGTACTAAAAGGAAACATTGCACCTGATGGCGCAGTTATTAAACCTGCTGCAGCAAGTAAAAATTTATTGGTACATACAGGTAAAGCAGTTATCTTTGAGAGCATTGAAGATTTCCATGCCCGCATTGATGATCCAGATTTAGATGTTGATGAAAATAGCGTTCTCGTTTTACGGGGTTGTGGCCCCAAGGGATATCCCGGAATGCCTGAAGTATCCAATATGGCTATTCCTAAGAAGTTACTTGAAAAAGGAATCACCGATTTAGTTCGCATCTGTGATGGCAGAATGAGTGGAACAGCATTTGGCACCGTTGTTCTTCATGTCTCGCCCGAAGGTGCAGTCGGTGGACCACTTGCAAAATTGCAGAATGGTGACTTGATTGAGCTCAATGTTCCAGCGCGTTCACTCAATGTAAAAATCAGTGATGCTGAATTAGCAGCACGCACTCCATCAGCGGCAATGGTGCAGGCGCTCGCCCAACCAGACCGTGGATGGGAAAAGCTCTATATCGACCATGTAGAGCAGTCACATTTAGGCGCAGATTTAGATTTCTTACGAGGAGCTAGCGGTTCTAAGACTCCTCGCGAATCACATTAAGCGCCGGCAAAGAGCACAGTTGCAGTACCGGTAAATCCCGGCTCAGCGATAAAGGTCTGTCCATCATTAGGTGTACTGGTTGGGTTATTACGTTCTGCGCTCGTAATAATTAATTGATCAAGATTTTTTCCAGCAAAGGCGCAAGACGTTGTGCGAAGTGCGGGAACTTTAATTTCGTGAGTGACTGCGAAATTCTTGCGAGTGTCATAGCGGCGAATTGCACTTCCGTTATAGAAAGCAATCCAAAGCCCATCTTCGGTATCAATACACATGCCATCTGGATAACCATCTTGAGTATCGAATGTGACTGCCATCCGACGATTTGTAATCCCACCTTCGGAAAAATCAAATGCATCAACGCCAAAATTGAGGGTATCGATGTAATACATCGTTTTCTTATCGCTACTCCACGCCAGACCATTACTAATACTGGTTCCTGGCACAAATTTCTTTAATTCTTTACTTGCTCCCTTGAGGCGATAGAGAGCGCCATGTCCACCTTCTTCGGTGTAGGACATAGAACCGAGCCATAAATCACCGTGTGGATCTACCTTTGCATCATTCCAGCGCATCGGAGTCACATCTTTTTCGCCACGCGAAACAAAGTGTGAGAACTCTTTACCGTCATATAACTCAGGGCCACTTACTGTTCCCAATAAATTCTTACCGCTAGCTGTGGGAATGACAAAGCCAATATGTTCTGCAACTTCATATTCGCTTGCTTGACCGCTCTCGAGATTACGAGAAAGTACTTTTTTACCTTCGATATCAACCCATTGGATATCTGAATGGTTCGCACCAGAGGAGACGGGTCCCTCACCAAGGATGCATTGGCGCTTATCGAAGATTTCTAACGGTAATTGTGTGACTGCCATTTTCGAATAGTAGCGTGAGTAAACTTAAAGCGTGAGAGCCTTTGTCATCAGCGGCCCCCAAAACGGTTCGGTCATTGATGTTGCCGAACCGCATGTGGGTTCACATGACCTATTAATTCAGGTACTTCGCGCTGGTATTTGCGGAACCGATGTTGAGTTTTTTACCGGACACATGGCTTATCTAGAGAGCGGCGATGCCGCATTTCCGTTGCGCATCGGCCATGAATGGTGCGGGCGAGTTATCGGTATCGGCGATGCAGTTGATAAGAAATGGATGGGCAAGTTAGTTACCAGTGACACGATGCTGGGTTGCCAAAATTGTGATCGATGCAGAACTGGATATCAATATTTATGCGCCGAGCGAGATGAAGTAGGAGTGCGACGTGGATTTGCAGGAGCGCTCGCTGAAAAATTAGTTGTTCCAGATTTTGCTGTCTATGAATTACCCGATGACATGGATCCGGCAATCGGTGCGATGGCAGAACCAACGGGAAATGCGCTGCGTACTGTTGATGCTACCCACGTAAAAACAGGCGAACGCCTCTTAATTTTTGGACCCGGAACAATTGGCTTGCTCTGCGGATTAATTGCCAAAAGTCGCGGCATCGAAGTACATCTCGTTGGAATTGAAGCCAAGTCATTGGCTTTTGCCAAACAATTTGGATTTGCCGGAGTGCATGAAAGATCTGCAATTCCAGCGCTTACTTTTCACGCAATTATTGATGCCACATATAGCAGTGATATTCCAGCGCTCGCTCTCGAATTAGTTGA
>CAZGXO010000093.1:0-3579 GCA_964529875.1 uncultured Candidatus Planktophila sp. | reverse complement strand
GGTGGGATCACGAGTAGCCGGCGGCCACCCACTTTGGCGCCCGGTAAACCTTGCTGCCAACCGGCAACAACTTGGGCGAGTGGAAATGTTGCAGGTTGCCCGCTCCATGATGATTCAATCAACTTGCCATCAGACCACGTCTTTAATACGTAATGCACGGTGAGCGTTGAGGTGGGAAGAACTTCCGCGCCAGTGCCCACGATGACATCTTTGGCAACAAGTTCCGTAGGTGGATTTCCTTGTGGTGCAGAGATCGTGGGAGTTTCGCCAGTATTTGCCGATACTTCAGGAAGAACAGTTGCACTTTGCTTATCTGATTGAGTCATATCTAAGGCTCCAAAAATAGTTGCTCCGCCGAGTGCGAAGATGAAGAGGGCAATAAGTACTTTGCGTAACGTGCTATTAATTTTCTAGCTCCTTTATCAAATTGAAATCGCCACCACCGAGTTGGCCTTGATCGCGATACATCTCAAGTTTTGAGCGGGTATCTGCAATATCTAAATTGCGCATCGTTAATTGTCCGATGCGATCCGTGGGGCCAAAGGCGGCATCCTCTGTGCGCTCCATCGACAACTTATCTGGGTGATAACTGAGTGCTGGCCCCGTTGTATTAATAACTGAGTAATCATCACCGCGACGCAGGCGCAACGTAACTTCGCCAGTAATGGCAGATGCCACCCACCGAGTCAGAGATTCGCGGAGCATCAAACTCTGCGGATCTAGCCAGCGACCTTCATAGAGCAAACGTCCAAGACGTCGACCTTCAGCATGGTAATTAGCAATGGTGTCCTCATTATGAATTGCCGAAACTAAACGTTCGTAGGCGATAAAGAGAAGTGCCATACCTGGTGCTTCATAGATACCGCGTGACTTCGCTTCGATAATGCGGTTTTCAATCTGATCTGCCATACCAAGTCCATGGCGACCAGCGATGGCATTGGCTTCTTTCATCAGAGCAACCACATCGGAGAAGTCTTTTCCGTTAATAGCAACTGGTCGACCTTGCACAAATTGAATGCGCACATCTTCGGTTGCAATAGCAACTGCTGGATCCCAGAACTTAACGCCCATGATGGGTGAGACTATTTCGATCGAAGCATCAAGATTTTCCAGGTTCTTGGCTTCATGAGTTGCGCCCAAGATATTGGCATCGGTGGAATAGGCCTTTTCCGTGCTGTCGCGATAAGGCAACTTGTGAGCGACCAGCCATTCAGACATCTCTTTGCGACCACCGAGCTCGCGAACAAAATCTGCATCAAGCCATGGCTTGTAAATTCTCAAATTGGGATTTGCAAGCAGGCCATAACGATAAAAACGTTCAATGTCATTGCCTTTATACGTTGAACCATCTCCCCAAATTTCTACCTTGTCATGCAACATCGCGCGCACAAGGAGCGTGCCGGTCACTGCGCGGCCGAGTGGGGTTGTATTGAAATACTGTTTTCCGCCAGAGCGAATATGAAAAGCGCCGCATGCGATAGCTGCAAGTCCTTCTTCAACAAGTGGGGTTTTGCAATCAACTAGACGAGAAATTTCTGCGCCATATTCTTTGGCGCGACCTGGAACGGAATCAATATCTGGCTCGTCATATTGGCCAAGATCTGCGGTGTAGGTGCAGGGAATCGCGCCTTTCGAGCGCATCCAAGCAACTGCGACTGAAGTATCAAGTCCGCCAGAGAAAGCGATACCTACTTTTTCGCCAACCGGAAGTGATGCAAGCACCTTAGACATGGCGTGAAGTCTAGTGGTTGAGTAGCGAAGTAAGCGCCGGTTTAACTTTCCAGAGCGCAATCATCTCGTCATAGCGCTTCTGCTCTGCAGCATCGGCTGCGGCGCCGGTTTTTATCGCTCGAATCATGAGATTGCGCGGAGTATGAACACCTGCAACAAATTCAATTGCCTCAACCCGATAACCGCGCAGCTTCATAATCTGCATACGGAGCGCATCTGTCAGTAAATCACCGAGTCGCTCTTTCATAATTCCATTGCGTGTCAGTAAGGACCAAGGCTCTGGAATCTCATGCATCTGTGCCTGAATATCGTGGTGACAGCATGGTGCAATCAGCGCCAACTGCGCACCTGATCGAATACACCAGGCGATGGCATCATCTGTTGCGGTATCACATGCATGAAGCGCAATCGCAACATGTGCATGTTGCAATGTTGTATCGGCAATCTCTTCAGCTTTAAATGTAATGGTGTGAGAAATTCCAAGTTGCTCTGCAATCTGATTATTGCGATCACGAGATTGGGTACGTACATCAATGCCCACTACCGAAACAGGAATTCCTTGGGAACGCAGATATTGATGTGCTGCAAAGGTGAGATAAGCATGTCCACATCCCAAATCTGCAATAGTCAGTGGCGCTGATTCAGTAGGTGGTGGAATATGCCCAGCAGCGATTGCCGATTGCAGCGGTGGCATAAGCAGTCGGAGAAATTCTTCGACTTGGCGATATTTATCCGCTTTGCTGGGCTTGATGACACCATCTTTATCTGAAATACCAACGGCAATCAGAAATGGATCAGAGGGATCGAGTAGCCGTTGCTTGGTGCGATCATGTTCTAGGCGTTGTTCAAATTTCTCGTGTGTGCGATGCACCAGCGGCTCGCCTTTCTTGGTTATCCGAAGGCTGATTGATCCACTCGTGTGCTCAAGCAGAATATTGGCAAAGCCAGAGCGAATTAATTGCGCAAAGGGCACTTCAGTTGGCAGATAATTTTTTGTGGTCATGGCTTGGCCATCGCTATATGTCAGTTGTATATGGATGGCATCTTTTAACGCTACGGGGCGTATATCAATACGTTCGTGAGCGGTCTGCATATTGCGCCGCCTGCCAGAAAGCACCACTCGAACAAGTTGGTTGGTCTTGGTAAAGAGTGATTCAAACTCTTGAAAAACTTCTTCAAGGCTTATATCGCTCATAAGAGCGCATGTTAGCCTTCCGCAATGATTTCGACCACCGAGTGGGTAATTACTGCATGTGCGCTTCTTGCAGTTCTCACATTTGATTTTGGGTGGGCGATAAAAAATCGCAACAAGCAAACTTCGATGCGTGAAGTCTTATTGTGGACAGCCTTTTATGTAGGACTGGCAATCGCCTTTGGAATTTCACTCGGCAGTTGGGTGGATTCACAAGCTCAACAAGAATTCTTCGCTGGGTGGCTGACTGAATATTCTCTCTCATTCGATAATCTCTTTGTCTTTGTCGTCATTTTGACTAAATTAAAGATCTCTAAAGAGCGTCAGCAACTAGCGCTCCTGATTGGCATACTCTTTGCGCTTGTTCTACGCATCATCGCTATTAGCGTCGGAGCTGCAGTCATCGCTCGCTTTGAAGCGATATTTTTCGTCTTTGGCGCTTTTCTTATCTACACCGCAATCCAGTTATACGCCGAAAGCGCTACAGGCGAAGAGGATGAGAAAGAAAGTGGCGTCATCCGCATATTGCAAGAGCGTGGCGTCAAGCCTTTTACGATTGCACTCGTTGCACTCGGTATGACCGACCTGCTCTTTGCATTAGATTCCATACCAGCAATCTTTGGCCTTACTCAAAATGTTTATATTGTCATCACCGC
>CAZGXO010000092.1:0-3631 GCA_964529875.1 uncultured Candidatus Planktophila sp. | reverse complement strand
GGTTTTGCACTCAATGTTAACCCTGACCTAACAGCATTTAATCGCATTGTTCCATGCGGTATCTCTGATGCCACAGTTACATCCATGGAAATAGAACTGGGAAAGAAAATCACGTGTGCAGATGTATTACAAGAAGTGGAACATCACATTGTGTCAGCGCTAGAAAAGGTGAGTCGATGACTATCGCACCTGAAGGAAGAAAACTGCTGCGCATTGAGGCGCGCAATGCTGAAGTGCCCATCGAACGCAAACCTGAATGGATCAAGACCCGCGCCAATATGGGTCCGGAATACACCCGCCTGCGTTCGCTGGTGAAGTCCGAAGGACTCCACACAGTGTGTCAAGAAGCTGCCTGCCCCAATATCTTTGAATGTTGGGAAGATAAGGAAGCAACTTTTCTTATTGGTGGCGAGCGATGTACTCGCCGCTGCGACTTCTGCAATATTGATACCGGCAAACCTGAACCACTCGATCGTGATGAACCACGTCGAGTAGCGGAATCTGTTCAAGCGATGGGCCTTAAGTACGCAACCATCACCGGAGTAACTCGCGATGATTTAGAAGATGAAGGCGCTTGGCTCTATGCCGAAACTATTAGAAAAGTTCATGAACTCAATCCCGGAACCGGTGTTGAGATGCTTGCTCCTGATTTCAGTGGCAAAGCCGAGCTACTCAATCAAGTATTTGAGACAAAGCCTGAAGTATTCGCACATAATTTGGAGACAGTTCCCCGAATCTTTAAACGAATTAGACCAGCCTTTACTTATGAGCGTTCACTCGATGTGATTTCACAAGCGCGCGCCTTTGGTTTAATTACAAAATCTAATCTCATTCTTGGACTTGGAGAAACTCGCCAAGAAATCTCTCAAGCGCTGCTTGATCTCCATCAAGCAGGTTGTGACCTCATCACAATTACCCAATACCTACGTCCCACAAATAAGCACCATCCAGTTGAGCGATGGGTGAAACCACAGGAATTTGTGGAGTTGGCACAAGAAGCGCAAGAGATTGGCTTTAGTGGTGTCATGAGCGGCCCCTTAGTGCGCAGCTCCTACCGTGCAGGGCGCCTTTATAAACAAGCTCAGGAAAAGCGAACCCACGTAATCCATGGCTGATCTGGTTTATCCCCCAGTTGTCATAGCCATTAAAGGGCTCTGGAAATACCTTGGCTTGAAATTTGATTTTCAAGGCGATGAAAACATTCCGCGTAAAGGTGGCGCCATTTTGGCGATCAATCATGTTGGATATTTAGATTTTGCCTTAGTGGGAACTGCAGCGCTGCCGGTTAATAGATATGTGCGGTTTATGGCGAAGAAAGAAATTTTCGATAATAAATTAGCCGGGCCACTCATGCGCGGTATGCACCACATCTCAGTCGATCGCGCTAATGGCTCTGCCTCTTTTGTGGCAGCGCTTCGCGCACTTCGTGCAGGCGAAATTATCGGAATATTTCCGGAAGCAACGATTTCAGTAAGTTTTGAAATTAAAGAGATTAAATCAGGTGCGGTTCGCCTCGCGATGGGAGCTGGCGTTCCAGTGATTCCTACCGTTATTTGGGGATCACAGAGAATCTGGACCAAGAAGGTGAAGCGCAATTTACGTCGGAAGAATGTGCCGATTTCTGTAACTTTTGGTGAGCCTATCCACTACGCCAAGGATGCAGATGTTGAAGCGGGTGAAAAGCAACTTCGCGACACCATGATTTCTCTACTCCATACAGTTCAAGAGAACTATCCAGATTCTCATCAAGGTGAACGCTGGGCACCGCTTCGTCTTGGTGGAACTGCACCCGCTCCCCTAAACTAACGCGCATGTTCAAACGCAAGAAGAGAGAAGATAAAGTCAAAAAGCAGCGCTTTCAAACTTTTCGCGATGCCTACAAAGTTACTAAGTCGGTAAAACCCTGGATTGGTGGGGCGCTCTTTGCCATCTTCATTCTGGTGTTAATTATCGGCACATCTCTCGGCTTTATCTTGGGTAGACCTGTATACGGCGGTTTTGTCACCTTGCCACTTGCAGCACTAGCCACGATGTTCTTCTTCACACGCATTGCCGGATCTGCGGCTTACACAAATATCGAAGGACAACTTGGCGCAGGTGCCAGCGTTCTGATGGCAATCCGCAAAGGATGGACAACAACTCCGGCGATTGCAGTGAATAAACAACAGGATATGGTCCACCGCAGCGTAGGTCGTGCCGGCATTGTTCTCACTGGTGAAGGTGGTTTTGCGGTGCGCCAAATGATGCAAGATGAAAAGAGAAAATCTGAGCGCTATGCACCTGGTGTTCCGATTTATGAAGTGTATGTAGGAGATGGCGAGGGACAAGTCTCTATTCGCAAATTACAGAAGCATCTCGCCAAGCTTCCTAAGAAATTAACGGCAACTCAGATGCGCGAAGTTCGGGCGCGGCTAAAGGCTGTTGGCGGAATGTCCCTACCAATTCCCAAGGGCCCAATGCCGAAGAATGTGAAGATTCGCTAACTCTTCTTGCTCGTTATCAGCACAGTATTTGATAGACGTTCGTTGATTCCTCGACCATTTTCATCGAAGGTTATTGCTGTCACAATCAAAAGCAGCAAAGTCGTTCTAATGAGTGATTGCACTGGCGTCACTGGACCGGCATCTGAATAGCGAACAACTTTTAACCCCACTAATCGATGGCCAAAAGATGCGCCTGTCAGCGCCACCAAAATGGAATACTCTGCAAAGAGCAGGAGCAGCACCGGAAGCCGTGCACCCGGAACGCGCTCTGCAAACGATCCGCCACCTGCCAGGAATCCGAGTGAGATGGCGTAACAGGCAAGCCAGTCGATGGTGATGCCGAGCGCTCTGCGCCCCTGACTTACCCGTGGATACATGCTACGAAGCCTATCTGCCGAGGAATGTGTGACGAGAAAGTGGCTGCGGTGGGATATGTAACACGGCTGTAACACTGCGATTATGACTTTTTTACTCGCCAGAACTAGCCTTCCTCCATCAGCGGTACTCAACGATGAGCCGTCTTCATAAAACTTGGCTGCCAGTTATGTAGCCTTAAATGGAGTATCAAATGTTTAAGAACGCATCAGAAATTTTTGCCTACATCAAGAAGGAAGATGTCAAGCTCGTTGATGTTCGCTTTACAGATCTTCCCGGAATTCAACACCACTTCAATGTGCCGGTTGAATCATTTGATGAAGCAGTCTTCACTGACGGACTCATGTTCGATGGTTCATCAATCCGTGGCTTCCAAGCGATTAACGAATCCGATATGAAATTGCTGCCAGTTCCCGAATCAGCATTCATCGATCCATTCCGCTTAGAAAAGACTCTCGTCATTATCTTCTCTGTACATAATCCAGTAGATAACACTCCATATTCACGTGATCCTCGCGGAGTAGTTGCTAAGGCAGTTGAATACATGAAATCCACTGGCATTGCAGATCAGGCATTCTTTGCACCTGAAGCAGAGTTTTATGTCTTCGATGCTGTTCGTTTCAAGACCAATATGAATGAAGCCTTCCACCACATCGATTCCTACGAAGGTGCTTGGAATACCGGCATCGTGGCAGATGCTGATGGAACTCCAAACCGTGGCTATCGCACTCGTATTAAGGGCGGATATTTCCCAGTTTCACCAACAGATCAAT
>CAZGXO010000091.1:0-3669 GCA_964529875.1 uncultured Candidatus Planktophila sp. | reverse complement strand
TCACCTTGATGTATCTCCCTTTCTTATCTGGTTTTCTCATCTTGCTAGCGCGTCCCTATAACGGTTTTGATCGCGTGATGACCTTTGTTGTGCTCGTGGGTTGCAATGACACTTTTGCATATTTAACGGGTGTACTAATTGGCAAACATCCGCTTGCACCCAAGATCAGCCCGAAGAAAACCATCGAAGGACTCATTGGTTCGATTATCTTCACCACCATTGGTGGATCACTTGCCTTTCACTACATCATGAATTCGCATTGGTGGTTGGGTGCTCTGGCCGGGTTATTAACTGTCTTTACTGCAACTGCAGGCGATCTCATTGAATCTGCGCTCAAACGTGATTTAGCAATTAAAGATATGGGAAATCTTTTACCTGGACATGGCGGAATTATGGATCGCCTTGATTCCGTGCTCTTTGCAGCTCCGGCGCTCTGGTTAGCACTCGAAGTCGTGCGCCGCGCTCAAGATTCTGGCTTGTTATGAGTGAATTGAAATTAGTTTTTGACGAACCCGTACAGAAGAAGAAAGCCCCCAAACATTTAGCAGATTTCTCTCCGGCAGAGCGAAAGGCATTTGCACAAGAGCTTGGTTTTCAACCCTTTCGCGCTTCACAAGTAGCAACTCATTACTTCACTCATCTCTCCAATAATCCAGAGGAATGGACTGATATTCCTGCGGCAGAACGTTCTGCCATTGCAGCAGCTCTTACTCCACGGCTTATTGAGTTAGTGACAACCCGCACGACCGATGGGGGAATGACGCGTAAAGATTTATGGAAGTTGCACGATGGAGTGCTCGTTGAATCAGTCTTGATGCGTTACACAGATCGCACCACCGTCTGCATTTCATCGCAAGCCGGATGTGGCATGAACTGTCCATTCTGCGCAACGGGACAAGGTGGCCTCACTCGCAATCTCACAGCAGCAGAAATCACTGATCAGATTGTTGCGGCAGCGCGTGCATGTGCACAAGGAGAATTGCCAGGAGGGCCAACCCGTCTTTCCAATATCGTCTTTATGGGAATGGGCGAACCACTGGCAAATTACAACGCGGTAGTGCGAACTCTGCGCAACATTACGGATGCAAATCCAGATGGCCTTGGCATCTCGGCACGGTCAGTTGTTGTTTCAACAGTGGGCGTTGTACCTGGAATTGAAAAATTAATGAATGAAGATATCAATTGCACTTTGGCAGTATCACTGCACACGCCAGATGATGAACTCCGTGACACCTTAGTGCCCATTAATAATCGATTTAAAGTGCGCGATGTTCTCACTGCAGCTGATCATTACGAGAAGAAGACTGGGCGACGGTATTCAATTGAATACGCACTCATTCGAGATATTAACGATCAATCATGGCGCGCGGATCTCTTGGGAAGATTGCTCAAGAACCGAAATTCACATGTGAATCTGATTCCTCTCAATCCAACTCCTGGCTCAAAGTGGACCGCATCGCGTCGTGAAGATGAAGCTGAATTCGTGCGAATTCTTGAATCGTATGGGGTTCCTGTCACAGTTCGTGACACTCGTGGTCGCGAAATCGACGGGGCATGTGGCCAACTTGCCGCTAGTGAGAAGGCAAGGAATTAACTAGTATCTCGGTATGACTTCGGTAGATCTGAAAGAAGCCGCTGCCGCATACGAAGCGGCCACTCAATATTTTCTTAATCTCGCTCGTGGAGTTACCGCCGAAGTGATCGACGTGCATGCGGAAAATGAGTGGTCAGCCCGCCAATGCATTCATCACATGGCAGATTCTGAGGCGCAGTCATACGCACGTCTGCGCAGATTGGTGGCTGAACCAGAAGGCTCCATCATTCAAGGTTACGACGAAGCTGCCTGGGCCAACGCGCCAAAGTTGGCATACGCAGATGGTGATGTCGCAAATTCCATCGCCGTCTTTGCTGCAGTGCGCGCATCATCGCTTGATTTAATTAAGCGCCTAGATGAAAGTGATCTAGAGAAATTTGGGGAACATACAGAGGCTGGCAAATACACCATCGCGCGATGGCTAGAAACTTACACAAGACATCCATATGATCATGGTGATCAATTGGTGCGGGCAACGAAAGGTCAGGCATAGCACGTGAAAAAGTTACAGAACTTCGTCAATGGAAAATTTATTGATAGCGCATCAGGTGAAACCACAACGCTGATCAATCCCACAACGGGAGAAGCTTTTGCGACTGCGCCAAATTCCAACGCTGCTGATGTCGATCGCGCCATGAAGGCTGCTAGTGCTGCATTTCCAATCTGGCGAGATTCGACCCCATCTGAACGCCAACGCGCGCTCTTGAAAATTGCCGATGCCATCGAAGCGCGTGCTGAAGAATTTGTGGAAATCGAATCTGAAAATTGCGGAAAGCCAAAGAGCCTGACCGCATCTGAAGAAATGCCACCGATGGTGGATCAAATACGATTCTTTGCCGGCGCTGCCCGCAATTTAGAGGGGCGCTCTGCAGGTGAATATATGAAAGGTATGACCTCATTTATTCGCCGCGAACCAATTGGAGTCTGCGGTCAAGTGACTCCGTGGAATTACCCCATGATGATGGCAGTCTGGAAATGGGCGCCTGCAATTGCAGCAGGTAACACCGTGGTGCTGAAACCGAGCGATACAACGCCAGCATCAACGCTCTTTATGGCAGGCATTATGGGTGAATTTCTCCCCGATGGAGTTATCAACGTAATCGCAGGTGAACGCGCAACTGGCGCAGCGCTCGTTGATCACCCAACACCAGCGATGGTTTCAGTCACAGGTTCTGTCCGCGCCGGTATGGAAGTTGCAGGAGCTGCATCGAAATCATTAAAGCGTGTGCACTTAGAACTTGGTGGCAAGGCACCGGTCGTTGTCTTTAACGATGCAGATCTCGAAGCTGCTGCATCAGGAATTGCCATAGCTGGTTTCTTTAATTCAGGTCAGGACTGCACTGCTGCAACTCGCGTTCTTGTACAAGAGGGCGTTTATGACGAGATGGTAAAACTTCTCGGAAATCAGGCAGCACATGAAATCGGTATGGGCGCTCCTGATGAAGATGTTTTAGTTGGCCCAGTTAACAACGCATCGCAATTTGAACGTGTCAATGGATTTATCTCCAGAACTCCGTCACATGCTCGCATTGTGGCAGGTGGTAAACCAACGAATCGTGCTGGATATTTTGTTGAGCCGACTGTCATTGCAGATCTGAAACAGAGCGATGAGTTAATTCAATCTGAAATCTTTGGTCCTGTAATTACCATCCAGAAATTTAAGGATGAAGCAGAAGCTGTACTGCTAGCTAATGGCGTTGAGTACGGATTGGCTTCATCGGTATGGACCCGCGACCATGGCCGTGCAATGCGTATGGCCAAAGCCTTTGATTTTGGATGTGTATGGATTAACACCCATATTCCAATCGTTGCCGAGATGCCTCACGGCGGCTTCAAGAGAAGTGGCTACGGCAAGGATCTCTCCAACTATGGATTTGAGGATTACACCCGCATCAAGCATGTGATGAGCAATATCAACGCCTAGTCGGTGCTTATCTGGAAGGAAATCTGCGGAAAAATCCTTTGATTTACGTTTGGCTACGGCGAAAAAGGGTTACATAATGAGCCCTGCACAACCGTCCCTTACACCGGCAAGATTCATTTAAAAGGAGCCCATTGATGGCTAAGAAGGCACT
>CAZGXO010000090.1:0-3723 GCA_964529875.1 uncultured Candidatus Planktophila sp. | reverse complement strand
GGTATGTCGATCTTGATCTTCACCTCTATTGCAGCTGGATTCCCCAGCCAACTCTGGTCGATCAAATTGCAGAAGGGGCTCTTTGCCTTCCTCTTTGTCTGCGCTGTTGGAATCTTGGTTGTTGCAGCAGTTGTCTTCGTGGAACAAGCACAGCGTCGTATTCCAGTGCAATATGCAAAGCGCATGGTGGGACGTCAGGCATACGGTGGAACATCTACTTATATTCCGATCAAAGTTAACCAAGCTGGCGTTATTCCAGTGATCTTTGCATCATCACTTCTTTATATCCCATCGCTGATTGTGAACTTCACCAATAGCCAAGCAGCATGGGCGGTATGGATTTCTCGTAACTTAGTGCGTGGTGATCATCCGATTTACATCATCGCCTACGCCACATTGATTATCTTCTTTACCTACTTCTATGTAGCAATTACTTTTAATCCAGATGAAGTTGCCGACAATATGAAAAAGTACGGTGGATTCATTCCCGGTATTCGCGCCGGTCGTCCAACATCTGAATATTTGCAGTATGTCCTCTCACGCATTACCGCCCCAGGATCTGTCTATCTCGCACTCGTTGCGGTGATTCCAATCGCGGCGCTCATTCTCTTTGGCGCTTCACAGAACTTCCCATTCGGTGGAACTGCAATTCTGATTGTGGTCGGTGTTGGTTTGGATACTGCCAAGCAGATCGAGAGCCAGTTGCAACAGCGTTCCTATGAAGGTTTCTTGAAGTAATGCGCTTAGTCCTGGTAGGTCCACCAGGTGCAGGTAAAGGAACACAAGCTGCCTTTCTTGCCGCACATTATGGAATTCCGCATATTTCAACGGGCGATATCTTTCGCGCGAATTTGAAAGCCAGCACGCCACTTGGATTACAGGCAAAAGGCTTTATGGATAGCGGGCAATTAGTTCCCGATGAAGTCACCAATGAGATGGTCAAAGATCGCCTTACTCATGAAGATGTGGCACAAGGTTTCCTTCTCGATGGATTTCCCCGAAATACGGTGCAAGCAGAGGTGCTCCGAGCATTTCTTGCAGAAAAGCGCACGCCACTTGATGCAGTGTTGGAATTAGCAATTGATGATGCGCTCATCATTGCTCGTCTCTCTTCTCGTCGCACTTGTAAAGAGTGCAGCGCACCAGCAACTGCTGCAGCAGAAAAATGTGGCACATGTGGTGGCGAGCTCTATCAGCGTGAAGATGATAAGGAAGAGGTAATTGCCAAGCGCCTCTCTGTCTATCAAGAACAGACTGCGCCGATTGTTCACTTTTATCGCACCGAAGGTCTGCTCGTAACCATTTCTGCAGATGGTGAAGTTTCAGAAATAACAGAGCGCGCAATCACTGCGCTCAGCCGCGTTCACGGCTAACCAATCACCATGGCCATTCAAATTAAAGACCTTGAGCAGATCAAGGTAATGCGCCGCGCTGGGTTGGTTGTGGCAGAGATTCACCAATTGATTCGTGATGCCATCACAGCTGGCATGACAACAAGTGCCCTTGATGCAATTGCCGCAGCGCATATCAAGCGAAGTGGCGCGACCTCAAATTTCTTTAATTACCACGGTTTTCCCGCCACGATCTGCGTCTCCATCAATGATGAAATCGTTCACGGCATACCAGGTTCGCGCATTATCAATGAAGGCGATGTTGTCTCAATAGATTGCGGCGCCATTATTGATGGGTGGCATGGTGATGCTGCATTTTCTGTCGGAATTGGCGCAATCTCAGTTGAAGATCAGAAGTTAATGGATACCTGTGAAGAATCAATGTGGGTGGGTATCGCAGCTGGAAAGAGTGGAGCGCGACTTTCCGATATTGGCCATGCCATTGAAAAATATGTGAACTCGCAAGGTAAGTACGGAATCTTGCAAGAGTACGGTGGACATGGCATTGGTACTGAGATGCATCAAGAACCACATGTATTAAATTTTGGAAAAGCAGGACATGGCCCAGAAATAATTCCAGGTATGGCACTTGCAATCGAACCGATGATTACGCGGGGAAGTGCTAAGACCAAGGTACTGGCAGATGAATGGACCGTTGTTTCAGTCGATCAATCGCGGGGTGCGCACTTTGAACACACCTACGTGATCTGCCCCGATGGAAAACCATTCGTTCTCACAAGCCTTGATGGAGGTAGGAGCGAGTTATCCCGCTTTGGGGTCGAAATTTCTGATCTTGTGCAGTGACGGCTTAATCCCACGCATGGCTGACCTAAAAACTGAGGGGAACCTCGGACACGCTGAGGCGGGATGCCGGGCTCGGGCACCAATTTCCCTTATAAGCAGCGCTCGCCTAGAATTCCCCTTCGCGTCTCTTGTATCCCGCATGGGTTTCAAGGGCTGAACCACGTTCGTTTACTCGGATACAAAGTAGAAGGTAGTGCTCCTTGGCAAGTAAAGATGGTGCGATCGAAATCGAAGGCACTGTTGCTGAAGCTCTACCTAATGCAATGTTTCGAGTGGAACTAACAAATGGACATAAAGTTTTGGCACACATCAGTGGCAAGATGCGAAAGAACTACATTCGTATCCTTCCGGCTGACCGCGTGATTGTAGAACTGAGTCCATATGACCTTACAAAAGGTCGAATCATTTACCGTTACAAGTAATGAAGGAGATAACGCGTGAAGGTTAATCCAAGCGTGAAGAAGATCTGCGACAAGTGCAAAGTCATTCGTCGCAAAGGTCGCGTTATGGTGATCTGCGAAAATCTTCGTCATAAGCAGCGTCAAGGGTAAGTACAACTCAATAGCAATCGCGTGATGCGACTTAAGCTAAAAGCTTAAGACCCCCGGACCGGTAGGCCGAGGCCAAGGAGAAACCTTGGGTGCATTGCGGAGGACCTTCCGGATACTGAATGGTTGATTACATGGCACGTCTTGTTGGTGTCGATCTCCCGCGCGAAAAGCGCGTTGAGGTTGCACTCACTTATATCTTTGGAATGGGTCTCACTCGTTCTCAAGAAACACTCAAAGCAACTGGAATCTCTCCAGATACCCGCGTGAAAGATCTGCAAGAGGCAGAGCTTGCGCAACTTCGTGAATTTATCGAAGCTAATTACAAAATCGAAGGTGATCTTCGCCGTGAAATCGCTGGCGATATCCGTCGTAAAGTTGAAATTCAAAGCTACCAAGGCATTCGTCACCGCAAGGGACTTCCTGTACGTGGTCAGCGCACACATACAAATGCACGTACTCGTAAGGGTCCACGTGTAGCAATTGCCGGTAAGAAAATGGTGACTAAGTAATGGCCGCTCCTAAGACAAAAACTGCAGCCCCAGCAGCAAAGGGCAAAGTAAAGATTCGCAAGAAAGAGAAGAAGAACGTTGCTGTCGGTAAGGCTTTTATTAAGTCGACCTTCAATAACACCATCATCTCTATCACCGATCCAACCGGTGCTGTTATTTCATGGGCATCATCTGGACAAGTTGGTTTCAAGGGCTCACGTAAATCAACGCCATTCGCCGCACAGCTCGCTGCTGAAGCAGCTGCTCGTCGCGCACAAGAGCATGGCCTCAAGAAGGTAGATGTCTTCGTGAAAGGACCTGGCTCCGGACGCGAAACCGCAATCCGTTCATTGCAAGCAGCAGGACTTGAAGTTGGAGCTATCGCAGATACAACTCCAGCTCCACACAATGGCTGCCGCCCACCGAAACCACGTCGAGTTTAAGGAAAGGAAGAGAATAAATGGCTCGTTATATCGGAGCAGACTGCAA
>CAZGXO010000089.1:0-3841 GCA_964529875.1 uncultured Candidatus Planktophila sp. | reverse complement strand
GGAAGTATTGCGGATTCCGCTTAATCAGCAACTTCCGCACAGAGCAACTTCCGCATGCCATTACTCCTTCAATTAAGAACGGCTTATGTGCGCGCCCTTGTAGAATTATCAAGTGAAGGACTTATTACGCACCGAGCATCTATCGCGCGCGGATGTTGATCTGCTACTTGCGACATCTGCTGAATTTGCAGAGAAACCGCTTCGTTCTGCAACAGCGCTAGCGAATAAGACAGTCGCTATCTATATGACCAAGCCTTCAACCCGCACTCGCCTTGCCTCAGAGACCGCTGTTGCACATTTGGGTGGAACGCCAATTTTTATTCGCGGTGATGATCTGCAATTGGGCCGTGGCGAAACAATATCTGATACCGCAAAGATCATCAGCGGTTTCTGCGATGCCTTGATTATTCGCACATTCGCACAATCTGATGTTGATGAACTTGGAGCAGCAGCTTCAATTCCGGTTATTAATGGACTTACTGATGATGATCATCCAACACAACTACTTGCTGATTGGGTAACAATTACTGAAAAGTTTGGTCGCGATATTGCAGGTCGCAAACTTGTCTATGTTGGAGATGGCAACAATATGAGCCATGCCTGGTTGGTAATGGGCGCAATTATGGGTGCGCATGTTGTTGCCGCGACTCCTTCTGGAAAATGGGCGCCAGATTCGGCGGTTGTGGCAAAGGCGCAAGCACTTGCTGCGCACACTGGTGCAACTATTGAAGTCACAGATGATCCAGAATCTGCAGCAAAGGGCGCATCAGTTCTTTACACAGATGTATGGATGTCAATGGGAGATCCCGAAGCAGAACGTGCAGAGAAAATAAAAGCGCTCTCACCATTTGCCGCAACTGAAAGTTTGATGGCGCTTACCGAAAAAGATTCCATCTTTATGCATTGCCTTCCTGCACATCGCGGTGAAGAAGTAGCAGCTGCTGTGATTGATGGACCGAAATCTGTTATCTGGCGACAAGCATTTCATCGTCGCACCACGATTCAAGCGCTGCTTTATCACTTAACGCGTGGAGAACTCACAGGGCGCTAATCTCAGCAATCAGGTACCTTTGCCCCCATGAAAGTTGCAGTACCGCGCGAGATTCGAGATGGTGAAAAGCGCGTTGCGCTTGTCCCAGACATCATCAATAAATTAACTCGCTTGGGCTTTGAAGTAACCATTGAATCTGGCGCTGGAATCCATGCACAAGCAACAGATGATGCCTATCGCGCAGCTGGCGCAACTGTGCAAAGCGGCGATGTGATTGCTAGCGCCGATGTGGTTCTCTCTGTTACTTCCTTAACACCTGCACAGATGAAGAGCTTAAAAAAAGGCGCAGTTACTATCTCTTTCCTTTCAACTGTGACGGCAACTGACTCTATTGATGCAGCGGCAAGCGCTGGCGTTACTGCGCTCTCTCTTGAATTAGTTCCCCGCATTTCGCGCGCACAATCTATGGATGCACTTACTTCGCAGGCGCTCTGCGCTGGATATCGCGCGGCGCTCGTTGGCGCAGAACTTTCACCACGATTTTTCCCGATGCTCATGACTGCAGCAGGAACAGTTACACCGGCGCAGGTTTTAGTTCTTGGCGCTGGCGTTGCAGGTTTGCAAGCGATTGCAACTGCCCGCCGACTTGGCGCAGTAGTCAGTGCATACGATGTGCGTCCATCATCTGCTGATGAAGTGAAATCAATGGGCGCCACATTTATCGATCTCGGTCTTGAAGCGCTAGAAGGCGCCGGCGGTTACGCCCGCGAAATGACAGAAGATCGCGCAGCAAAGCAAAGAGAACTTTTAACTCCACATATTGCAAAGTCCCATGTTGTGATTACAACTGCGGCAGTTCCAGGGCGCACCGCACCACGTTTGATGACAGCGCAGATGGTTGATGCGATGGAATCTGGAACTGTGATTGTGGATCTTGCAGCAGAGACCGGTGGCAATGTGGAAGGTTCTAAGCCGGGTGAGATTGTGAGAACTGCCAAAGGTGTGCAGATCTGGGGCGGCAAAGATGTGCCGAGCCAATTACCTTTCCATGCATCGAGTTTGTATTCACGTAACGTCGTTAATCTCTTAACCTTGATGACTGTACCTACAAAAGATGGCGCACCAGTTTCGCTCAATATTGATTTCACCGATGAGATTATTGATAAAGCTACCGTGACACATGCAGGAAGTAAGCACCTTCCGGGAACGAGCAACTAATGGATGCTATTGCCATCATCTCAATCTTCACACTTGCAGTCTTTGTGGGATTTGAAGTTGTTTCGAAGGTCTCTTCCACACTCCACACACCTTTGATGTCAGGTGCTAATGCAATTCACGGAGTCATACTTGTTGGCGCCATCATCGTCGCCGATCACAGTGAAAATAACTTAGAACTTGGACTCTCGGTCGCCGCGATTATCTTGGCAACCATCAATATGGTGGGCGGCTTTGTTGTTACTGACCGCATGCTCGAAATGTTTAAGGCAAAGAAGAGTGGCAGCGAGAGCGCAGGAAAGAAATGAATAGCGCTCTCTATAGTTTGATCGGTCTTGGTGCAGGCGTTGCATTTATTCTCGCTCTCAAAGGTTTATCCCATCCCAAGACTGCCCGTCGCGGAAATCTGATTGGCGCCTTTGGTGCAACTCTTGCCACCATCGCCGTCTTCTTCTATGAAAGACCGCTTCATAATGTTGGCTGGATTCTCGGTGCCATCGCTATCGGTCTGGTAGTTGGAGTTCCGGCCGCGCGCAAAGTCGAGATGACGCAGATGCCGCAATTAGTTGCGCTCTTTAATGGCGTGGGCGGAGGAGCAGCGGCGCTAGTTGCCATCGTTGAATATATGAATTTAGGAAGTGAAGCAACAACTGCCGAAGTTATCTTTACCGTCTTTACCGTTGTCGTTGGTTGCATCTCCTTTAGCGGTTCGATCGTGACCTTCTTAAAGTTACAAGAGCTCATGACTACGCGCCCAGTTGTCTTCCCTGGTGGACGCTTTGTCATTGCCGCAAATCTCGTTGCAGTTATTGCAGTTTCTATCTGGGTTGTCACAGCGCTTGGAACAACCCCACTTCTTACTCTCGGTGCACTCTCTCTTCTCTTTGGCGTGCTCTTCGTGCTGCCTGTAGGCGGTGCTGATGTGCCGATTGTTATCTCATTACTCAATGCCTTTACTGGTCTCACTGTTGCCGCAAGTGGTTATGTGCTCTCATCAACGCTTCTCATTATCGCTGGAACTCTCGTCGGAGCATCCGGAACCATCCTCACTCGTTTGATGGCAGAAGCGATGGGACGATCGCTCTTTGGAACTCTCTTCGGTGCATTTACAGCAAAACCACAAGATTCTTCAGCTGCTGGTGAAGAACGTCCGGTTCGCTCTGGATCTCCTGATGATGTTGCCATTCTTCTTAACTATGCACGTCGCGTAGTGATTGTTCCTGGATTTGGTCTAGCAGTTGCTCAAGCGCAACACACTGTGCGCGAACTCGCCGATCTCATGATTTCTAAAGGCATTGATGTTGCCTATGGAATTCACCCAGTCGCAGGGCGCATGCCGGGACATATGAATGTGCTCCTTGCTGAAGCAAATGTTCCCTACGATCAATTAGCGGAGATGGATGAAGTCAATCCCACATTTAGCCAGACCGATGTTGCAATCGTGATTGGTGCAAACGATGTTGTGAACCCCGCAGCACAGACAACACCTGGCTGTCCTATTTACGGGATGCCAATCTTGGAAGTAAATCAAGCATCGAACATCATCTTCCTCAAGCGCTCTATGCGCCCAGGTTTTGCTGGAATTGAAAATGAACTTCTCTATGATCCAAAGACCATGTTGCTCTTTGGCGATGC
>CAZGXO010000088.1:2064-3884 GCA_964529875.1 uncultured Candidatus Planktophila sp. | reverse complement strand
GATTATGTGGTGGCAACTGATGCGCGGCGCAAAGAAATTTACTGGGCTCGCTATCAAGCAGGGGTTCGAGTAGATGGCCCACATGTTGATAAACCAGCAGATGTTGCCAATTACATTATTGGGAATTATCCCGATGCGCTCTCTCTAGTTCGCCAAGCAGATCGACAGAGCGTGACAGAGCCCATCTATTTACGCCGCCCCGATGCGGTACCAACTGCGGAGCGTTCATGATTACCTACCGCACACCGATTGCGCTCGATATTCCAGTACTTGCATCGTATGAAAAAGATTTATTTCCCTATTCGCCGTGGAGTACTGCGCAATTTAAGGAAGAGTTTGCTGGAATCCCGAAGACGCGCTTTATGTTAGTTGCCGAAAGTGAGAATCGAATCGTTGGCTATTGCGCAATATTTTTGCCAGGTGCCACAGCTGCTGCAGATGTCTTAACTGTTGCGGTGCTGCCTGAATTTAGAAGGCAAGGAATTGCCCGTGAATTAATGCGCCAGATGGAGCAATGGGCAAAGGAACGCGGTGCCACAAGCGTCATGCTAGAAGTTGAGACCTTTAACGAGAGCGCGATTGCGCTCTATCAAGCGCTGGGTTATAGCCAGATATCAACGCGCGCCAATTACTACGGTTTTGGCCAAGATGCTTATGTGATGGCAAAGGAATTGTGATGATGCAACCAATAGTGCTGGGCATTGAAACTTCCTGTGATGAAACGGCAATTGGGATTGTGCGCGGGCGCACGCTGCTTGCCAATGTCATCGCATCCAGCGTTGATGAACATGCGCGATTTGGCGGAGTAGTTCCCGAGATTGCATCTCGTGCTCATCTTGAAGCGATGATGCCGAGTATTGAGCGCGCGCTCAAAGATGCAAAGCTCTCTCTTAAAGATATTGATGCGATTGCAGTTACCGCAGGGCCAGGTTTGGTCGGCGCTCTACTTGTGGGGGTGGCTGCGGCAAGTGGGCTAGCGCTCGGTTTACAACGACCACTGTATGGAGTCAATCATTTAGCAGCACATGTATCAGTTGATTATTTAACTCATCACGATGCCCTCAAACCTGCGATTGCGCTCTTAGTGAGTGGTGGACATTCATCGCTCTTACAAGTTAATGACATCACTCAATCAATCACGAAGTTGGGTGCCACGATGGATGATGCAGCTGGAGAAGCTTTCGATAAAATTGCACGTGTCCTTGATTTAGGTTTTCCAGGTGGCCCGGCAATCGATCGCATCGCCAAAGAAGGAGATGCAACTGCCATAGATTTTCCCCGCGGTCTTACGACAAGCCAAGATTGGCAAGACCGCCCCTATGATTTTTCATTCTCTGGTTTAAAAACTGCAGTGGCGCGATATATCGAAGCAACCCCGCACCATATTCGCCGCGATGTTGCCGCCTCATTTCAAGAGGCAGTTGTTGATGTGCTCTTATTAAAAGCTCTTGCAGCTTGTAAAAATACGGGGATTGATTCACTTGTGATTGCAGGGGGAGTTGCCGCTAATTCCAGATTGCGCACATTGGCTGCGAAGCGATGTGAGACTGCGGGAATTCAACTGCGGATTCCAGGTCCAGAACTGTGTACCGATAACGGTGCGATGGTTGCCTCCCTTGGCAGCCTGATGGTGGCAGCTGGCCGCCCCCCAACGAGCGGCGGCTTCGATGCAGATTCAGGGTTGCCGGTTGAACGGGTCGGGCTTTAGCGCTCACCTTTCTGGATTTGCTGGCGGGAATAACCGCCCCTAGGCTTGGCGTTAGCACTCTCGGGTCGACACTGCTAACTGCAGGACGGTCCCCAACAGTGGAATTACCCAA
>CAZGXO010000088.1:0-1964 GCA_964529875.1 uncultured Candidatus Planktophila sp. | reverse complement strand
CTAAAGGAGTATCACCATGGCAGTTGCCATTAAGCCGCTTGAAGATCGCATCGTTGTTAAGGCAAATGAGGCTGAGACAACCACTGCATCAGGTCTTGTTATTCCAGATACTGCGAAGGAGAAGCCACAGGAAGGCACCGTTGTCGCAGTTGGTCCAGGTCGCTTTGATGACGGCGTTCGCGTTCCAATGGATGTGAAGGTTGGCGATGTTGTTCTCTACAGCAAGTACGGCGGAACTGAAGTGAAGTACAACAACGATGAATACCTCGTCCTCTCTGCCCGCGACATTCTCGCGATAATCGAGAAGTAACCTATGGGAAAGATGTTGGAATTCGACGAGCATGCTCGTCGTGCGATGGAACGTGGTGTCAATCAACTCGCAGACACCGTCAAGGTAACGCTCGGTCCTAAGGGACGTAACGTCGTTATCGCAAAATCTTTTGGCGCACCTACTATTACCAATGATGGTGTGACAATCGCTAAGGAGATTGAACTCTCTGATCCTGCTGAAAACATGGGCGCACAGCTCGTGAAGGAAGTTGCTACAAAGACCAACGATGTTGCCGGAGATGGCACCACCACCGCAACTGTGCTTGCACAAGCGATGGTGAAAGAAGGTCTTCGCAACTTAGCAGCTGGTGCACAACCAATGGATCTCAAAGCTGGAATCGAAGCGGCAGTTGCAGCGGTATCAAATCGCCTCCGTGAAAATGCAACTGCGGTAAAAGATAAGGCGCAGATTGCAGATGTTGCCACCATCTCGGCGCAAGATCCTGCTATCGGACAACTCATTGCCGAAGCGATGGATAAGGTCGGTAAAGATGGCGTGATCACTGTCGAAGAAGCATCCACAACGGCGCTCGATCTCGAGTTCACCGAAGGTATGCAATTTGATAAGGGATATATCTCGCCATACTTTGTGACAGATCAAGATCGCATGGAAGCAGTGCTGGAAGATGCTTATGTGCTCCTTGTCAGCAACAAGGTTTCGGCGCTCGGCGAACTCTTGCCAGTTCTTGAAAAAGTTTCACAGGCAGGCAAGCCACTTCTGATCATCGCCGAAGATGTTGAAGGAGAAGCGCTCTCTACCCTGGTGGTAAACCGTATGCGCGGTATCTTCAATTCTGCAGCAGTGAAGGCGCCTGCATTTGGCGATCGTCGCAAAGCAATCTTGCAAGATATTGCGATATTAACTGGCGGAACTGTGATCTCTGAAGAAGTAGGTATGAAGCTCGAAGCTGTCACACTTGCAGATCTTGGTCGCGCTCGCCGCATCGTGATTACTAAAGATGCCACCACCATCGTTGATGGTGCAGGAGATAAGGCTGCAGTATCTGGTCGTATCGGCGAACTTCGCGCTGAGCACTCACAATCTGATTCAGATTGGGATCGCGAGAAGTTACAAGAGCGCATCGCCAAACTCTCTGGCGGCGTCTGTGTCATCAAAGTAGGAGCACATACTGAAGTCGAGTTGAAGGAGAAGAAGCACCGCCTTGAGGATGCTATCTCTGCAACCCGCGCAGCAGTTGAAGAAGGAATTGTTATCGGTGGCGGCGCTGCACTCGTTCACGCAGCAGATGCGCTCAATGACAATCTCGGATTCTCTGGTGATAAGGCAGTGGGTGTTTCACTTGTTCGCAAAGCGTGCGATGAGCCACTTCGTTGGATTGCTGAAAACGCAGGTCTGGAAGGTTATGTTGTAGTTTCAAAGGTGCGCGCACTGAAAGCCAATGAAGGCTTTAACGCTGCAACTGATGTCTATGGCGACCTTGCTAAAGATGGCGTGATCGATCCGGTCAAGGTAACTCGCTCTGCGCTCGCTAACGCTGCATCAATTGCCGCGATGTTCATTACAACAGAAGCTGTTGTCTTCGAACGTCCAGCAGAAGCAGAACCTGCTGCTGCAGGACATGGACACTCACATGGTCCAGGAGGCCACAGCCACTAAGTTCACGAGTGGCCAT
>CAZGXO010000087.1:0-4015 GCA_964529875.1 uncultured Candidatus Planktophila sp. | reverse complement strand
GGATAACGAATCAGCGTGTAGCGGGCAGCATCTACTCCTACTTTTTCCACCAACTCTTGCAGGGTGATGATCGTGCCAGCGCGCTTTGATAATTTAAGTTCGGCGCCGCCTTCCATAATTTTGACCAATTGCCCGATCATGATCTCAATGTTGTAATCAGGGTTATCACCAGCACAAGCGGCAATCGCCTTTAATCTTTGGACATAACCATGATGATCTGCGCCTAACATGTAGATGCAAATATCAAAACCACGTTCTCTCTTATTGATGTAGTAGGCAGAATCTGAAGCAAAGTAGGTGAGATCGCCATCGGCTTTAACAATCACGCGATCTTTATCATCGCCAAAATCAGTGGTGCGCAGCCAGACAGCGCCTTCCTCTTCAAAGACGTGGCCTTGCGAGCGCAATTTTTCTACTGCATGTTCGACGGCTTGTGAATCGTGCAAAGAACGTTCTGAAAACCAAATATCAAAATTGGTATGAAATTCTTCTAAAACGTTCTTCTGTTCAGCAAGTTGTAATTGATAAGCCGCCTCTCTAAATTCAACGACCGAACTTGCTTGTGGCTGCGCCGCAAGTACTGCTTGTGCCAAATCGCGAATGTATTCACCTTGATAACCATCTTCGGGAACTGCTTCACCGCGGGCTGCCGCTCTTACCGACTCACCAAAGAGATCCATCTGGCGCCCGCGATCATTGATATAAAACTCGCGCGTTACTCGCGCCCCGGCAGCGCTTAAGACGCGACCGAGAGCATCGCCAACTGCAGCCCAACGAGTGTGGCCAAGATGTAATGGGCCGGTTGGATTAGCGCTAATAAATTCCAGATTGATTGCAGTACCGGTGAGTGAATTTCCTCTTCCGTAACTCTCTCCGCTTGTCAGGATGAGTTGCACCAACTCTGCTTGAGTCCCCCGATCCACGGTGATATTAATAAATCCGGGACCTGCAATATCAACGCGCGATATGCCAGCTATCTGTGCAATCTCTTTCTGCAAAACAGTTGCAACATCTCGGGGATTTTTATCTGCCGCCTTTGCCAATTGCAGTGCAATAGAGGTGGAGTAATCACCATGATCACGATTCTTTGGTCGCTCGAGAGTAATGGTCTCGGGAATAGCGCCTGAAAATCCGGCAGCGATAAAGGCTCGCGCAACGGCAGCCTGGACTTCTGCTGCTAATGAATCTGCGAATGAGCCTTGCATGAGTCAAGGTTAGCGGTTGCAATTATTACAAGCGGTGAGTTTGTGAGATGTACATAGTTGCCTCTAACCTTGGCCACGCCGCGGGAGTGGTGAAATGGCAGACACGCAAGTCTTAGGAACTTGTGCTTCGGCGTGCGGGTTCAAGTCCCGCCTCCCGCACCAGAGATTGCAACTATCTCGCATCTGAAAATAAATCTTGATTTCTCTTCCGATTTTTCTTTAAGTACTATCTGCGACGTTCACGAGTTCTACGTATTAGCCCCGGCTTAGTAGACGGCAACCCTCCAACGCGGTGGGGTGCTCCGGGTGACGAACAGGTCAGTTTTCTGGCAAGTGCGCTCATGCATTTCTCACCAGTTACTGACACCTACTGCGATGAGGAGATATCAATGTCTAACAACTGGTCTTTTGAAACGCTGCAAATTCATGCAGGTCAAACATCAGATCCAACAACTGGTGCGCGCGCACTTCCGCTCTATCAAACTACTGCTTACCAATTCCGCGACACAACACATGCGGCTAACCTCTTTGGTTTAGCAGAGCTCGGCAACATCTACACCCGCATCATGAACCCAACTCAAGATGCAGTAGAACAGCGATTGGCAGCACTTGAAGGTGGCGTTGCTTCACTTCTTGTTGCATCAGGATCTGCTGCAACAACGTATGCAATTCTCAATGTTGCAGAAGCCGGCGATCACATTGTCTCAAGCCCAAGTTTGTATGGCGGTACCTACAATCTCTTCCACTACACCCTTCCAAAATTTGGCGTAGAAGTTACCTTCGTTGATGATCCAAGTAACCCTGAATCTTGGAAGAAGGCAATTAAGCCAAATACGAAGGCGCTCTTTGGCGAAACAATTGCAAACCCTAAGAATGAAATTCTCGATATTAAATCTGTTGCCGATGTAGCACATGCTGCTGGTGTTCCACTTATTGTCGATAACACCGTTGCAACGCCTTATCTCATCAAGCCCATTGAACATGGAGCAGATGTCGTTGTTCACTCTGCGACAAAGTTCCTCTCTGGCCATGGAAATGCTGTGGTGGGAGCGATTGTTGATGCTGGAAAATTTGATTTTGCCAAGCATCAAGCGCGCTTTCCTGGATTTAACCAACCAGATCCGAGCTATCACGGCCTTGTCTATGCACAGGCTTTGGGAGTTGGCTCCGCATTTGGCGCAAACCTTTCTTACATCTTCAAGATTCGCCTGCAATTACTTCGCGATGTGGGAGCAGCGGTTTCACCATTTAATGCCTGGTTGCTGGCGCAAGGGTTGGAGACTCTCTCACTGCGCATTGAACGCCACGTTGAAAATGCCAAGGCAGTTGCAACATGGCTAGAGGCGCATCCAGATGTAGAGAAAGTTAATTACGCAGCGCTGAAATCATCGCCGTGGAATGCACTCGCCACAAAGTACGCACCACAAGGGCCAGGTGCGGTGCTCTCCTTTGAATTAAAGGGTGGCGTTGAAGCGGGTAAGAAGTTCGTTGAATCGCTGCAGCTCTTTAGCCATGTCGCCAACATCGGCGATGTGCGCTCACTGGTGATTCATCCAGCTACTACAACCCACTCACAATTAACTCCTGCAGAACAACTAGAAGCAGGCGTTACACCTGGCTTAGTTCGATTGAGCCTCGGCCTGGAAAATATCGCAGATATTAAAGCTGATTTAGAAGTTGGCTTTAAGGCAGCGAAGGGCTAATGGCTCAGCGTTAATTAATAAAAGCGTAGATCACAAGAAGGCCGCCAACAGTCAGCACAATCGCTGTGGCGGCTTTCTTCTGCAATAAATTTTTACCAGCATCCATCAACGTTGCAAGAATCAGAAGAGCGCCTGGGATGATGACAGCCAGACTGTGAGCGAGCACGCTCTCTTTACCTGTTTGATAACGCAAATTAATCAGGCCCATGGCGAGTAGTAAATAACCGCCCATGCGAAAGTTATTGATGCGCTGCATATTCATAGTGATGAGTGTAAAGCAGAAGGGCGCCGGTTTCCCGACGCCCTTCTGCTTGCTTACAGATTAGTGATCTGCTGGCATGCCTTCAGCATGTGACTTCATGCGTGCGATCTTCAAAATTGTGAGACCGAATACGCACTTCGCCAAGATGTCAGCGATTGTGTAACCAACCTGAACTCCGACGAATGCAGAAGCATTCTGCTCGCCAAGGTTAAGGATGTAAGAAATTGGGTATACGCCCCAAGTTGCGATAAGGAGAAGACGCAAACGTCCCACTGTATCTGCAACGCCAGCTGGCTGACGCTCGAGTGACTTTCCAAGCTCTACGAAGAGAACATAGAGAATGTAAAGGAATGGGATGGTTGAAAGAACGCCCCAAAGAATTGCAGTGTTCTTATCGTTTGAAATTTCTCCTGGGTATCCAAGTGCGATCATCGCAGCTGAAGCAGGAACAAGTCGAGTAATGAGTGACTTAGAAACTTCTTTAGCAAGGGCAAGTACTGCAACAACTTCTACAAGTAGAAGTGGCACAGTGAGTAGCCAGTCAACGTAGCGATATGCCTCGTTGAAAGCGCCCTGCTCGCCTGAGATGTTTACTGCCATTCCTTCTGATGCTTCTCCGAAAGAATTGAAAATTCTCCAGTAGTGATAGCCAGCAATGAATGTAACCATTGATGACATCACGAGAGCATTGCGGTACTTAGGCAGTACTCGTGACTGTGATACGAGTGTGTACACAGTGCATGCGAGCATTGAAATCAAACCAAATGAAAATACGTTATAAACGAGGTTCCATTGGCTGCTATCGAGTGTTACTGACATGTATTAAGCCTCCGTGAGTGCTTTTT
>CAZGXO010000086.1:0-4084 GCA_964529875.1 uncultured Candidatus Planktophila sp. | reverse complement strand
CTGGATTGTATGGATAGAGGTTCATGACTACGTATGCCTTTGATCCACGTTTAACGATGAGTCCTTCTTCATCGCTTAATGTGGGAATTCTGCAGAAAGGGCAGACCACATCATTTCCATCTAATGGACGATTTTCACCGCGCAGATAATCAAGTCGATGGGGTGCCCACAAACGTTGCCACCCATCAGGCATTCCAACACCGCTGATTTCATCACCCATCTTCACACCTGAGCCCGATTAACAATTGCTTTCTTAATCTCAGAAATAGCATCTTTGATAGGAACTCCATTTTTTTGATCGCCATTTCGATAGCGGAATGAGACGGCTTTCGCTTTCATATCCTCTTCGCCAGCGATAATCATGAAGGGAATTTTCTGCATCTGCGCATTACGCACCTTCTTCTGCATGCGATCGTCAGAGGAATCAAGTTCTGCTCGAATTCCATCCCGCTTCATCTCAGAAATGATCTCTTGCAAATAATCAGCGAAAGTATCGGCAACAGGAATTCCCACTACCTGTACGGGAGCAAGCCATGGAGGGAATGCTCCCGAATAATGTTCAGTGAGCACGCCAAAAAATCTTTCGATTGAACCAAAGAGCGCTCGGTGAATCATCACAGGACGCTGCTTACTTCCATCAGTTGCTGAGAACTCCAGTTCAAAACGTTGTGGAAGTTGAAAATCGACCTGAATCGTCGACATCTGCCACGTTCTGCCAATAGCGTCTTTTGCTTGCACTGAAATTTTTGGCCCATAGAACGCTGCACCACCTTCATCAAGGACAAGCTCTAGATTCTGCGCAAGCGCAGCTTTGCGAAGCGCTTCGGTTGCTTCGACCCAATCCGAATCTTCTCCCACTGATTTTTCAGGATTGCGTGTTGATAGTTCTAGGTAAAAATCAGAGAGTCCATAATCGCGAAGTAGATTGAGTACAAAGGTGAGAAGCGAATCTAACTCACCGGGCATCTGCTCTTTGGTGCAGTAGATGTGCGCATCATCTTGCGTGAAACCGCGTGCGCGGGTAATACCGTGTAATACTCCAGATTTTTCATAACGATAGACGGTTCCAAATTCAAAGAGTCGCAGCGGGAGTTCGCGATATGACCGCTGACGAGATTGGAAAATAAGGTTATGAAAAGGGCAGTTCATAGGCTTCATGTAGTACTGCTGTCCTGCTCGCTTCACCGTGCCATCGGCATGTAACTCTTCATCCATTGTCATCGGTGGATACATACCTTCTGAATACCAATCTAGATGGCCCGATTTTTGAAAGAGCGCAGCTTTTGTTAAGTGTGGTGAATAAACAAATTCGTAATTCTCTTCTTCATGGCGTTTACGCGAATAATCTTCCATAGCCCGACGGACGATGCCACCTTTAGGATGAAAGACTGCCAAACCTGACCCAATCTCTTCTGGAAAAGAGAAGAGATCCAACTCTTGACCTAATCTGCGGTGATCGCGCTTCTCTGCTTCAGCAAGAAGTTCTAAATATGCATTGAGCTCATCTTGTGATGGCCAAGCAGTTCCGTAAATGCGCTGCAGCATCGGATTCTTTTCAGAGCCGCGCCAATAGGCGCCAGCGCTACGCATTAATTTGAAGGCTGGAATATGTTTTGTTGAAGGTAGATGTGGTCCACGACAAAGATCTGACCATACGGGCTGGCCATCTCTTCCTAAATTGTCATAAATAGTGAGCTCTGTTCCACCAACTTCAACGCTTGTTTCATCGCTACCGCCACCTTTGATTCCTATCAACTCACACTTATAAGGCTCGTGCGCTAATTCCTTAAGAGCATCATTTTCGGTTGTAACACGTCGTTTGAAACGTTGCCCTTCCTTGATGATTTTGCGCATTGCGCTTTCAATTTTCTCCAAATCTTCTGGAGTAAAAGGTTGTGGTGGATCAAAGTCATAATAAAAACCATCTGTGATGGGCGGGCCAATACCTAAACGAGTCTGTGAGTACAGCTGTTGAACTGCCTGCGCCATCACATGTGCAGTTGAATGGCGCAAAACGGAAAGTCCTTGCGGCGAAGAGATTGCAACGCCTTCGATGACATCACCATCATGTAAATCTGTCCA
Source organism: uncultured Candidatus Planktophila sp. (assembly GCA_964529875.1). Classification (GTDB taxonomy): domain Bacteria; phylum Actinomycetota; class Actinomycetes; order Nanopelagicales; family Nanopelagicaceae; genus Planktophila. Next base: position 2,002 of record CAZGXO010000086.1, on the reverse strand, counting down.
CAAATCACGGAGCGTGCCGTTGATTGTGCAGACCACAATCTCTTTATCTTCAGCAAATAGGTGGGTCGGTTTTTGATCTGCCTCGATAGCGCGAGCAGCCCCAGAGACGGTGACGTTTATCAAGGACATGGGCTCAGCCTACCGAAGCCGGTTGTGCATGCGCGCGAATATTTGCCAGCATTTCTGCTGATTGCTCGCCAATTCTCACTTTCATCTCACCTATATGAGAAATTGGTTGGGCAATACGAAGACTTGAAATCAAGAACCCTGATTCGATATTGGGCACTTCTGAGATGTGAATCGGTCTGACTTTGACTCCACATTCTTCAATCGCAATCGCTCTCATGACGCCTGGCAATAATCCGGCTGTGATCGGTGCAGTAACCCACTCGCCTGCGATGAGAAATATCAGATTAGAGACCGCACTTTCTGTTATTTCGTTCTTGCTATTAAAGAGAATGCAATCGTCAAAACCTTCGTTTCGTGCAATTTCTAGAATCGAAAAGCGAAAATCGTAGGGAAATAGTTTATGTTGCATCCCGGTAACGGTTTGGGAGTAAAAAGTTAGTTTTGCTGGAGAATCAATCTCTTCGTAAGCATGATGAGTAACCAGACTGCCTTCGTTAAAAATGCATACGCGAAGGCGTCCAATATTCTGAGGGTTCTCCGAAATGCATCTGACAATTTTTTGGCGTAGAGCATCTTCTCCATCCATGCGAATCCCAAGCTCTCGAGCTGATTGCAGAGCCCTTCGCATATGACGGCCTAAAGCAATAGGTTTTCCGTGAACAGTTTTAATAGTTTCAAAAATCCCGGATGTTTTAGGGAAACCATGCAAGTCCAATTCCATTGTCATGGAAGTTCACCACCTGCAATTGAAATCAAGTGCCGCGCTTTCAATTGCGTCTCTTCCCATTCTGCAGCAGGGTCACTCCCCCACGTGATGCCCGCTCCAGTTCCAAATTTAAGAAATTGATCATCACCTTTCCAAAAAGTTCGAATTCCAACCGCTAACTCCGCTTGATCCCCATGAATCCAACCAAGGGCACCGCAGTAAGGTCCGCGTATTCCTTCATGCTGTGAAATCATCTCAACTGCAGCGCTCTTGGGCGCGCCACTGACCGAACCTGGAGCAATAGTGGCGTCAAATATTTCCTTCCAAGTAGTGCCATCCTTTATCTCACCGACAACATCTGATACCAGATGAATCAGTCCAGGATGGGGCTCGTGGCGAAATAGCTCTGCGACATCAACCGTCCCCGGTTTACACACTCGACCCAAGTCATTGCGCATCAGATCAACAATCATCAGATTTTCAGCTTTATCTTTCTCTCCAAACTCGTGTTCTGTGCGCTTAATAGTTCCCTTGATCGGCGAAGTCTTGAGCTTCATACCTTTGCGAGAGAGAAAAAGTTCTGGAGAAGCGGAAGCAATTTCAAGTCCAGGAATCCGTAGATATTGCGCATAGGGGGCGGGATTGCTTGCCAAAAGTTGTGCAAATAGCCCCGCTAAAGATGGATCTTTATCTCCAAGATATTTTTTTAAGATTCGACAGGCATTTACTTGATACACGCCACCTTCAGAGATTGCTTCTCTGATCAAAGATACATACGCCATGTAATCCATCTGACTTAACGAACTGAGCCATGAACCTTCTAGTCTGTGCCACTCCTTCGCTTCAAAGGAGCCAGATTCAAGATTCTTAAACCGTGCAAACTTTCTCTCTCCTTCAAAGGTGATAACTACAACCCAGAAATTTCCATCTTCTAATTGACGTGGATCGCTCGTAATCTCATCAAGATGGGTTGCATAACGACCGCCCATCCAAAATTGATATTCACGACCAAACATGGGGCAAGGCTACGCATACAGTTCGCACCTCACTTTGCCTCTGTCGCCGCCGCTACGCTAGATTTCTCCCCTTACATATTGCGGACGTAGCGCAGCTGGTAGCGCGGAACCTTGCCAAGGTTCAGGTCGCGGGTTCGAACCCCGTCGTCCG
>CAZGXO010000085.1:0-4187 GCA_964529875.1 uncultured Candidatus Planktophila sp. | reverse complement strand
GCTCCCGCTGTTGTGGCAAGTTGCGCAAGCCCAACAGCGCTCGTTAAAGCATCTGATGTGAAGCCAATTGCAGAAACATCCGAATTTGAAAGCGATGTCAGGATCGTCACTGCTGTGATGTTCACTGAAGGAAGAGCATTCACCGCTGCTGAAATCATCGCTGTACCACCTGCGGCATGCACTGTGAGGAAATCAGGTTTAGCTGCCGCTATTGCTGTTGCTGCACCTGCAACGGTATTAGGGATATCATGCAATTTCAGATCGAGAAATAACTTGGCATCTGTCTCTGACATCACTGATTTCACGCCGGCAAGTCCAAAATTGAGGAAGAACTCCAGACCCAACTTCACAACGCTGATTGATTCTGAGGTGGTTGCAACCCAAAGTTTTGCAGTATCTAAATCATTGGTATCAACCGCTAGAACTATGGGCGCTCTCATAGTGAAACACCTTCTTCTGACCGATGGGCATATCCCACAGCTTGTGACAAGGTAGTAAATCCTCTCGCTGACAGTAGTTGCGCAAGTTGATCGCGAACTTCAATCACTGCACGTGGATTACCAAAACTAGCAGTTCCAACAGAAATTCCCGATGCGCCAGCCAAAATTAGTTCAAGTGCATCTTTGCCAGAAGCGACTCCGCCCATCCCCAAAATTGGAACTTTCGGAAGTGCAGCGTGCACTTGGTAAATAGCCCGTACAGCAATGGGCTTGATAGCAGGTCCAGATAAACCACCAGTCTTACCGCCTAAATGCGGTCTCATTGTGTCGAGATTAATGACCATACCAAGAACAGTATTAATCAACGCAAGGGCATCTGCACCTGCATCAACTACACCTTTAGCAATCCCAACTAAATCAGTAACATCTGGAGAAAGTTTGGCAATAATCGGTAACTCTCCCCCGATAGTTTTACGAACGCCATCAATCACTCTTCGTGAGGCATCTGGATCGCACGCAAAGACCAAGCCACGATTTTCAACATTGGGACATGAAATATTGACCTCAACTGCAGAGATTCCAGATGTCGAGCGAAGTTTGCGAGCTAACGTTGCATATTCCTCGATAGTTTCGCCGGCAATGGAGACAATGACCCGTGCTTTTTGCTCCAATAACCATGGCACATCATTCGCCAAAAATGCATCAATGCCCGGTCCTTGTAATCCAATGGAATTCAACATTCCAGAAGGAGTTTCTGCCATACGAGGTGTAGGCCTTCCGTGACGAGGCTTGCTCATGACAGATTTTGTGACAACTGCGCCGATCTCCTTGAGCGGGAAGAATTGCGCTAATTCCTTACCACTGCTAGCACAACCGCTCGCTGTAAAAAGTGGATTTGGAAACCAAGCATTTCCAAGTGTCGTGGACATATCTACTGGAAGGGTCATAACGAATCCGGAACCTTTCCCACCAGATCCCAACGGACCTGCGCTCCATCCATCACTGGACCTTCAATGCACGAACGAGCCATTGTGGTCGAGCCATCTGCGCTTTTGACCGGTAAGACACACGTCATACAAATACCAATACCGCAGGCCATGGATTCTTCGACAGCGCATTGATGAATGACATCCGTTGCGGCAAGAATTTCAGTGATTGCGCGCAACATAGCCATGGGTCCACACGAATACACAACATCGATATTTCTATCTTGCACGATCTGCAAAAGTGATTCAGTAACGCGTCCTGTCTCACCCATAGAGCCATCTTCGGTATAGATTTTTAAGGAATTGACCGATCGTTTTCCTTCCATGGGCGCATAAATCTTTGAACCCACACTTGCACCGAGCAACATATCTACCTTGCAGCCACGTGTTTTCAATACATCCGCTAAACCAAAGAGCGGGGCGGAACCATAACCTCCACCAATGAGCAGAGCGCTAATCGGCTCGGTCGGAATTCCAAAGGCAGTTCCCAAAGGTGCAACGATGTCGATCTCAGTTCCTTCAGGTTGTGAACAGAGCCAGCTACTACCTGAACCATGTGGCGCCACTATCAATTCCATAGTTCCGCCGTATTGAGAATTTTCAGATGTCCGAGAAATCGCAAATGCCCGGCGCAAAATCATGCGCGAACCTGGTCCCCCTACGGAAATAGCCACGAAATTTCCGGGACGGCAACTTTTTACGATATCGCCAACGTTCAAAATTATCTGGTGATAAGCACCTACCCTCTTATTAGAAAGGATGCTGACTATCTGTTGCACTGCATTCTTATTGATGGTCGCCATTAGTGAGCCAGCCACTCTTGGATAGGCCGCACTGAAAGTTCGCCATCTTGCAACTCTTTTATTCCAGCAACAGCTGCGCTAAATCCTGCAGTAGTTGTGATAATTGGAATCGAACGCTGCACTGAAGCGGTTCTGATTGCCCAGCCATCAGCGCGCGTGCCACGGCCTACTGGGGTGTTGATGACAAGATTGATGCTGCCATTATTGAGCAGATCAACAATGGTCTTTTCGCCCATCGGTCCGACTCCCTGTGAATTCTTTCGCACTGTCACAGTGTGCACTCCGTGTTCGCGGAGGAAGAGAGCAGTTCCCTCTGTTGCCAGCAAGGTGAAACCTAAAGCTGCAAGTTCTCGTGCCGGCGCAATCCCGTCTTTCTTATCTTTATCTGCTAATGAGATGAAGACAGTTCCTGACTTTGGCAATGAACCAAAGGAGCTAATCTGCGACTTTGCATATGATTCACCGAAACTCGATGCAATTCCCATTACTTCACCAGTAGATCTCATTTCAGGTCCAAGTACGGCATCGACCCCGCGACCATCGACCCGTCTAAAGCGATTCCAAGGCAGAACCGCTTCCTTAACGCTGATGCCACGCGCAACTCCATCACCAGATGCTGGAAGTAAACCTTCTTTTCTTAACTCGTTAATACTTGCGCCAAGCGCGATTCGCGCAGCCGCCTTAGCCAATGGAATACCAGTTGCTTTACTGACAAAAGGAACAGTGCGAGAAGCTCTCGGATTTGCTTCGAGGACGTAGAGAATTGATCCAGCCATGGCAAATTGAATATTTATAAGCCCTCGCACGCCTACGCCCTCTGCGATCTTAAGAGTTGCTTCTCTGATATGAGTGCGAGCAATCTCTGTAATTGTTGTCGCAGGCAGAACACATGCGCTATCTCCTGAATGGATGCCAGCTTCCTCAATATGTTCCATGATTCCACCTAAGAAGAGATCATCGCCATCATAGAGCGCATCAACATCAAGTTCGATTGCGCTATCTAGAAAACGATCTACCAACACAGGATGATCGGGTGTGATATCGGTGGCGCGAGATATGAACCGCGCTAAGGCTTCTTGATCGTAGACAATCTCCATGCCGCGTCCGCCAAGTACGAAACTTGGACGAACTAATACTGGATACCCAATGCGCTCTGCGATTCGCTCAGCCTCCAATTGTGAGGAAGCCATTCCATATTCAGGAGCGGTAAGTCCTTTCTGCGAAAGAACATCCCCGAATGCTCCGCGCTCTTCCGCAAGATTGATTGCTTCAGGGCTGGTCCCAAGTATCGTGACACCTGCAGCTTTCAACCCTGCTGCAAGTCCAAGTGGCGTCTGACCACCTAGTTGAGTAATGACTCCGAGAACAGGACCGGCTTGCGATTCTGCATGGACAACTTCCAAAACATCTTCCAGCGTTAACGGTTCGAAATAGAGGCGATCGCTTGTGTCGTAATCTGTGGAAACTGTCTCTGGGTTGCAATTAATCATGACGGTCTCGAAATCTGCTTCACGAAGCGTGAAGGATGCATGCACGCACGAGTAATCAAACTCGATGCCCTGCCCTATTCGATTCGGTCCGCTTCCCAAAATAATAACTGCAGGTTTAGTGCGCGACCTTACCTCTGTCTCATCTTCGTAACTTGAATAGTGATAAGGGGTAAAAGCTTCAAATTCAGCCGCACATGTATCAACAGTCTTATACACAGGGCGAATATTCAGCTGATGACGCATCTTACGAACTTCTGCCTCAGGAATCCCCCGCAACAATCCAATTTGTTGATCTGAAAATCCATAAGATTTTGCTGATGTGAGAACTTCGCTATCAAGTTCAAGTGCATCTCTGATGTCACGCGCTGTCTCATTGATGAGTTCAATTTGTCGCAAAAACCAGCGATCAATCTTGGTCACCTGATACATCTTTTCAATGTCGGCGCCTGCCCACATCGCTTTCTGAAC
>CAZGXO010000084.1:0-4239 GCA_964529875.1 uncultured Candidatus Planktophila sp. | reverse complement strand
CCTTACACCGGCAAGATTCATTTAAAAGGAGCCCATTGATGGCTAAGAAGGCACTATCACCAGAAGCACGTTCCATTCTTTCTACACAGGTTTCACGTCGTGCTGTCTTAGCCGGCGCTGGTGCAGTTGCAGGTGCAGGTGCGCTCGCTGCATGTGGATCAGGAGGTAGTTCTTCAGGTGCTGCCAAAGACACAGTGCGTTGGGGCAACTGGCCGCTCTACCTTGATGTTGATGATTCAGGTAAGAAGTATCCAACTCTTGAAGCATTTACCAAGCAGACCGGAATTAAAGTTAAGTACTTTGAAGATTACAACGATAACGATGAGTTCTTTGGAAAAGTACAAGCTCAATTAAAGATTAAGAAAGATATCGGGTATGACTTAGTGTGTCCGACAGATTGGATGGCTGCCCGTTGGATTCGTCTTGGATATACCCAGAAATACGATGCGGCAAATATTCCGAATAAGACAAATATTCTCGATACATTGGCTAGCCCATCTTTTGATCCCAAGCGCGAGTCTTCACTCACTTGGCAAGGCATTATGGGTGGATTTGGTTGGAACGTTGAGAAGAATCCAAAGGGAATCAGAACTCTTGATGACCTCTTTGCTCCTGCAAACAAGGGCAAGATTGTGGTGCTCTCTGAAATGCGTGACACCATCGGAATCATTCTGCGTGCACAGGGCGTGAATCTCTCAACAGTAACTGAAAATCAATTTATGAATGCAGTTGATTTCTTGGCGAAGAAAATTGCAGATGGCTGGATTCGCGGCGTCAAAGGTAATGAATACGCTGAAGATCTCACATCTGGCGATGCTATTGCCGTTATTGGCTGGTCCGGAGATATGTTTATTTTGAAGTCAGAGAATAAAGGCAAGTTTGACTTCGCAATCCCAGAATCAGGCGGAACTATCTCCGGCGATAACATGATGATTCCATCTACTGTCACCGCTGAGGCAAAGGCAAATACTGAAAAGCTCATCAATTACTACTACGACCCAGCTGTCGCAGCCGAAGTTGCAGCGTATGTAAATTACGTATGCCCTGTTAAGGGTGCTCAGGCCGAGATGGAGAAGATTGATGCTGATTTGGCAAAGAGTGAATTTATCTTCCCCAGCCAAAAGACTTTGGCAAACCTCAGCGTCTTCCGTTCACTCACGCCAGCTGAAGAATCCACTTGGACCGAAGCCTTCCAGAAGGCCGCCGGTAACTAGTGGCAGATGTAGCTAGTTCTGCACGAGGAGATCTCAAACTCCTTAATATCACCAAGACTTATGGTGATTTCAATGCAGTTAATGATTTGTCGCTGACTATTCCTGAAGGTTCATTCTTTGCACTGCTTGGACCTTCAGGATGTGGCAAGACAACGACGCTACGAATGATTGCCGGTTTAGAAGAACCAACACACGGAAGCATTTCATTAGGCACAACCGATATCACACACACCAAGCCTTATCAGCGCCCAATTAACACGGTATTTCAAAACTATGCGCTATTTCCACACCTAACTATCTTTGAAAATATCGCATTTGGCTTAAGGCGTCGTGGCATCAAAGATGTTGATGATCAAGTAAATAAAGCGCTAGCCCTAGTTGAACTACCTCACTTGGCACAGCGCAAACCCACACAGTTATCAGGTGGTCAGCAACAGCGCATTGCCTTGGCTCGTGCAATCGTCAATCGCCCTGCGCTGCTCTTACTTGATGAACCACTCGGAGCGCTTGATTTGAAGTTGCGTCGGCAGATGCAGATTGAATTGAAGTGGATTCAGAAAGAAGTGGGGCTCACCTTCGTTCACGTGACGCATGATCAAGAGGAAGCCATGACTATGGCAGACACCATCGCAGTGATGAATGAAGGAGAAATTGAGCAGATGGGTTCTCCTGCTGAGCTCTATGACAATCCAGAGACAGCCTTTGTAGCAAATTTCTTAGGTCAATCAAATCTATTAAAAGGAACAATCGTTGGCCAAGATGGCGACAACCATGTAGTAGATCTGCATGGGCAGAAAATTGCGCTAGCGAAGAAGCGTTCTCATGCAGTAGATAACTCGATCTATGCTGGAATCCGCCCGGAAAAGTTTCGCATTTCACGCTTAGATACTTCGGTCACCGGCAACGTTTTAACGGGCGGCAGAATAGAAGATGTTTCATATATCGGCGTCTCAACTCAATATCAAGTGATGATGCCATGGGGCCAAGAAGTGATGGTCTTTGAACAAAATGATGATGGCGTCGCACCTTTTAACGTAGGAGAGAGCGTCAATATCTCTTGGGAGCCAATCTTTACCTTTGGTTTACGTGGAGATGAAGATGCCGATGCTGGAACAGAGGTAAATCCAGATGAGGATTTAGATAGCGAATGAAAAAGGTTCGAACCCCCTATCTCTTGTTACTTCCAGGGATGGGTTTTCTTCTTATCTTCTTTATCTTGCCTATCTTGAATCTGGCTCAAACTTCGACTCAAACTTCACTCGGTGGTGGCGATACCGGCCAATATGAACAAACTTTTCGCTTTGCCAATTATGTGGATGCTTTTGTTGAAAATAGAGAACAATTTGCCCGTTCATTTATCTATGCCGTAATTGCAACCACTCTCGCACTCCTTATTGCCTACCCATTGGCTTATGCCATCGCTTTTAAAGGTGGTCGATTAAAGAATGTGATGCTAGTTCTCGTTGTAGCGCCATTCTTTACCTCATTTTTGCTGCGCACAATTGCTTGGAAACAGATTTTAGGTGAAGAAGGATTTGTCGTCCCACCGCTTCGCGCGCTGGGAATTCTCTCGCAAAGTACCACGTTAACTTCGAGCGCAGTTGCTGTAGTTGCCGGTATGACCTACAACTTTCTTCCATTTATGACGCTACCGCTGTATGCATCAATAGACCGTATAGATCCACGTACTCTTGAAGCATCAGGTGATTTATATGCCAATGGATTTACCACTTTTAGAAAAGTTACTTTGCCACTTTCTATGCCAGGCGTCGTAGCTGGCACACTGCTTACCTTCATTCCTGCAGCAGGTGATTATGTGAATGCGGCAATTTTGGGAAGCCCACAAACAAAGATGCTCGGAAATGTTATTGAGTCTCGATATTTTAGAATTGTTGATTATCCAACTGCGGCAGCGCTCTCTTTCACGCTCATGGCGGCAATCTTAATTTTGGTGACTATTTATGTGCGGCGCGCCGGAACTGAAGAACTCGTATGAGAAAACTTTCCCGCTGGTTTGGCCGCAACCTCATCCGCATCTATGCAGTCATTGCTTTTACCTATTTATTTATACCTGTCGCTTATACCTTTGCCTTCTCATTTAATGATTCTCGTAAGAGCAATTTGGTATGGCAAGGATTTACCTTTGCGAATTGGCAAAATCCGTGCGGCGCTCCAGAAGTCTGTAGCGCGCTCGGTAACTCCATCAAGATTGGGTTTTTAGCGACTTTTTTCTCGACCATTTTAGGAACCATGATCGCCTTCGCACTTGGCCGCTATCACTTTAAAGGTCGCTCTACTACCAATCTATTAATTTTTCTCCCCATGGCAACCCCAGAGATTGTGCTTGGAGCTTCTCTACTTTCGCTCTTTTTAGTCTTTCAGATTAACCCAGGATTTTGGCCAACCGTGATTGCCCACGTTCTCTTCTGTGTTTCTTTTGTTGTAGTTACAGTGAAGGCGAGAATTGCAAGTTTAGATCCACGACTTGAACAAGCCGCAATGGACCTATATGCAGATGAACGTGAGACTTTTAGGAGAGTGACTCTGCCGCTAGTTGCACCCGGAATTGCCGCAGCAGCGCTCTTGGCATTTAGCTTATCTTTTGATGACTTCATCATTACAAATTTCAATTCTGGAACGATGACGACTTTTCCTAAATTTGTATATACAGCTGCAGCACGTGGCATTCCTGCGCAGGCCAATGTCATCGGCTCAGCCATGTTCTTCCTTGCATTGGCAATTGTGATCATCGGCCAAGTTGTAGGGCGCAAGCGCAAGGTTTCATGAAGCGCGAACTCGTTATTCTGGGTTCGACTGGCTCTATAGGAGTTCAGGCTCTCGAGATTGTTGCCGCAAATCCCGATCGATTCTCAGTGATTGCACTGAGCGCTGCCGGAAGTAATCCAGATTTACTGATAGAGCAAGCTAAGAAATTTAAAGTGAAATCAGTGGGCGTGGCACATAATGCCGAGAAAGTTCGAGATGCGCTTCCGGGAGTTGAAGTCATTGATGGAGCGCGCGCAGC
>CAZGXO010000083.1:0-4274 GCA_964529875.1 uncultured Candidatus Planktophila sp. | reverse complement strand
GGCTATGCAAGAAGACCACGTCTCAATGGGTTGGTCAGCAGCTCGTAAGTTGCGCGCAGCGATTAATAACCTTTCTCATATTATCGCCATTGAATTAGTCACCGCTGCCCGTGCTATCGAATTGCGAGCACCCCTGACACCTAGCCCGGTGACTCAAAAAATTATTAGCGCTCTCCGTGTAACTGTCGGTGGAGCAGGATCTGACCGTTATCTATCTCCCGAACTCCGGGCGGCACAGGAATTCGTTGCAGCGGGCAGAGTTATGAGTGGGCTTCAATAAAAATTCGTGAATTTTCGAAGATGACATCTTGATCATAATCAAGTGTTGCAACGTGATAACTATTGACTAGTTCAATACGTTGCTTATCGCGAGAGCCCACGCCTTTCATAATAATCTCAGTATTAGTGACAGGTAATGTGTGGTCTTCCACGCTATGAAAGAGTTGCATAGGTGCAGTCACATCATGTAGACGTTTTCTTGTGTAATGCAACATTTTTAGTAACTCGTACACACCAACTGCAGGCAGTGAGTCATATCCCCACTCAGTTATTCCGGGTCGCTTGATGTCATCGCCAACAGAATCGCGCATCTTTTGAAAGCGAGAGATCAACCAAGCTAGTTGATGAGGTACAAACTTCACATGGATCATCGGATTTACCAAGATGATTCCCGCTAAATCTCGTGAGAATCGAGTTGCAACATTCAAAGTTGTTCCCCCGCCCATAGAGAGTCCACACATAAAAACTTTGTCGCACTTTTGCATGAGCAATTTCAGTTCTACTTCAACTTTAGCTGGCCACTCTTGCCATTTCACTCGATTTAAATCATGGGGTTCTGTGCCATGTCCTGGAAGGAGCGGCACCGAAACGGTGTAACCGCGTTGGTGTAAATATTCAGCCCAAGGTCGCATTGATGCTGGTGAACCGGTAAATCCATGAGTAAGGAGAACACCAATGTGCTTCTTATCCCCTTTACCGTCCGCGCGCCAATCTTCTAGTAACCCTGTGGGAGCTCCTGTGACAGCCATGCAATCAGACTATTACGGAGTTGTAGTCACTGCAATCATCTAGAGTTTTCTGCGTGGTAGCAGAAGAAGAGAAAGATTCTTGGCAAACAACATTGCAAGAGTTTGGACGCACTTTGCAGGAAACCACCTTTGTAGTTATCGATTTAGAAACTTCAGGTGGAGCTCCCCACTTAGGCGCCGGCATCACAGAAATCGGCGCTGTTAAGTCGCGATCTGGCGAAGTTATTGGCGAATTTCGCTCTTTTATTGACCCGGGCCATCCAATCCCCGCTTACATCACCGCGCTCACTGGAATTACTGACGAGATGATTTTTCAATCACCAACAATGAGCGAAATTTTTCCAACCCTTCTTGAATTTCTGGGAAGCGAGAATGAAACTGTTTTAGTAGCGCAGAATGCGCCATTTGATTTATCTTTTCTGATTCACGCGGCCCGGGTACATGGTTACGTTTGGCCGAAATATCCAGTGCTCGATACCGCCATCATCGCCCGTAAAGTGTTGACTCGTGATGAAGCGCCAAATTGCCGTCTTGCTACATTGGCCGAATTTTTTGGTGCGCGAACTGTCCCTAACCACCGCGCATTAGATGATGCCCGGGCTACCTTAGATGTTCTGCATGGACTCATTGAAAGACTTGGAACTTTTGATATTTACACGCTCGAAGAGTTAATGAATTTTGGAAAACGCGTTAAGAAGCAGAAATCTCCTGAGTCAAAGCCGCCCACTTCTGAACAAGGTTGAGTGCAGCTCCTGAATCAAGTGCGTTTTTAGCGCGTTCCATACCTTCGTTCATGCGAGCACGAATATCTTTTCCACCTTCGCCTTCATAGGCAGCGATTGCTGCAGCTGCATTTAAAAGCACCGCATCGCGTGGAGCGCCTCTCTCACCGTGGAAAATCGCCATGCTGATACGAGCATTCTCTGCTGCATCTCCTCCAACAATTGCCTCAAGGGGTGCTCGCTCAAGACCAAAATCTTCAGGTTCGATCCGTTCGCTCTTGATCTCATCGTCGCCAATCATGAGTACAGATGTTGTTGTTGCCAAAGTAATTTCATCGAGTCCATCATCGCCCCGAAAGACAAATCCATCGCACCCCTTCTTGACCAACACTTGCGCCATCACCAAATGGGCTCGCTCATTAGCAACTCCAATGGCAGCAGCGCGCGGTTTTGCTGGATTTGCAAGCGGCCCCAAAATATTAAAGACGGTTGGAACGCCTAATTCTTTCCGTGCTGAGGCTGCATGTTTCATAGCGGGATGAAAGATTGGTGCAAAACAAAAGCCGATTCCAAGTTCCCGAACTGTGCGTTCTACACCTTTACCATCAAGTCCTGGAACAACCCCAAGAGCTTCTAAGAAATCCGATGCGCCAGAACGTGACGAGACTGCGCGGTTTCCATGTTTGACTACTCGAGCACCTGCAGCTGCGGCAATAATTGCTGCAGTTGATGAGATGTTGATGGTGTGCGCCCCGTCTCCCCCGGTTCCAACGGTGTCAACTGCTCTCTCGGTAATGGAGATGGGTCCAGAGTGCTCATACATCTCAGCAACGAATGCGCTCACTTCTTCAGCAGATTCACCTTTAGCTTTTAGTGCAAGCAGAAAAGTTTTTAACTGTTCGATATCTGCTTCTCCCTGCAAGACAGTGCGCATGATTTCGCGAACTTCTGCGGGCGAAAGATCGAGCCCTGCTTCTAGCGTGGCAAGAGTTTTACTCCACTCAATTGCCATCTGGAAAACCTTTACTTAGGCGATTGCACTTGTGCGCGAGCGCAACAAATCAGCGACAGTATGTGCCAAAGTAAATGGATCTACCGGATGGAGAACATTTGCATCTGCACGCGACCAAGCTGCGAGCCAGGCATCTTCTCTGCGTCCAGTGATGACCATGATGGGAGGGCAGTTAAAGACTTCATCTTTGAGTTGGCGGCACATTCCCATTCCACCCTCAGGAACTGCTTCTCCATCCAAAATAAATAGATCGATCGGCGAATCCGAGCCGGGCTTCTTCGCATCGACAAAAAGTCGCAATGCAGCCCCTGTAGCGAATTGATGGATGACGTGTTCTGCCATATCGGGTGCAACGCGCGTTCCTAGTGCGGCAACCACGGCATCGCGAACTGTGACATCGTCAGAGTAGATAACGATGGAATATTTACGTTCTCTGGCATCCTGCATGGGCAGAGTCTAGCCATCTGGTATTTGATGAGAAGTTGCTTTTCATTGAGTGAGCCGTCTCACCTCTTTATAGGTGGCAAATCACGCTTTTTCGCACCTTGGAAGTAGGCCGTTATTGCGCCTTTCGGGAATAATGGCGCCCATGAGTAGTGCCAGCGTCAGTGCGCATCACAAAATAACTCGCCCCAATATGGTGGCAGTCGGCACGATTGTCTGGCTCTCGAGCGAATTAATGTTCTTCGCAGCGCTCTTTGCTATGTACTTCACGACCCGCGCTGTACAAGGCCCTGAAGTCTGGCTTGAATCCACAGAAATGCTCAACATTCCTTTTGCTGCAGTCAATACAACAGTGCTTGTCCTCTCTTCTGTGACATGTCAATTTGGCGTCTTCGCTGCTGAACGTTTTCAAGCTCGTCGCACTGGATCGCTTCTCAACATTTCATCGTGGGGAATGCGCGAGTGGTTTGCCCTCACATTTCTCATGGGTGGTTTCTTCATCGCTGGACAGATTTATGAATACGCAGAATTAGTACACGAAGGGCTCACGCTCTCCTCTGTTGCATATGGTTCAGTCTTCTATTTGGCTACAGGCTTCCACGGACTTCACGTCACTGGTGGTCTGATTGCATTTCTCATCGTCATGATTCGAGTAGCAAAAGCGCGCCGCTTTACTCAAGGACAGGCAACGACTGCCATCGTAGTTTCCTACTACTGGCACTTTGTGGACGTTGTTTGGATCGCACTCTTTTCGGCAATTTATCTCATCAAATAAAGGATACGAACTAGTGAAACGCCTTTCGCGCCTTCGCCGCCACAGAGCAGCTGGTCCGATCCTGCTCATCTTTGCTCTTTTTACTATTGGCACAACTTTCCAAGTTGCCAGCGCTGTCGATGAAGGTACAACGACAACTGCTTCGCGCTCGGCGCTTATTGAAGAAGGCAAGCAACTCTTTCTTAAAGGTTGTTCTTCATGTCACGGCTTAAATGCTGAAGGTCAAGATATTGCACCGTCGCTCATTGGAGTTGGCGCCGCTTCTGTCGACTTCCAAGTGGGCACTGGACGTA
>CAZGXO010000082.1:0-4342 GCA_964529875.1 uncultured Candidatus Planktophila sp. | reverse complement strand
GCGATCTTGAGAGCAAAGCCCATATTCTCTGCAACAGTCATATGTGGATAGAGCGCATATGACTGGAAGACCATCGCGATGTCGCGATCTTTTGGTGCCACATTTGTTACATCGCGATCTCCAATGAGAACTCGACCACCGTCGATCTCTTCAAGTCCTGCCAACATACGAAGTGATGTTGACTTTCCGCAGCCAGATGGTCCAACGAGAACGAGAAACTCTCCATCGTTGACGGTGAGATTAAGTTTGTCGACTGCAGGTGCAGTTGTTCCGGGATAGATACGTGATGCGTTTTCAAAAACTACTGATGCCATGTTTCTACTTCCTTATCCGGGCAGGTACGTGCCCGACGGTCCGAGGATGAGGTCGCTAGCCGGTTGGCTAGCGTGGGCAAGGCTATGACAGCCCGCGCCAAGATGGGAAGTGCCCTCGCTAGACTTCTCACATCATGGAACCTGACCCGAGTGGCTCAATCCTTACCTCGATTGGCTTAGTCGCCGGACTCATCATCCTCGGCGGACTCTTTGTCGCTGCCGAAATTGCCTTAATTTCGCTTCGCGAAAGTCAGATCAAGCAATTAGCTGGACGTGGGAAACGCGGTGCACGTGTTGCTGCAGTTGCAAGTAACCCCAATCGATTGCTGGCTGCATTACAGGTGGGCGTTACCGTCACCGGATTTCTCTCCGCAGCACTTGGCGCAGAAAAATTAGGCGCATATGTCATTCCATGGCTAGAAGATATTGGGCTCTCACCTAAGAGCGCTGGAACCACTTCACTGATCGGCGTTACTCTGATCATCGCTTATTTCTCTTTAGTCTTCGGCGAATTAGTACCAAAGCGCATTGCGCTCTATCGCGCAGAAGAGATTGCACTTGCCTCTGCTTTTATCGTGAAAGTTTTAACCCAGCTCTTCCGTCCCATCGTCTGGGTGCTATCGCACTCCACCAATGTGGTGCTCCGACTTTTTGGCATGGACCCGAAAGAACAGCGCTCGCAGATTTCTGAAGAAGAGCTCTTGGACTTAGTGGCAGGACATGCTGCACTTACCGAAGAAGAACGTGACATTGTGGAAGAAGTATTTAATGCATCCGAACGTCAGGTACATGAAGTCATGGTTCCACGTACCGAAGTTGATTTTATGGATGCATCGCTGCCCGTTGGTAAGGCCATAGCGCTCGCTATTGAAAAGGCACATTCTCGATATCCAGTAGTACGTGGCTCATCCGATGAAGTTATTGGATTTATCCATGTCCGTGATTTGCTTGATACCTCGCTCGTGAGTTCAACTGCCACGATTGCAGAACTGACGCGCAACATTATGTATCTGCCTGGCACCAAAGCTATTTTGCCCGCGCTCACCGAGATGCGAAATCAACGCCAGCATTTAGCGATTGTGCTCGATGAATACGGTGGTACCGATGGAATTGTGACTCTCGAGGATCTGGTGGAAACCTTAATCGGTGATATTCGCGATGAATATGACAGTGATGAAAGCGAAATTTCTCAGGAATCCCGCACAGGCGATATTGAAATCGATGGCCTTATCTCGATTGAGGATTTGCTCGAAGAGACCGGAATCGAATTACCCGAAGGTCCCTATGAAACTGCCAGTGGCTTTGTTATGCATTTCCTAGGACGAATTCCCGAAATTCACGATGTTGTCAGCGTCAATGGAGTACGTATCGCAGTACTTTCTATGGAGGGCAAGCGCGCTGGCCGATTACTCATTTCACGCACTGTGTAAGAACTTCATGCGAGAATTACAACTATGAAGCGAGTCCTTTCAGGAATACAACCAACCAGCGACTCATTTCACCTCGGTAATTACTTGGGGGCAGTCAAGCAATGGGTTGCTCTGCAAGATGGGCATGATGCCTTTTACTGCATCGTTGATTTGCATGCGCTCACCGTTGAGACCGAGCCGGCTCTACTTCGAAAGCGCACGCTTGCATCCGCTGCACAATTAATTGCACTTGGAATCTCTCCAGATAAAGCAACGCTCTTCGTGCAATCGCAAGTTGCAGAACATAATCAATTGGGTTGGATTATGGAATGTCTTGCCGGATTTGGCGAAGCCAGCCGCATGACACAATTTAAAGATAAATCTGCCAAGTTGGGTGCTGACTCTGCCCGCGTTGGATTATTCACCTATCCCATGTTGCAAGCTGCCGATATTTTGCTTTACCAAGCACATTATGTTCCGGTAGGCGAAGATCAACGTCAACATATCGAACTCACTCGTGATTTAGCAGCGCGCTTTAATTCGCGCTACGGCCAAACATTCCAGCTTCCTGAGGCCTACATTATGAAAGAAGCGGCCAAGATCAATGATATTCAAGAGCCAACTGCGAAGATGAGTAAATCTGCTGGCCAGGTTTCCGGAGTTATTGAAATTATGGATTCGCCAGATGTGAATTTAAAGAAAATTAAGAGCGCAGTGACCGATGCTGGCCGCGAAGTTACCTTTGATGGTGCGCAAAAACCAGGTATCAGCAACTTGCTCACCATTCATTCCGCGCTCTCTGGTAAGAGCATTGCCGAGTTAGAGAATGAATTTGCTGGCAAGGGCTATGGCGATTTTAAATTGGCAGTAGCTGAAGTCGTCGTCGAATATTTGCGCCCTATTCGTGAAAAGGCTCTCGATCTATTAGGCGATGAGAAACATCTATTGGATTTGCTGCATCACGGCGCAGAGAAAGCCAGAGTTGTAGCTGCCAAGACGCTTTCAGATACTTATAAGAATTTGGGTGTGGTCTCCTAATGTTGCGCCGCATCGTGATTGCGCTTTCGCTGGTTGCATCTGTTGTGACTGCAATACCGGCATCAGCGGATTCAAATCTCACAGTCGGAGTTGCATACGACATCGGTGGGCGAGGTGATCGCGCTTTCAATGATGCAGCCGCTGCAGGTTTGCAGAAGGCGCAGAAAGAGTTTAATTTTGAAGTTGTCCCGGTTGTTACCGATGGAACAAGTGCTGATCGCGAAAAGAGAATCCGCACCTTACTTGCTAAGAATTGCAACCCCATCATCGCAATTGGTGCAGGTTACGGACCAACTCTGCAAGCGCTAGCTGTTGAATTTCCCAGCACACAATTTGCGATTATCAATGATGCATCTGTAGCAGCGTTGAATGTCACCTCTGTAGTTTTTGCAAATACGCAAGGTGCCTACCTTGCTGGTTTTGCTGCCGCACAAGTTTCTAAGAGCGGCAAAGTTGCCATGATTGCTCAGGCTGGCCAAGCAGATATGTATAAAGATGGATTTGCAGCAGGTGTCTTTGCCTCCAAGAAAAAAGTAATTCCTATCGTGAAGTACGTTTCTGGATCATTCTCGTTAGCTTCTAGCCAAGTCATTGATGCTGGGGCAGATATCATCTTTGCTGCTACTCAAGGATCGAATGCCGAAATTTTTCGCATCATCGTTGCACGAAACGCCAAGAGCAAGAACTCAATCGGGCTGATCAGCATGGAGCCTGACCAATATCTATCAGTAACTAGTTCCACTAAAAGATTTTTATTAGCTACAGTTATTAAGCGCGTTGATAAAGCGCTCTTTGATGTGATTGCACTGTCGCTTGCAAAGAAGCAGTATCTCGATATTCTCGATGCGGATGCAGGAATTTATGGCAGGCGCTATGGAATTACAGGCGGGGGAATTGAACTTTCGATTCGATCTACTACCTTGGCGCGCTTTAGCGATGCCATCAATCTTGCTGCGGCAACGGCCGAGAAAATCCCCGCATAGCACTCAAGTTCTAGTTGAGAGTTTTCCAGATTGTTACCTGTCCCACCGAATAAATGACTCGTGTTCTTTGTTGATTCATAAAGGTGGCGACTAGGCTCGCACCTAGAAGTAATACATATTTCTACTGATTCCTTTGGAGGAACCTTGAAAAAGACATTTCAGTTTGTAGCAGTTCTCGCTGCAGCAGCGCTGGCATTTGGTTCAGCACCAGCTGCCAACGCAGCAGCCACAAAGGCATGCCTTGCTCTCGATACCGGTGGTGTTGATGACAAGTCATTTAACGCATCTGCTTGGTCTGGAGCACAAGCTGCTGCCAAGGCAAACTCATCAGTCACAGTGAAGTATCTCGCTGCCACATCTGATGCTGACTATGCACCAAATATTAAGAAGCTCGTTGATGAAAAGTGCAACATCATCGTCGGCGTTGGCTTCCTTATCAATGGTGCAATCGTTGCAGCTGCTAAGGCAAACCCAACAGTGAACTTTGCAATCGTTGACCAAGACGGTGAAGACCATGGTGCAGATGGATCTGTCTACCCTGGTACAAAGTTCAAGAACTTAAAGCCACTTCAGTTCAACACCAATGAATCTTCATTCC
>CAZGXO010000081.1:0-4430 GCA_964529875.1 uncultured Candidatus Planktophila sp. | reverse complement strand
GAGTTAGAAGAATTCTTTGATCCAACCACAAGAACTAAATCAGCTTGTGGAGCAATCGCCTTAATTGCCTCTTGCCGGTTCTGAGTCGCATAACAGATGTCATCAGAGGGAGGGTTAGCAATCTCTGGAAAACGATCTTTCAAGATAGCAACAGATTGCATCGTCTCATCGACAGAGAGAGTGGTCTGCGTGAGCCAGACCAACTTCTTACCAGGAGTCGGTTCAATCGTGCGCGCTTCATCAAGGCCATCAACGATGCGCACTTTGCCCGGTGCTTCCCCGGCAGTTCCCTCAACTTCTTCATGGCCGTTGTGGCCAATCAATAAAATTTCAGTTTCTTCATTGGCAAAGCGCTTTACCTCATTATGCACTTTAGTCACCAGCGGACAAGTGGCATCAATGGTCTTGAGATTGCGCGCTGCTGCTTGTTCGTGCACCGCAGGTGATACCCCGTGCGCTGAAAAGACAACGGTGGCACCTTCTGGAACTTCATCGGTTTCGTTGACGAAGATGACGCCGCGCGCTTCGAGGGTTGAGACAACATGTTTATTATGAACAATCTCTTTGCGCACATAGATGGGTGCGCCATAAAGTTCGAGAGCTTTTTCCACGGTAACAACTGCGCGATCAACGCCTGCGCAATATCCGCGTGGCGCAGCTAAGAGAACCCGCTTGCTCATGTCGAGCAGTCTATTAGGCTCGCGCTATGTTTGAAACTTCAAGTGAATCGCCCGCACCTGTTCGGGTGGTCTCTGAAGCCATTAAGGAATATATCGATCGCTTAGGTCCAATCTGGATTGAAGGCGAAATTTCTGAACTGAATGAACGAAGTGGCGGCATGGCTTTTATGCGCCTGCGCGATACATCTGCTGATATGAGTATCTCCGTGATGTGTTACAAATCTGTATTAGCGACTGTGCAACCACTTCCTGCAAATGCGCGCGTTGTAATTTATGCAAAGCCTTCTTGGTTTACAAAGAATGGTTCGCTCACTATGTCGGCGAAAGAAATTCGCCAAGTGGGTGTGGGCGAATTATTAGCGCGCCTTGAAGCGCTGAAAGAGAAGTTAAATGCTGAAGGACTCTTCGCGTTAGATCGCAAAGTCTCGCTACCGCTTTTGCCGCAGAAAATTGGTCTGATCTGTGGGCGTAATACCGATGCTGAAAAAGATGTGGTGGAAAACGCCCGGCGCCGTTGGCCTGCTGTGCAATTTGAAATTCGCGAAGTTGCGGTGCAAGGAGCTGCTGCAGTCGTTGAAGTTTCAGATGCACTTCGTGAATTAGAAGCAGATCCACTCGTTGATGTCATCATCATTACCCGTGGCGGTGGCTCTTTTGAAGATTTACTCCCCTTTAGCGATGAATCTCTCGTGCGCCTTGCTGCCGCCTGCCGCACCCCCATCGTCAGCGCGATTGGCCATGAGAAAGATGCGCCACTGCTTGATTTAGTCGCTGATTACCGCGCTTCGACTCCGACAGATGCTGCGAAAAAAGTCGTTCCCGATATTCAAGAAGAGTTACAGATTATTTCTAAGTTACGCGATCGCATGATCAAGACTTTGCTGGCAACTCTGGAACTCGAGACCAATCACATTTCGCAACTGCGAAGTCGCCCTGTGATGAAAGATCCCAGCATGATTGTCACAGTAAGGCGCGATGACATACGCGCACTACGCGATCGCGCACTTCGTGGCTTTGCGGCGCTGCTTGATATTGAGCGGCAGGAAATGAAAGGAATCCGCGATCAGCTTCGCTCGCTCTCGCCACAATCAACCCTGGACCGTGGTTATGCAGTTGTGCGAACTGCCACCGGTGAAGTTTTACGTGATGCTAAAAAAGTGAAATTGGGAACAGAGTTACACATACGAGTTGCTAAGGGCGAGACCACCGCCACCGTATCGAGAGTAGATTGAGCATATGGCCGCCAGCGACAAGAAGCTCTCCTACGAAGCAGCCCGTGATGAACTTGCAGAGATTGTTGAATCTCTCGAAGATGGCAGCGCAACATTAGAAGAATCTCTCAAACTCTGGGAACGCGGTGAAGAGTTGGCAAAGATCTGCCAAGAATGGTTAGACGGAGCCAAGAAGAAGATTGATGCTGCAAAGGCTGCCACCAAGAAGTCGGCGCAAGATAGCGATAGCTGATGGCCCCGGAATTTAACTATTCAGATCTGCTTCCCGTGGGCGCAGATACCACTCGCTATCGATTCATCAGTCGCGACGGTGTCACGGTACGCACACTAGGAGATAGAGAATTTCTAGAAGTAGCTCCGGAAGCGCTGACACACCTTACTGAAGTTGCCATGCACGATATCTCGCATTATCTGCGCACCGAACATTTGCAGCAATTAGCAAAGATCTTGAAGGATCCCGAAAGTTCTGCCAATGATCGTTTCGTAGCGCTTGATCTCTTAAAGAATGCCAATATTGCAGCAGGTGGAATTCTGCCGATGTGCCAAGACACCGGCACCGCGTTGATTATGGGCAAGAAGGGTCAGCATGTGCTGACAGCTACCAAAGATGAGGTTGCCCTTTCTCAAGGAGTGTATAACGCCTATACCAAACTCAATTTGCGATATTCGCAGATGGCACCTGTGACAACGTGGGATGAGAAGAACACAGGCAATAACTTGCCAGCACAAATCGAAATTTATGCAGATACCGATCACGCCGATGAATACAACTTCCTCTTTATCGCCAAAGGTGGCGGCAGCGCCAATAAGTCTTTTCTCTATCAAGAGACTAAAGCAGTACTTAATCCAACATCTTTTATCAATTGGCTCGATGAGAAATTGCGCTCGATCGGCACCGCTGCATGTCCGCCATACCATTTAGCAATCGTGATTGGCGGAACCAGTGCAGAGCACACCGTAAAGACTGCCAAATTAGCCAGCACTCACTACCTAGATAATCTGCCAACGAGTGGAGATGCAGCAACAGGTCGAGGTTTCCGCGATGTAGCGCTGGAGCAAGAGGTATTTGCACTCACTCAAAAGCTCGGAATCGGCGCACAATTCGGTGGTAAATATTTCTGTCACGATGTGCGCGTTGTTCGCCTGCCACGTCATGGCGCATCGCTTCCCATCGCCATTGCAGTTTCCTGTTCTGCAGATCGCCAAGCCAAGGCCAAGATCACCAAAGAGGGCGTCTTTATTGAAGAGTTAGAGACCGACCCAGCTCAATTTTTACCTGAAACCACAGATGAGCATCTAGAAGATAACGTGGTGGCAATTGACCTTAATCAATCGATGGATGCGATTCGCGCGCAGCTTTCCCAGCACCCCGTAAAGACGCGAGTTTCACTGACCGGCACCATCGTTGTGGCGCGCGATATTGCACATGCGCGCATCAAAGAGATGTTGGATGCAGGTAAAGCGCTCCCTGAATATATGAAGAAATACGCTGTTTATTACGCAGGTCCAGCGAAGACTCCAACAGGTATGGCATCAGGTTCCTTTGGTCCAACGACCGCTGGCCGTATGGATTCTTATGTCGAATATTTTCAAGCGCACGGTGGTTCGTTTGTCATGTTGGCAAAAGGAAATCGTTCTAAGGCAGTTACCGATGCCTGTGCTAAACACGGTGGTTTCTATCTTGGTTCAATTGGCGGACCAGCAGCGCGCCTTGCGCAAGATTGCATCAAGAAAGTTGAAGTTCTCGATTTTGAAGATTTAGGAATGGAAGCTGTCTGGAAGATTGATGTTGTTGATTTTCCCGCTTTCATCGTTGTCGATGACAAGGGAAATGATTTCTTTGCAGAGACTATGCGCCCCTTAAAAATTGGAAGTAAGCCAGAGAATTAGTAATAACGGTGGCGTTTAAATTTCGCCCACGCCTTACATGGCGTGTCATACCGAGTGTTGATGTAATGCAAGCCCCATTGGATCTGCGTCACTGGGTTGGTGCGCCAATCTTTAGCGATGACCTCCATCTTGATTGCAGGAAGCGCTTGTGCAATTCCGTGTGCACCAGAGCGATAGTTATGCGCCTTGTAATTCCAATGGCTCTCTCGCGTCCACAAACGGTTGAGACATTCATATTGGGCAGCGCCCCATGAGTAGTTAACCTGCATCAGAGCCTTAGCTATCTTCTTGGCTCCGGCAATTTTGCGAGCTGATTCGACCTGTTTGCTCATATGGGCAACTAGGGCCATCTCGGAAGTTTCACCCACCACTGCAGCAGAAGGCAGGATGCCCCCCGCAGTCAGATTCTTCGATGCCGGCAGATTCAAGGAAGTAGTCATGGGAAATTCCAGACCGTAGGCAGTGGTCTGGGCCGTTGCCATAAAGACCATCGAAGCGATCATCGTCCAAAGAGCCGGCTTAAAGTGGCGCGATCTTTTTAGGCAGGCAAGAGCGGTGAAGAAGGCGCGTACGTTGGTAAGCATCTACCTCTTCCTCTCTCTCTTCTAGATCTCTTTCAAGATCTCTT
>CAZGXO010000080.1:0-4527 GCA_964529875.1 uncultured Candidatus Planktophila sp. | reverse complement strand
TTCACCAAATCCGAACGCGCTCATTGGGATGAAGCCACAAGCCATCCGTTTCTTTCACCCCAAATGCTGTGTAGAACTCCGGCACATTACGCACAATTTGGTTGCACCTAAATTCATCGGGTGAATGCGGGTCGATAGCGATACGCCGGCGCACTTCTTCGGGGCGGTTCTTATTTCTCCAAGAGTGGGCATTGGAGAGAAAGAAGCGTTGATCTCCGGTCAGCCCATCAATGATAGGACTTTCAGCTCCACCGAGCGCTAACTTGTAGGCCTTGTAAGCGATGCTGAGGCCGCCTAAATCACCAATATTTTCACCTAAGGTAAAGGCACCGTTGACGTGAATATCGGGAGTGCTCTCTGGAGAGAGGGCATCAAATTGAGTGACAAGTACTTTGGTGAGCTCTTCAAATTTAGAGCGATCTTCATCGCTCCACCAATCGACCATATTTCCATCGCCATCATATTTAGACCCTTGATCATCAAAGCCATGGCCAATTTCATGGCCGATCACCGCGCCAATGCCGCCGTAATTGGCAGCGATATCTGCCTCGAGATCAAAGAACGGTGGCTGCAAGATGGCGGCAGGAAAGACGATCTCATTGGCGAGTGGGTTGTAATACGCATTGACCGTTTGCGGGGTCATATGCCACTCGGTGCGGTCAACTGGTTTATCTAATTTGGCAATGGCATAGGCATGATCAAACTCTGCAATGCGTCGCAGATTTCCAATCAGGTCGGTTGCGGAAATTTCGAGGGTGGAATAGTCGCGCCATTTATCGGGGTAGCCGATCTTGGCGGTGAATTTCTCTAATTTTGCTAGCGCTTTTTCCTTGGTTGCGGCAGACATCCAGGGAAGTTCAGTAATGCTCTGGCGATAAGCCTCAAGCAGGTGATCCACCAACTTCTTCATCTCACTTTTCGCAGCGGCCGGAAAATACTTTTCAACGTAGACCTTGCCGATGGCTTCACCGAGCGCGCCTTGGGTGAAGGAGACCCCACGCTTCCAGCGATCGCGAATCTGAGGTGTGCCGGAAAGAGTTTTGGCATAGAACTCAAAGTTTTGCTGCACGATCTCATCTGTCATGTAAGCAGCGCTGGCGGAGACGACATTTAACTTTAGCCAGGCAACCCACGCATCGCGCTGCGCTGCAAAGTTGCCGAGCATGGCAGAGACGTTTTCAAAGAAGGATGGCTCACAGATAATCAGAGTCTCTAGCGCCTTGGCAGGGACTTTGGCGTTTTCCGCCCAGGTGGCAAATAAGAAGTGTGGGGCGCTGCTTTCGAGGTCCGCCCGGCTGAATTTGTTGTAGGTCAAAGTGGCATCGCGATCTTTGACTTGATCCCAGTGGTGGGTGGCAATCTCTGTTTCAAGTTTCAGAATTAATTGTGCAACCGTGCTGCCATCTGGAATATCAACCAAGGCGCACATCTTTTCAATATGGGCCAAGAAAGCAGTGCGGATTTCCGCAAACTGCTCTTCGCGGTAATAGGACTCATCGGGGAGCGATAAACCACCTTGGCCGAAGTAGAGAATATTGGTATTGGAGTCCATGGCATCGGGATAAATAGCAGCTCCGAAAATTCCGCTGATACCGCGCATCTCAAGCGATGCCATGACTTCAATAAATTCTTTGTGGGTCGATATTGCATCAATCCGCTTCAGGTCAGCTGCTATAGGAGAGAGGCCGCGCGCTTTGATGGCAGCGGTATCCATAAATGATTTATAGAGATCACCGATTTTCTGGGCTTCGCCAGCGCCACTGGAATTCTCGATGATGTCGCGAACTCGGGCTTCTGCCTCATCATGCAATTTACGGAAGATGCCATCACTTGCCCGATCCGCTGGCATCTCGTATTCGCGGATCCACTTACCGTTGTAATGGCGGAAGAGATCATCTTGCGGGCGGACCTGCGGGTCTAAATCTGCAATGGCGATTCCGGATTTGGCGCGGCTCATGAGTTCCATTTCATCTTCGGTGAAGTTTCTAAAGTAATTGAAAGTTAAACTTTCTCTCCTTTTACCTTACACTTGCCCCTATGGCAGGGCAAAACGCTACAACACCACGCTGGTTAAACCCTGCCGAAATGAAAGCTTGGCGCCGCTACATCATCGCGAGCCGTCGTCTGCTAGAAGCTCTTGATTCTGACCTTGATTGCCATGAACTTTCGATGGCAGATTATGAAGTCCTGGCGCAGTTAAGCGATGCCCCAGACCGTCGGATGCGGATGAGCGAATTAGCTGATGTAGCAATGCTTTCTAGGTCCCGTCTCTCACATCGCATCAAGGTGATGGAGAAAGCAGGCTGGGTAAAGCGCGAAGCCTGCCCTGTAGATAAGCGCGGTTATTTTGCAGTGATGACGGCAAAGGGATGGAAGGCAATTGTTGCTGCCGCACCTGACCATGTAGAAAGCGTGCGCACTCGCTTTATTGATCACCTATCGAAAGAAGATCAAAAGGTTCTCTCTGAAATATTTGAGCGAGTAACAAATTCATTGAAAGCGAATCCACCCCAGGATTAATTGCAGGATTAATTCATAACTTCGAAGCATTAAAAAACCCCGCCAGTTTCCTGGCGGGGTTTTTTATAAGTAAATAATTACTTAGCTGCTGCCTTCTTACGACGGCGGCGCTTCTTTGGAGCTGCTGCTGCAGCTGCCTTCTTGCGGCGGCGCTTCTTTGGAGCTGCTGCTGCAGCTGCCTTCTTGCGACGACGACGCTTTGGAGCTGCCTTCTTAGCAGCTGCCTTCTTACGACGACGCTTTGGAGCTGCCTTCTTAGCAGCGGCCTTCTTACGACGCTTTGGAGCTGCCTTCTTAGCAGCTGCCTTCTTGCGGCGCTTCTTTGGAGCAGATTTCTTAGCTGCAGCCATGTGTTTATTCTCCTAATCGGAAGGGTTCGGATCCGTCACCCAAACCTGTTCGTGGATAAGTGTGACGGAATTTGAAGAAAATTGCCAACATATTGTGAGAAATATTTCAGTGCGTGTCGCTAATTATTTTTTGAATTTTTTTATGCATTTCGCATTTTTTGGATGGTGAAAAGTCGATTTTTTTCAAAAATTGCGCTTTTGATTCAGGAATTCTCCCGATTTTTGCGAATTTCTCGCTCTCTCACGGCAAACTCGTTGGTAGTAACGTCGTATTTCCACATTTTGGGTAAGAAAAGCGCCAAAATTCCGACCACCAGGAAGCATAAGAGCCCTCCAGAAGTTACCGAGATGGTCAAGGTAGTAGCAGCTGCCACAGATGCGGCGCGAAGTTGTCCAAGAAGTGGCCCAACCGAATACGAAAGCAATTCAATCCCAGCAAGTCGACCCCGTAATTCATCAGGGATTGTCTGGTTCCAAATATTTCCACGGAAGAGGGCGCTGACCATGTCACAACTTCCAGCAACTGTGAGACAGAGGAGAACGACGACGATCGAATTGCTCAAACCGGAGAGCGCAATTGCCAGCCCCCATCCCATGGCCGCCACAATTACCGCTCTGCCATGGAATCGATAGGTGCGCGTCCACCCAGATGTCAAAGTAACGATGACCGAACCCACTGTAATTGCGGCATAGAAAAATCCCAGCGCCCACGGAGCTCCTAAATCATCTGCCCAAAATGGATAGAGCGCCATTGGCATCGCCAAAGTCATCGCCGCTAAATCAATAATGTAAGTTCCAAATAAATCCTGACGACTAAATGCATATTTCACACCTGCAAAAAGTGCTGCCAGAGATGGCTTTTCGGCCTCTTGTGAAGGTGGGATAGATCGAATCTTTGCTAGAAAAATGAGCGCAACAAGATATGTTGCAATGTCGACCATAAATCCAACACTGACGGAGAAAGTTGCAAAGATGATTCCACCAATAGTGGGGCCAACGATGACTCCGAGTTGCCAGCGAAGTTGTAAGAGCGCACTCGCTGCCGGCAGATCTGCGTGGCTGACTAAACGGGGCAGCATGGCATCCATGCTGGGTCGCTGCAATCCATCGACGACTGCATACAAAGCTGCCACGATATATATGACAAAAATTTGTGGCGATCCCAGGTAAGAATTACCAAGAAGAATCAGAACCAAAATCAATGCCGCAAGTTCGGTGCCCCACACCATCTTCTTGCGATTGACCGTGTCGGCTAAAACCCCACCATAGAGCCCGAAGATAATCAGCGGCACGACCTCCACGACCCCCAGCGCACCGACTGCGATGTAGGAACCGGTTAACTCTTTTAATTGGAAGGGGAGTGCAACATAGGTGATCATCGAACCGAAGTAAGAGACCAACCCCGCACTCCAGAGATTGCGGAAATCGGGGTATTTTTTCAGCGGCGTCAGATCAATTGCGAACTTAGCCATCTGCACAGGCTAGTGGAAAGTCTCACCTTCTGATGGAAACTTTCCGCCTCGTACCTCTTCTGCAAATTCCTGTGCGGCATCAAATAATTCGCGACGTAAGTTGCGATATACCTTGGCAAGTTTTGGCGCTTTGGGATTCATCCCAGCCATATCTGCCCAGACCAATACTTGGGCATCACACGATG
>CAZGXO010000079.1:0-4696 GCA_964529875.1 uncultured Candidatus Planktophila sp. | reverse complement strand
AAGTTGCAAGATGAATTATCTAGTGACATGTATTCAGAGCATGGGTTAGATGCATTGATGCGACCGGTTTCAGGATTGGTGTGCCAATCATTGATGGTGTCGTCATATTGAATTCCAGGATCAGCACATGCCCATGCAGCCTCTGCCATCTTGCGGAAGAGTTTGCGAGCATCTGTTGTCTCGATGACTTCGCCAGTGGAGCGAGCCTTCAAACCAAACTCAGCTGAATTTTCGTAAGCGCGCATAAATTCATCGCTGACGCGTACTGAGTTATTTGCATTCTGATATTGCACAGAAATGATGTCTTTTCCGCCAAGATCCATATCAAAGCCCGCATCGCGAAGTGCGCGAATTTTGTTCTCTTCAGAGACCTTTGTTTCAATGAATTCTTCGATATCTGGGTGATCCACATCGAGTACCACCATCTTGGCTGCGCGACGGGTTGCGCCACCTGACTTGATGGTTCCTGCTGATGCATCGGCACCGCGCATAAATGAAACTGGACCTGATGCAGTTCCACCTGATTTAAGAAGTTCTTTTGATGAACGAATACGGGAAAGGTTAAGGCCGGCACCAGATCCGCCCTTAAAGATCATTCCTTCTTCGCGATACCAATTAAGAATTGATTCCATCGTGTCATCAACTGACAAGATAAAGCATGCTGAAACTTGCTGTGGAGCTGCAGTACCAACGTTAAACCAGACTGGGGAGTTGAAAGAGAAGATTTGGTGCATCAGCATGTGAGTGAGTTCGTGTTCGAAGACGGTTGCATCTTTCTCAGTTGCAAAATATCCGAACTCACGTCCTGCCTTGGTGTAGGTAAGAACAACGCGATCAATGACCTGCTTCAGAGACCATTCGCGATTGTCGTGTCCTAGCGCACCGCGGAAGTACTTGGTGGTGACGATGGTTGATGCATTTACTGACCAGAAGTCAGGAAATTCAACGCCACGTTGTTCGAAAACAACTTCGCCAGTCTTCCAATTCTGTTGAACAACATCGCGACGTTCCCAAGTGACTGTGTCATATGGATGTACGCCTTCTGTTGTATAAATTCGTTCAATGGTGAGGCCCTTGCCGCTCTTCACCTTTGAAGTTGGTCGATTGATGACCGTGTCTGACATAGTGTTATTTCCCCGTCTTCTGGTTTGTATTTTCTGGTGTTCTTACTTTTTCTATCTCTGGTGCTGCATTCGAAGGAAGGGCGCGGAGAAGTGCAATCTCACCTTCGAAATCTTCAAGGGAGGCAAAGTTACGGTATACAGAGGCATAACGTAGGTATGCGACCTCATCGAGTTCGCGTAGTGGCGCAAGAATTGCCAACCCAACTTCTTGCGCTTCAATTTCAGCTTGACCTGTAGAACGGAGAGTCTCTTCTACGCGCTGGGCCAAGAGAACGAGATCATCTTCATTCACTGGCCTGCCCTGACAGGCTTTACGGACGCCGACCAAAACCTTCTCGCGGCTAAAGGGCTCAGTCGCACCTGACCGCTTGATGATGTTCAGGAGCGCAACCTCTTGGGTGGAAAAGCGCTGGCCGCACTTTGGGCATTCGCGGCGGCGGCGGATTTCTGTGCCCTCTGAGACCGGGCGGGAGTCGACGACCCTGGAATCATCGTGTCTGCAGAACGGGCAAATCATCTCGGCGTGTCTCCCTTCGAAATACTCAAAATTCCAATTTTTAGATGTATTGGAGAATTCGCAAACTTACCGTAAAAACACAACTAATGGAAGTTTTCGCGTCTTCGACCCCTACATATAGTGGGAACTATAAAGCATTTCTTGAGGCTTTGCCGTATGAGTAGCCTGGCTCTTTCGCGTGTCGCGTTAGTGGAGCGGGATGCGAATTTTCTGACCGGCGACCAGGTCTGCTGAGGCTAGGGAGTTGATAGAGACGATCTCGGCGATCAGCGAGCGCACATCGTTGCCACCTGCCACTCGGTGAGCGAGCGCCCAGATGGTCTCACCAGGAGCAACCGTGACGGTAATAAAGGAGTGCGCCGTGGGAGCTGCGGTATCGGTACCCGCCCCTGCCTTGGCGCTGACAAGGGATCCGAGAACAACAGCAAGAGAGAGAACTACGAAGGTACGAGCCAAGCGGCCACGGCGATTGAGACGGATTCCGGACAGATTGGCTGAGTGGCTCACCATGAATTCTCCTTGATTTACAAGGGTTATAGCGCTCATAGTTCTTATCTCCTGCTTGAGGTAAAAACCTTGGGGAAGGTTCTCGAACATCTGTTCGATAGGAAAACCATATACCCCCGCCCCGACATCTGCAAGATATTTTCGAACATTTGTTTGAATTTATCCCCAATCTGTGGAATCATCTGTGTATGGCCAAAAAGACCTCCCCCGCAGCCGAGCTCACCGCTCGCCAAATCTCCATCCTCGACTTCATCAAGACCGCGACCGAATCCCAGGGCTACGCCCCCTCCATGCGCGAGATCGGCGATGCCGCAGGCCTGAACTCCCCTGCCTCGGTCAAATACCAACTCGATATCCTCGAAGAGAAAGGTTTCATCCGCCGCGATGAAAACCGTGGCCGCGCGATGGAAGTCGTCCTTCCCGATTCCATGACCGGGGAAGGTGCCCACACAGATAAGACTCGCTTTATTCCACTCGTTGGCTCTATCGCTGCAGGTGTACCTATCACCGCAGATCAACAGATCGAAGAGACTCTGCCGCTTCCCGAATCACTCGTTGGTAAGGGCGATCTCTTTATGCTCAAGGTCAAGGGCGAATCCATGATTGATGCTGCAATCTGCGATGGCGATTACGTCGTTATTCGCCAACAAAAAGATGCACAGAACGGTGACATCGTCGCTGCCATGATCGATGGCGAAGCAACGGTAAAAACTTTCTCACGCAAGAGTGGCCACATCTGGTTACTTCCTGCCAACCCAGATTTCTCACCCATCGATGGCGACACGTGCGAAATCCTGGGCAAAGTCACCGCAGTCTTACGCTCTATCTAGCTCTTCTTCTCGATATCTCGAATCAGGCGGTGAATTTCAGCTGCCATGTTTTTCAGTTCTCGCAGCTCTTGATCGGCAATACTGCGCGCCTCTTTTGCCAACTCAAATTCATTGAGTGATGCCGTATGGGTCTCTGTAATCATCTGCTCCACAGATTGCGATGACACCTTCTGCCCCACCATGATGATAGAAAGCAGCACCAACTGCAGAAATGTCTGCGCCACCCACGCCACTATCACCACCACATCACCGCTTCTAATCGCAGCCGGCAAGGAAATCAGGGCAAGTGCGGCAAAGAGATAGGCGCACCACATCGTTGAGACAAAGGCGGTGATCTTTTCTGCAATCCGTTGGTTCCATCTCGTTACTGTGCTCATGCCCTCACGCTACCCCTCATTCATCAATCGATTCGTGCTCCAGCAAATATCTTCTATCTGTGTCGCAATGAGCGCGGCATCAGATTTATTCTCTGTCTCAATCACAATATCTACTTGATCGCCAGCCAGCAGCGTCAATAATTGCTGCGATACCTGCACATGGCCTTGCGCGACTAGCTCTGGAAGCAGCGTTAATTCATAGCTAAAACAGCGCGCTTCAATATGTAGATGCACATCTGTGCCATCAACTCGCGCTTGGAGATCCACATCATGCGCACACATCTTGTGTATTGGGCCATCTTGCAGACGCCGCGCCACCCTGATGTCATCCATCTGCGCAATGAGAAAACCGTCGTTGCGCAGATTCTCGCTGCCGAATAAATCTGTAGGTGCAAAACGCATCTGCGAGCGCGCTGCCAGCACGATTTCCCGCGCTCTACTGTGAATGAGTTCTCCATTTTCATTCACCGCAAAAACTTTCAGCTGGCTCTTCCACTCACTGGAAGTATCGTTCACCACAATCAACTCACGAGTCGGCCCCGAAAAATGCAGGAATCGTGGGCGATACGCCTCACGCATGGCATACCAAGAAAGTTTGCGATGGGATGCGCTATCGAGAACCGCCCAGCTAATTGCCGGCCACATATCGTTGTATTGCCAGAGCATCGAACCACTGCAGGTTTCATATTGGCTGCGAAAGTGTTTCAAGCCCACTTCCACCGCCCGCGCCTGCACTAGTTGTGCAGCAAAATACCAACGCGGCCCCGAGATAATCGATGCGTTAAATTCACGGGCCAAACCTTGTGCGACTTTATCCATGCCAAAGAACGCCTTTTGATGCGTTGCAAGATCAGGATCACGCGAATCTAGATCTGATTTTCCAATTGCTTGTGTCAGCGTGCGAAAGGATGCTGGGCCGTTATACCCAAACTCTGCAGCAAATGACGGTGCATACTCTTCATATCGTTGATACCCGCGTTCATTCCACACATCCCAGATGTGATTGGTACCTGATGAAAAATCTTTCACATCTTCATGAAGCGTAGAAAAAGGCGAACCAGGAATATAAGGCCGTGATCCATCAAAGGCGGCAAGTGCTGCAGGCAATAGCTCTAGATAGAAGGTCAATCCCCATGGCTTTCCCGCTAATTTCTCCTGCCATCCCCAATGTTGAAAACCTTCAATACATTCATTACCACCACACCAGATCACCAAACTGGGATGGCTGCCGAGTCGAGTAATTGCCTCACGCGCTTCCTGCGAAACTTCCTGACGCATCTGCTCAGTCTCTGGATATGCAGCACAGGCAAAGAGAAAATCCTGCCACACCACAATTCCTAA
>CAZGXO010000078.1:0-4708 GCA_964529875.1 uncultured Candidatus Planktophila sp. | reverse complement strand
ACTCCCCTTTTGATCAATTTTCCACCGCAAGAACAGAAAGCAAGATTGCGGCATTTGGCACATGAAATTCCTTGCGCATAACCTTTTCGTGGGGATAAGAAGAGGACAGGTCCACGCGAAAGTGCGGCACGAATTTCTGAAACTGCTCCACTCGGTAAGAGCTCGCCGTCTACCTTCGGTATAGCTCTCGTGCGAACAGCGCTCTTTCGCGACCGATAACGTATTGCGCCATCATCAATGAGATGAGCTACCTCAACACTTGGCGAATATCCAATGAATGTGAGGTCAATCAATTCTTGTTGAGATCTCAGAAGTGCAACATCACGAGAATTCCAACCCGGTGCACGCTTTTCATAGTGCAGTTGTGACTCCTCTTCCACCACTATCACTTCATCCAAATCTCGAAGCGGGAGAAAAACAGCACTTCGTGTACCGATAATGGTGTTATGTGCTCCGTAGAAAGCTCTTAAGAAATTTCTATAGCGCTCTTCTTTCGAAATCTCTGAATCTATCGTGATTGATGCTGGTATCAAATCAGCGAAAGCAGAGACAGAGCTGGAATCCGGAAAAATGATAAGCCGGCTACCGCTCTTTGGATTGTTGAGGCAATAATCTTTAATCAAAGAGAGATGATTTGCAGAGGGCGGTAACTGCATATATGACGCAGTTGGCTTCAATTTTCTAGAGGCTATGGGCGAAAATTCCCAGCGCTCCTTATCTACCGCAGCGCTTCGTGGTGGGATAGCAGAACGGATGACATCGTAGGGATGAGCGGCCCAATGTGTCCGCACCTTCTCAATCAGGGCGAGTGACTCTGTGCTGGCACAGGCAACAGGTGAAACCACTTTGCTGATCCATTTCAGACCTTGAGCTACCTCACCGCTCTTACGCGCTATCACGATCCCTTCAACTTCACGTTTATTGAAGGGAACGACAACGCGGATTCCAGGTTTAATCAACGCATCAATCTCCTGATTTATCAGGTAATCAAATGGCGAATCTAGATGAAAAACTCCTGAATCAACCCAGATGGAAGCAATGGGGTCGCTCTTTGCAGGTATTTTTGACTGCGCTCTGTATTTCTCAGAACGAAGAGAGAGTGGCCGTATTTGCGCCACTTAGTATTTGACCTCTATTTCACAGCAGCTTGCAATTCAGCAACGCGATTAGTTAATTCCCATGTGAAATTGGGAAGTTCGCGGCCGAAATGACCATAAGCAGCTGTTGCTGAATAAATAGGTCGTTTCAAATTCAAATCTCTAATGATTGCAGCTGGTCGCAAATCAAAGACCTGCAGCACGGCTTCCTGGATTCTCAGAACTGGAACTTTCTCGGTGCCAAATGTTTCAACGAATACTCCGACAGGTTGGGCCTTTCCGATTGCATAAGCAACTTGAACTTCACAGCGACGGGCTAAACCTGCCGCTACGACATTTTTTGCCACCCAGCGCATCGCATATGCAGCCGATCGATCTACTTTCGATGGATCCTTACCAGAAAAGGCACCACCTCCATGGCGCGCCATTCCGCCATAGGTATCAACAATAATCTTTCGCCCAGTAAGTCCGGCATCACCCATTGGACCACCAATAACAAATCGTCCGGTTGGATTGATCAGAGTTCGCAAATCCTTACGTGGAAGATCAATTTTGGCGAGAACTGGTTCAATAACCTGTGCAATGATTTCAGGAGTCAGTTGTTTAACAACATCAACCTCTTCAGCGTGTTGGCTAGAAATTACCACTGTATCTAGCGCGACAGCTTTATCGCCATCATATTCAATGGTTACTTGTGTTTTTCCATCTGGTCGCAGATAACCAAGGGCACCTGACTTTCTCACTTTCGATAGTTGCTGTGCGAGTTCGTGAGCCAACCAAATAGGCAGCGGCATAAGTTCTTTGGTGTCATCGCACGCATAACCAAACATCAATCCCTGGTCACCTGCTCCTTGCAGATCAAGTGGATCCGCGGCAGAGCTCACGCGATGCTCGAAAGCATCATCAACGCCTTGTGCAATATCTGGAGATTGTTGACCAATAGAGATTGAAACGCCACAACTATTGCCATCAAAACCTTTGACCGATGAGTCATAACCAATTCCAATGACGGTATCTCTCACTATCCCCATAACATCTGCGTAACCATTAGTTGTTACTTCTCCGGCAACATGTACTTGTCCGGTTGTGATGAGCGTTTCTACAGCTACCCGACTTGCCGGATCTTGCGTGAGAAGTGAGTCAAGGATGGCATCTGATATCTGATCCGCAATTTTGTCGGGATGGCCTTCGGTGACAGATTCTGATGTAAAGAGGCGCTTTGACATTGGGCTAACCTAACTGATGAAGGGCGATAGTGAGTAATTCGTGAGCAAGCGTGTCTTTGGTGGTCTTGGCCACTTCCTTCACCTGGCCATCACTCTGAATAATGAAGCCCTCTGTTGTCTCAGAGTTGAAAATATCCCCATGTGAAACATCGTTGAGATAGATCAAATCCGCGCCTTTTCGCTTCATCTTCGCCCGTGCTTCTTCAATATCTTGTGAAGTTTCTGCAGCAAAAGCGATGACACACTGATGCAATTTACGTTGTGTAATGGTCCCGATAACATCCGGATTTTCTGTCAATTCGATTGCCTTAAGCTCACTTTTCTTAATCTTCGTGTTGTGCACTTGCAAAGGTTTAGCATCAGCTACTGCTGCAGCCATCACAACGATATGGGATTGATCAAATCGCAGATCCAACTCACTGAGCATCTGCTCGGCAGTTTCGACCTTAATGGTGGTAACTCCCCCAATATCTGGCAAATGCGAATTGGCGCTGATGAGAGTGACATCGCCTCCACGAGCATGCGCAGCGCGCGCAATTGCATAACCTTGCTTTCCTGAGGATCTATTTCCAATGAACCGTACTGGATCAATCGGTTCACGGGTTCCGCCTGCGGTGATAACAATCTTCTTACCCGATAAATCCAGAGCACCATGAACTATTTCATTAAATGCGCGCAAGATTTCAGCGGTATCCGGAAATCTCCCTTGTCCGACATCTCCCGAAGTAAGAGCGCCTACTGCTGGTTCCATTACAGAGTATCCACGAGCACGCAACGTTTTTACATTCTCTTGCGTTGCAGCGTTCTGCCACATCTGCGGATGCATCGCAGGGACAATTAATGCTGGAACCTTTGCCGCGAGCACCACATTTGTCAGCAAATCATCAGCGCGTCCTGCCGCCATCCGAGCCAATAAATCTGCAGTTGCCGGAGCAATCAGCAGGAAATCGGCAGCTTTAGCGAGAGAGACATGACGGACTTCAGAGACTGATTGAAAAACTTCAGTCGTGACGGGCCGACCGGATAACGCTTCCCACGTTGCAGCTCCAACAAAGTTTAAACTTGAAGGAGTGGGAACAACCGTGACGCGGAAACCAAGATCGAGCAGGCGACGCAATAAATCGCACGATTTGTAGGCTGCTATTCCGCCGCCAACACCGAGAACGACTTCGCGCCCAAAGCCTGTCATGACACAGGTAAAACTAGGCGGTTGGCTCTAGGTTTTCGATTGAAAGTAAACCTTCGTTGATCTCGCGAAGCGCAATTGATAGCGGCTTTTCGTGAACGTGAGTTTCAACGAGTGGCCCTACATACTCAAGGAGACCTTCACCAAGCTGTGAGTAGTAAGCATTGATCTGACGAGCGCGACGTGCGGCATAGAGCACCAGGCTGTACTTCGAGCCTGCCTTATCCAATAACTCGTCGATTGGTGGATTTGTTATTCCATCCATGTGCGCGCTCATCTCAATCTCCTAAAAACTCTCTTGCTGATTACGAAACATATCGTTTCAAATAGATGCCCATTCTATCAGCCTAGCGACCACATCCTCGACTCGATCATTGGTGAGGACTTTATCGAAATGCTCGGCCGCTGCCATCTCTTCTTGGGCAAGGGCTAAGCGCGCTGCCCGTCGTTCCGGGCTATCTGTACCGCGACCTTCAAGGCGCGCCACTAATTCCTCCCATGTTGGAGGAGCAAGGAAGACAAGCAGCGCATCAGGCATTTTCGCTTTTACTTGTCGCGCTCCAGAAATCTCAATCTCCAAGAGCACGCTCTTTCCGGCTATCAGTGCATCCTCTACAGCCTTTTTCGGCGTTCCATATCTGTTTCCCGCAAAAGATGCCCATTCAAGGAAGTGATCACTCGCAATCGCCGCATCAAATTCCTCATCAGACATGTAGAAATAATCAACACCATCTCGTTCGTTAAAACGTGGTGATCTTGTGGTTGCCGATACAGAGACAAAGAATGGAGAAGAGATCTTTAGCTGCGCTGCAACAGTACTTTTTCCGACTCCACCAGGTCCTGAGAGAACAATGAGTTTGCCGCGCTTTCCTAACGCGGGGAGCGTGAATTGCGCAACTAAATCTTTAATTTGGTGTTTGCCAAGTCCTTGCAGCCTTCGCGTGAGGGAGATATTCAATTTCTCTAAGATTGCTTTACCTCGAACTTTACCTACGCCGCTCATTGATTCCACGAGTTCAAGGACTCGCATCTTGGCAATGACTTCATCGCTTTCAGCCATCTGCAAAACTTGATTGATTGAAAGTTTTCCATCTTTTACCTGTGCTTTGATAGTCGCACGATGCTGCCTGGAAGCTTTGGCCTTAGCAAGCGCTTCCGCCCGTTCTTCTGGCGTCAATTGTGGCGGTGCACCCATACGA
>CAZGXO010000077.1:0-4776 GCA_964529875.1 uncultured Candidatus Planktophila sp. | reverse complement strand
CGCCAAGCAGATGGCGAACCAGATCTTCTCTACATTGATCTGCAATTAGTTCACGAAGTTACTAGTGCGCAGGCATTTGATGGTTTACGCCTTGCCGGCCGCAAAGTTCGTCGCCCAGATTTAACAATTGCCACAGAAGATCACAACACCCCGACCATTGATATTTTGAAGCCGATTGCCGATCCAGTCTCAAAATTACAGATAGATACCCTGCGCAATAACGCAAAGGAATTCGGTATCCGCATCCACTCTCTCGGAGATGCTGATCAAGGCGTCGTGCACGTCGTCGGTCCACAACTTGGAATTACCCAACCTGGAATGACCATTGTGTGCGGTGATTCGCATACCTCAACACATGGCGCATTTGGCGCAATCGCATTTGGAATTGGCACATCAGAAGTTGAGCATGTTCTCGCAACACAAACTCTGCCTTCGCGCCGTCCAAAAACTATGGCGATTAATGTAGAGGGAACTCTCAAAGCTGGTGTTACCGCTAAAGACATTATTCTGGCCATCATCGCCAAAATCGGCACAGGTGGCGGCCAGGGCTACATCGTGGAATATCGCGGCTCTGCTATCCGCGCCCTCTCTATGGAAGGGCGCATGACTATTTGCAATATGTCGATTGAAGCTGGCGCGCGCGCTGGATTGATTGCACCCGATCAAACAACATTTGATTACATCAAAGGTAAGCCGCATGCGCCTGAAGATTGGGATGCAGCGCTTGCATATTGGCAGACTCTCTACACAGATGCAGATGCCAAGTTTGATGTGCAAGTCGATCTCAACGCTGATGAACTCGAACCATATGTCACATGGGGAACAAATCCTGGACAAGGTCTGCCACTAAATAGCGCTGTACCGAACCCAGCTGACTTTGCTAATTCAGAAGAGCGCAGCGCAGCAGAACGCGCTCTGCAATATATGGGCCTAGAAGCTGGTACTCCACTGAAGAAAATCGCTATCGATACTGTCTTTTTAGGCTCCTGCACCAATGGTCGGATTGAGGATTTACGTGCTGCCGCCAGCATTCTCAAAGGAAAGAAAATTGCTCCCAAAGTGCGCATGCTGGTTGTTCCTGGATCAGAACGTGTCCGCCAACAAGCGATGAAAGAAGGGTTAGATCAGGTATTTCTCGATGCCGGAGCAGAATGGCGAAATGCGGGATGTTCTATGTGTCTTGGAATGAACCCAGATCAACTGACAGTAGGAGAGCGCTCTGCCTCTACCTCTAATCGTAATTTTGAAGGACGCCAAGGAAAAGGCGGACGCACACACTTGGTAAGTCCACTGGTCGCTGCAGCTACTGCGATTCGCGGCACGCTCTCATCACCGGCGGATTTATAAAGGAGGTTATCTATTATGGATAAATTTATTCAGCACACTGGAACTGGGGTTCCGCTCCGTCGCAGCAATGTCGATACCGATCAAATTATTCCAGCGGTATATCTCAAGCGCGTGACACGAAGTGGTTTTGAAGATGGGCTATTTTCTGCATGGCGCAGCGAGCCTGATTTTGTACTCAATCAGGCAGCCTTTAAGAACGGCACTATCTTGGTGGCAGGTCCTGAGTTTGGCACCGGTTCATCTCGCGAGCATGCTGTCTGGGCGCTACAAAATTACGGCTTTAAAGTGGTGATCTCTAGTCGTTTTGCCGATATTTTCCGTGGCAACTCACTAAAAAGTGGCCTCCTCACTGTGGTGTTGCCGCAGAACGTTGTCGAAGATTTATGGCAGAAAATCGAAGCCAATCCAGCCTTAGAAATTACCGTTGACCTTGATTCACGGACTGTTTCTTATGGCGAAAAGCGCGAGCCCTTTGAACTCGATGATTACACCCGCTGGCGCTTGATGGAAGGCCTAGATGACATCGGTTTAACGCTCAAACACACTGATGCCATTGATAATTTTGAAGCCACACGCCCCTCATATAAGCCAACGACGCTTCCAATTCGTATCTAATCTCAGTTCTTTCTCATCTCTACCTGAAAAAATGAGCGTAAATTGCTACTTTTTTCTTAGGGGTGAGAAGTTTTGATAAAACTCTCAAGGAGAGAATGAGAGTTTTTTACGCGTAAAAGTGGCAATTTTTAGAAAATATTTGATTGCGACACGCGCATATCAATCACCTAATCACCCCGCAGATAGGTTTAAATTTTACGCAGTTAAGCACAAGCTTAATTATTTACGCGTAAACATAAGGGGAATTGAATGAATAAGGCCCAGTTCATCGCTGCGTTGGCCCCACACTTCAACGGCAGCAAGAAAGAAGCAGCGCATGCTGTAGAGATCGTCTTCGACACGATCACACGCAACATGGCAGCAGGCAACGATGTCATGATTAATGATTTCGGAAAGTTTAAGAAGGTTGATCGCAAGGCTCGTATGGGACGTAACCCATTCACTGGCGAAACCATCAAAATCAAGGCTTCTAAGAAGGCTCGCTTCCTCCCTGCAAAGGCATTGAAGGAAGTTGTTGCTGGCGATCGTAAGCTCGGTCCTGCACCAAAGCCAGAAGTAAAGGCTGCACCAAAGGCAGCTGCTAAGAAGGCTGCAAAGAAGTCAGCCGGAAAGAAGAAGGCTGCAAAGAAGGCGCCAGCAAAGAAGAAGGGCGCTAAGAAGGCAGCAAAGAAGAAGAAGAAATAAACTTCATTCTTAATTAAAAATCAGGGCTCGCATCACGCGGGCCCTGATTTTTTTCTCGCTAAGATTCTAGATGTGGCGCAGTTCAAGGTTTCCTATGCACCGCCCACTGGTTATCCTCTTGGAACTAATCGGGCGTTTAAATTTTGGACTGCCATCCTTATTCCGGTCTTCACTGCATTAATGAACCGTGATTGGAAAGGCGCAGAGAATATTCCCGCCACAGGACGCGTCATTGTGGCGAGCAATCACATGTCTTATCTTGATGTATTAGTTTTCACTCATTTTCTCTACCGCAATGGACGAGCGCCACGATTTCTGGGTAAATCAGGAGTTTTTAAAGTTCCTGTTGTAGGAAAAGTTCTCTTAGCTGCTGGCCAAGTTCCAGTTGAACGAGAAACTCCCGATGCTAAGAAGGCCGTTGATCATGCAAAAATTTTGCTTGAGCAAGGCCACATGCTCGGTGTCTACCCCGAAGGAACGCTCACTCGTGATCCCAACATGTGGCCGATGATTGCTAAAACTGGATGCGCCAGACTTGCTCTTCAAACAGATACACCTGTTATTCCCATTGCGCAGTGGGGTTCACAATTAATAGTTCCCAATTACACGCGGCGCCTTAATTTATTTCCCCGCAAAACCATCATTATCCGCGTAGGAAAACCTGTCGATCTTTCACGTTGGAGGGGCAGAGCAGATGATCCGGTGGCGCTAGTGGAAGCCACCGCCGAAATCATGCGGGCAATAACGGTTTTGCTCGAAGAAATTCGTGGCCAAAAGCGCCCTGAAGTAATCTTTGACCCACATACATCTGATTTACCGCGCACAGGTAATTTCAAGAAGAAGAGAGCATGAGCACAGTAACGGTATTCGGGGCAGGCGCTTGGGGATCGACCATGGCGCAAGTTTTATGCGATGCTGGAAATGATGTCTTGCTCTGGGGGCGCAGCGTTGAAACAGTTGCAGAGATTAATTCCAGCCACACCAATAAGAAGTATTTGAGTGCGCATGTTCTACCGGCCTCATTAGAAGCCACCAATGATCTGCAACGAGCCTTTGCACATTCAGATACTTATGTTCTTTCGATTCCGGCTCAAGAGTTACGTCCAACGCTTATGGCGTGGAAGGAGAATTTCTCCCAAAGCGCAACCATCATCAGCACCTTGAAAGGTATTGAATTCAGTACCCAGATGCGCATGACAGAAGTGATTGAAGATGTTTTGGGGCCGCACAAAATAGCGATTATTACCGGTCCTAATTTGGCAGATGAGCTCGTACTTCGCCAACCAGCCGGCGCAGTTGCCGCTGCACCCAATCAAGATCTCGCTGAATACGTGCGAAATCTTTTTCGCACTCCTTACTATCGCGTGTACACCTCAACAGATGTGATGGGCTGCGAACTTTCCGGTGCAATCAAAAGCGTCATTGCACTTGCGGTTGGAATCTCCATCGGAATGGGTTTCGGTGAAAATACTCAAGCCATGCTCATTACACGAGGACTCAACGAAGTTGCTCGACTATGTGCAGCTCACGGTTCTGATCCACTTTCTGCAGCTGGACTTGCTGGTATGGGAGATCTCGTTGCAAGTTGCGGATCACCACTTTCGCGCAATCGAACATTCGGTGAAGCGCTGGGTCGCACTGGCTCAATGACCAAGGCTCGCGAACAAGTAGCAAAGACAGTCGAAGGCGTTGCATCAGCAAGTGCTGTTGTAGAAATTGCACATCGCGTGGGAGTCGAAGTCCCAGTCATTGAAGCGGTAAATGAGATTGTCAATCACTCGCTCTCTCCTGAGGATGCCCTTACCAAACTGATGGAGATCACCACAAGCGCCGAGAATTTCATCAGATGAAAAAACGAGTAGCCATACTGTGCGGCGGACGAAGCAGCGAACATGAAATTTCCTGTATTTCTGCGCAAGGTTTAATGACCTCAATTGATCGCGATAAATATGACGCGATTTTGATTGGAATTACTAAGTCTGGAAAATGGGTGCTCATCCCTGAAGGACATACCTTTGCAATATCTGGGAAAGAGCTACCGTCAGTTCCTGAATCTGCAGAGCCAGTAATTTCAGATGTTGCTGGTTTTCACGTAGCAGGTAAGCGCCTTGATATCGATATCGTCTTTCC
>CAZGXO010000076.1:0-4792 GCA_964529875.1 uncultured Candidatus Planktophila sp. | reverse complement strand
AACAATTCTTGGTGGAGTTAACTTCATTACGACAATCTTCACGATGCGCGCACCAGGCATGACTATGTTTCGTATGTCGATCTTCTCCTGGAACGTACTTCTTACCTCGATCCTGGTCCTTTTAGCCTTTCCGCCGTTAGCAGCTGCTCTGCTCGGACTCGAATCAGATCGTCTTTTTGGAACTCATATCTTTGATCCAGCTAATGGTGGCGCAATGTTGTGGCAACACTTGTTCTGGTTCTTTGGTCATCCCGAGGTTTACATTCTGGCGCTGCCATTCTTTGGAATCGCTACCGAAATTTTGCCAGTCTTTAGCCGCAAACCAATCTTTGGTTATAAAGGTTTGATTGCTGCGACCATTGCAATTTCTGCGCTCTCCGTCGCAGTGTGGGCACACCATATGTTTGCAAGTGGCAAAGTCTTGCTCCCCTTCTTCTCCTTCATGACATTCCTTATTGGTGTTCCAACTGGAGTTAAATTCTTCAACTGGATCGGCACAATGTGGCGCGGCCATGTCACCTTTGAAACACCGATGCTCTGGGTCATGGGCTTCCTTGTGACCTTCCTCTTTGGTGGATTGACCGGAATCATCTTGGCATCACCGCCACTTGATTTTGCAGTGTCAGCTTCCTACTTTGTTGTAGCCCACTTCCATTACGTTCTCTTCGGAACTGTGGTCTTTGCAATGTTTGCAGGATTCTATTTCTGGTGGCCCAAGATGACAGGGCGAATGCTGGATGAGCGCCTTGGCAAAATTCATTTCTGGACGCTCTTCTTCGGCTTTCACATCACCTTCTTGATTCAGCACTGGCTTGGAATTAAAGGTTTCCCACGTCGTTATGCAGATTATTTGGCAACAGATGGATTTACAACGATGAACATGATCTCCACAGTAGGTTCATTCTTACTTGCTCTCTCCATGATTCCATTCTTTGCAAATATCTGGATAAGTCGCAAAGGTCCAAAAGTTGAAGTTGATGATCCATGGGGTTATGGCTCATCTCTTGAGTGGGCAACATCGTGTCCACCACCACGCCACAACTTCCTCTCCATGCCGCGTATTCGTTCGGAACGTCCCGCCTTTGATCTGCACCATCCACACATCAAGACTGAGGGCCATTAACCATGAAAGTTAATTGGCGACTCTTCGCATTTCTCTCTGTTTTTTATGTGATCATGACCGTTATCTATTACTACGTTGGCGGTGAAGCTGTTGGAATCACAGGCATGCTGCTTTCAGCATGTCTTGCAGGAATGGTCGCCTTCTATGTCTGGTTCACACAAAAGCGCATTGGAGTTGCCATCCCTTCCGA
The DNA here is from genome assembly GCA_964529875.1 of uncultured Candidatus Planktophila sp. GTDB lineage: Bacteria > Actinomycetota > Actinomycetes > Nanopelagicales > Nanopelagicaceae > Planktophila. Next base: position 3,479 of record CAZGXO010000076.1, on the reverse strand, counting down.
TAACGATGAAGCTGAAATCGCGGATGATGCAGGTGAGCTCGGTTTCTACAGCCCACATTCTTGGTGGCCACTTCCGGTCGCAGTAAGCGCTGTTGCTATGAGTTTGGGACTCATTATTGGATGGTGGCTCACACTAATTGCACTTGGCTCTCTCATCATTAGCATTATTGGAATGGTGACAGAGTACGAAAAGCCAATTTCCACCCATTAATAATCAACAGCAATCCGGTATGAATAAGGCGGCGACCGTAGCGCCTTGGATATTTACCATCATCTGGAGCTCTGGCTTTGTTGTAGCAAAATTCGCCTTTGCTGATGGAGATTCACTCTACTTTCTTGCGCTGCGCCTACTGCTTGCCGCTCTTATCCTCTTCCTATTAACTCTCTTGCTGAGACAACCGCTGCGTTTAAGTAAGAGCGATCTGCGGGCAAGCCTGCTTATCGGATTATCACTGCACGGTCTTTATCTTGGTGGCGTTTGGTATGCCATCGAACTCGGCGCACCAGCAGGGCTCTCTTCAGTTATCACCAGCATGCAACCAATCTTGGTCTCACTGATCGCTGTCCGCTTATTGGCAGAACCACTGACATGGAAACAAGGCGCAGGATTACTGAGTGGACTAGCTGGAGTATTTCTTGTGGTGCTTCCGAAGTTAACTGGTAAAGATGGTTTCACTGCAGAGTCACTCTCACTTTTGATTGTGGCACTCATCGGCAGCACTCTCGCTACTTTGCTGCAGAAGAAGATTGGGCATGATATTCCGCTGATGATGGGAACTACCTATCAATTCCTCATCGCCGGGGTAGTGATGCTCGCTCTCTCTATTGCTCGTGGTCGCACTCGATTCGAACTCACCCATACATCTTTTTGGACGATGGCATGGGCTGTTCTTGTCACATCGATCGCGGCGATTCTGCTTTTGCTCTGGTTACTTAATCACGGAACAGCGGCGAAAGTTTCCAGCTTGTTATATCTCATTCCACCAATGGCAGTCATTCAGGGCTATCTGTTCTTCGGTGAAAAGGTAGCGCCGCTTGGAATAGTTGGGATCTGCCTTACCGCCCTCGGGGTAGCGCTCGTTATTCAAAGTTAAAGATGATTAGATAGCGACATGAACGAGCCACAAGCAAATCCCGAGCGCGGCAAAGAAGTTTTTGCCACAGATCGTGCCCATGTATTTCATTCGTGGAGCGCGCAAGCACAGATTTCTCCACTTCCTATTGCAGGCGGCTCTGGAAGTTATATCTGGGATTTTGATGGCAAGAAGTACCTCGACTTTTCCGGTCAATTAGTATTTACCAATATTGGATTTCAACATCCTAAAGTCGTTGCTGCAATCCAGAAACAAGCTGCAGAATTAACAACGATTGCTCCACAACATGCCAACGAAGCTCGCGGAGAGGCAGCAAAGCGCATCACTGCTCGTGCTGGAAAGCACCACAATAAAGTTTTCTTCACCAATGGAGGAGCTGACGCTGTAGAAAACGCAATCCGTATGGCTCGCCTACACACAAATCGCCACAAGATTCTCTCCTTCTATCGCAGTTATCACGGCAACACCACTTCGGCGATTGCTTCGACTGGAGATCCACGCCGTTGGCCAAATGAATATGCCTTTGGACATATTCATTTCTTTGGTCCATATCTCTATCGCTCTCCATTTTGGGCTACAACCGAAGAAGAAGAATGTAAGCGTGCGCTCGAGCATCTTGAACAAGTGATTATCTTCGAAGGCCCCAATACCATCGCTGCAATTTTGATCGAATCAGTTGTCGGCACTGCAGGAGTCATTATTCCGCCAGCAGGTTATCTGGAGGGCGTGCGCGCACTCTGTGACAAGTACGGCATCAAATGGATCGCTGATGAAGTCATGGCTGGATTTGGGCGAACTGGAAAATGGTTTGCCTACCAACATTCATCTGCCGAGCCCGATCTCATTGTCTTTGCAAAGGGCGTTAATAGTGGTTATGTGCCACTTGGCGGAGTCATCATTAGTGATGAGATTGCTAAGACTTTTGATGATCGCGTATTCCCAGGTGGTCTCACGTATAGTGGACATCCACTTGCTTGTGCTGCGGCAGTTGCAACTCTTGATGCCATGGCAGAGGAAAAAATTGTGGAGAATGCTGCCGATATGGGGGAGCGCGTGATCAAACCACTCATCCATGAACTCATGGCAAAACATAAAGTGATTGGTGAAGTCAGAGGCCGTGGAGTCTTCTGGGCACTTGATTTAGTCAAAGACCGCACAACGCGCGAACCACTTGCCCCATACGGCGGAACGAGCCCTGCTATGGCTGAATTGGTTGGGGCGTGTAAAAAATTAGGTCTTATGCCATTTACCAATTACAACCGCATGCACATCTGCCCACCTTGTAATGTTTCTGAAGCAGAATTGCGTGAAGGATTTGCAATATTAGATCAAGCGTTTAGTGCAATTTCCAGTCATTACACCGGAAATTAAGACCCAAGTATTAGTGATGTCCCTCTAACTCACGACGTTCTGTCTCAGTTGCTTTAGGAACGGCGACAGCATGAGCGCGTGAGAAGCGATTGCGAAGACGATTCTTGAGAACTCCTTTACGGCGAACACCTGACTCATCATGCTCAGGGAGTTCCAGGGGAGCTAACTGTTCGTGCGAAGTAAGGACCCAAGCCTTTTCTGGCGAAATCGGTTCGTGAATTTCGGTGAATTCACCATTTGGCATACGGACTAAGCGTCCGGTTTCGCGTCCATGAAGCACAAGCTCACGATCTGCACGCTGGAGCGAGAGGCAGAGGCGTTTTGTAATAATGAAGGCAAGCGGCGGTAGAACCACGACGCCAATGCGAGAGAACCACATCATCTGATTGATCGTGAGATGGAATTGCTGAGCGATGATGTCATTACCACCATTGAGTAAACAGACCACAGTAAATGTCAGCGCCATGGCACCGATTGCAGTGCGATTTGGCGCATTGCGCGGACGATCGAGCAAGTGATGTTCGCGCTTATCGCCAGTCATCCAACTTTCAATAAATGGATAGAGCGCAAGAAGCGTGAACATAATTCCCGGAAGAATCAAACCTGGAATCAATATGTTCCACGAGATTGTGTAACCGAAGGCATGCGTTTCAAGTGGTGGCGCCATACGCACCAAACCATCGAGCCAACCCATGTACCAGTCTGGTTGTGAGCCCGCTGAAATTTGGCCGGGCGTGTAGGGACCATAGAGCCAGATCGGGTTAATTGAAGCTACTGCTCCAAGAAATGCGGTTACTCCAAAGACGATAAAGAAGAAGCCGCCAGCTTTTGCCATGTACACCGGCATCAATGGATAGCCAACAACATTCTTTTCCGTGCGACCAGGACCGGGAAATTGAGTGTGCTTCTGATACCAGACAAGCATGAGGTGGACGGTAATGAGCGCTAAGAAAATTCCAGGAAGCAGCAGAACGTGCACGACATAAATGCGCGGGATAAAGGCCTCACCTGGGA
>CAZGXO010000075.1:3605-4870 GCA_964529875.1 uncultured Candidatus Planktophila sp. | reverse complement strand
TCCTCTTTAAAATTAATGCGCAGGTAGGTCACGATTGGAACTATGCAGAGCACCAACAGGATCACAGCGTAAGCGGCACCCTTCATTGAAATACCCTGCCCAGCAAAATTCTGGAAAACCAGCAAGTTGAGTAATGGGAAGATGGTTGGGCTTCCATAAATAATGTAGACCAAATCAAAGGCTCGAAGTGACTCAATTAAGGTAATCACAACAATGATGATGTTAACCGGTTGCATTGTTGGCAAAATAATCTTGCGGAAAATTTGCCATTCGGTAGCGCCATCAATAGCTGCCGCCTCTTTCAGCGCAGGATCTACCGATTTGAGTCCAGATAAGTAGAGCAACATGATGTATCCAATATGGCGCCACGAAGCGATACCCAGAATTACCCAAGTATTAATTTTGGGGTTACCGTAAATCGAAATTGCATTACCAATATCAAGGCCCATCAAACCTTGAACGAAACCACCAGGTTGAAGCATGAAATTCCAGATAATTCCAATGACAGCAAGGGAAAGCACTACAGGTAGGTAATAGGCAGATTCGTAAAAGGCATGGCCTTTGATTCCGCGATCAATTTGATAGGCAAGCAAAATTCCAAGTGGGGTTGCAACCAAGATAAAGAAGAGTAGCCAAACTCCATTATTTTTCAGCGCTTGATAAAAGAGAGGTTCGTTGACGAGAATCGTTTTGTAATTTTGGAATCCAGCCCACTTAATATCTTTAAGGCGGATACCGTTCCAGTAGGTGAAGGAGAGAACGATTGTTACAACAGCAGGAATCCAGAGAAGAATAATTTGAAGCAGAGTTGGAATACCGACAAATGCCGAGAGTGTAAAACGGTCTGACTTGGAAAGAGTACGGCGGCTACGATTTTTATTAACCGTAGCCGCCGCTCTCATACCTTTAACTTACTAGCACTTGAACTAATTAACAATTAAGAATTAATTCTTTGGAAGTGCATCCCATTGTGCTTGTACGCTTTCAAGGATCTTGTTGACATCAGATGGCTTCTTAATAAAGCTCTGGATAGCTGGGCCAACAACTGGTCCAGCAAAGTCTCCGCGAGCATCGCGATCTAAGAAGAACATGATGTTCTTTGCTGCTGCAAGAACTGCAAGCTTCTGCTTGTTAAATGCATCATATTTAGATGTGTCAAATGACTTCGATACATAGATACTTGTATCGCCAGCCTTGATCGCCTCTTGAATACCTTCTGGAGATCCCCAGAATTCAGCAAGAGCCTTTCCACCTTCTACGTTCTT
>CAZGXO010000075.1:0-3505 GCA_964529875.1 uncultured Candidatus Planktophila sp. | reverse complement strand
TGGAAGTGTTGACTTCAAACGGTTAATTTCACGAGTGAGATCTGCAAGCAGACCTAGCTCACCGAAGTGGTTAGAGCGATATCCCGCCATCCAACCAAATGCATCATCAGGGGAACCCTGCATGATCTGTGCAAAGTTATTCTGGAAGTCATCGGAGTTAACTTGCTGCGCAACTACCTTTGCACCAGTCTTCTTTGTAAACGCATCGTTTACTGCCTTGGCAATTTTGTCGCCAGTTGCTCCACCGCCACGTGTTGTCCACTTGACAGTGCTGCCCTTCAATCGTGTCGCTGCGCTCGCAGTACCTGCAGATAGTGCACTACCTGCGACAAGTGCTGCTCCACCAACTGCTGCACCTTTAAGTACCGAACGACGAGAAACCACGTTCTTCTCTTCTGACATCTTCGTCCTTTTCTCTAGAGTTGAAATTTCAACGAGCCTTCAATTTATGAGGGGTCACAAATCTTTGACTGCCGAAATCTAGTACCCACGAGTAACAGGTGGATAGGGGGGATAGGTAACGAAACGATAAAGATTGAGCCTGATTCTCCCCTTTTAGCGGCTCTTTTCCTCCAGAACTAGGGCCACGGAGTTGATACACCACCGCTGGTCAGTTGGGACATCAAATCCTTCGCCGGCAAATACATGGCCTAGATGGGAATCGCAATTGGCGCAGCGAACCTCTGTTCTTATACGTGGTGCAAGAGATCGATCTTCAATAAGAGTTACTGCATCATCACTTGTTGGCGCATAAAAAGATGGCCAACCGCATCCCGAATGAAATTTAGTCTCTGATCTAAAAAGTTCTGCGCCACATGCTTTGCAGCGATAGCTGCCGACTGTTTCAGTATCTGTGTATTCGCCAGTAAATGGTCGCTCTGTCGCGCCTTCACGCAAAACAGAATAGGAAAGTGGATCTAAACGATTGCGAAGTTCGGTTTCGTCAATCTTCTTCTGATCACTCATTTGGGAATTCGTAAACCTTGCATGCCACCATCTACTTCCAATGTTGTTGCAGTGATTGCACCTTGTAATGGGCTTGCTAAGAAACAGAGTGCACGAGCTACTTCTTCGGCGCTGACTAAACGTCCCATGGGCTGGCGCGCTTCGAGCGCTTTCTTCTCTGCCGCAGGATCTGCTGCTTGAGCAAGCAATCGTTGTACCCATGGCGTGTCAGCAGTTCCTGGATTTACACAGTTCACCCGAATTTTCTCTGCGACATAATCATTTGCCATCGCCATAGTGAGAGAGAGCACTGCTCCTTTAGTGGCGCTATATAACGCACGCTTTGGAATACCAGCAGTTGCTGCAACCGAACAGACATTGGTGATGGATGGAGATTTACTTTTCCGAAGCAAAGGGAGCGCATGTCGGCTCACGCGCGCGATTCCGGTGACATTGATATTCATTACCCGCGCCCATTCGTCAGAAGTATTAGCCTCCACGTTTCCAACTGCGCTTACTGCCGCACCGTTGATGACGATATCCAATTCAGTAATTGTGCTAAATGCCGCTGCGACTGAAGCATCGTCTCCAACATCGCAGGAAACCCACTGCGCAACGCCCGCCAATCCACCTTCTGCGATATCGAATCCATAGACATGTGCACCGGCTTCGCTCAACATTTTTGCTGTTGCAAGACCAATTCCAGAACCAGCTCCGGTGACTACCGCTTTCAATCCAGCAAATTCATTACTCATGCATTAATCCATTCTCTTCCTGTTGGAAATGTGTAATCAGCGATTGATTGAGCAAACATCTCACCCCCGGTACCTGGTTCAGTAGGTGGCATGTAATGAGCATTTCTTATATTTGTTGGCACCACAAAATGTTCATGAAGATGATCCACGAATTCAACTACCCGATCAGGGTGATGGCCGGTCACAGCAACGGCATCAAACATGGCAAGGTGTTGAACTAATTCGCATAAGCCGACTCCACCTGCGTGAGGACAGACGGGAATTCCAAATTTGGCGGCCATCAAAATATTGGCAATATTTTCATTCACACCGGCAACTCGGGTCGCATCAATTTGCATAAATGAGAATGCCTTTGCTTGCAACATCTGTTTGAAGAGAATTCGATTCATGCCGTGCTCTCCGGTTGCCACTCGCACAGGTGCGATGGCCTTGGCAATTGCAGCATGTCCTAATACATCGTCAGGATTTGTAGGCTCTTCAACCCAATGCAAGTTGACATCACCAATTCCTTTAATCCACTCGATAGCTTGATTAACATCCCAGACTTGATTGGCATCGATGGAAATTTTGATATCTGGCCCGACCGCTTCACGGGCTAGCCGCAATCGGCGCTTATCGTCTTCAAGTGAGCCCCCACATTTCAATTTAATCAGTGTGTAGCCATCGGCAACTGCTTGCTTTGCTAGCCGCACCATCTTTTCATCGGTATAGCCAAGCCAGCCGGGAGTTGTTGTGTATGCAGGTAAACCATCTGCAATCAACTTTGCTTCATTGGCAGCTCGTTGAGGTTGCGCCTTACGCAAAATCTGAAGCGCTTCCTCAGGAGTAAGCGCATCAGTGATATATCGAAAATCGACGAGATCAACAATTTGTTCGGGTGTTAAATCAGAGAGAAATTTCCACAGAGGCTTCTTCGCAAATTTAGTGACGATATCCCAAGCAGCATTAATAACTGCACCAGCTGCCATTTGCGTGACACCTTTTTCAGGGCCGAGCCAACGTATCTGAGAATCGCGCACTAAACTGCGCGCAAAATCTCCCATGCTCTGCGATAAATCAGCGACATCACGACCGACTGCATATGGAGCAAGTTGTTCAATAAATTGGCACTGTAAGTCATTGCCACGTCCGCAGGTAAAAACAAAACCATGTCCTTGTAAATTTGGATCATCAGTTTCTAAAATGACGAGAGCAGCCGAGTAATCCGGCTCCTTATTCATTGCATCTGAGCCATCTAATCCACGCGATGTTGGGAATCGGACATCAACAGTTTTAAATCCTGTTATTTTTGGCATCAAATTCCTCTTTTACATCACTCTTCTCGGCTTCAGAAAAATCATATATTATCTTGAGATGGCTAGATACAGTGAGAAAGTTAAATTAAAGCGATCAAATCTCGAAGTTACTCGCTTGAGTCTTGGCACTGCTCCCCTTGGTGGGCTCTTCAAAGCTGTCACCGATTCCGATGGTGATGCGATGGTCAATAAGGCGCTTGAGTTAGGTATCAATTACTTTGACACCGCTCCACAGTATGGACACGGAGTTGCAGAAACTCGAGTCGGTCGCGTACTGCAAAATGCGAAAACACCTTTCATCATTCAGACAAAAGTTGGACGTGTTCTAGAAAAAGTTGAGCAGGCAGAACTTTTCCCATGGTTTCCCGATGCCCCACGCGATGTCCAGCCACGATTTGATTACACCGCAGATGGAATTAAAAGGTCTTTCAATGAAAGTCTCGAACGCATGGGTCTTGATCGCTTAGACATTGTCTTGATGCATGACGCCGAAGATCATGTCAAGGAAGC
>CAZGXO010000074.1:0-4953 GCA_964529875.1 uncultured Candidatus Planktophila sp. | reverse complement strand
GCAAAGCCAATACCAGCGTTATTAACGAGGCAATCAATCTCTGCGTTAGCCACAATCTCACGCACTTTTGATTCGGTGGCGGCCGGGTTTGAGAGATCTAGTGCATAGACCTCTACCTTCGCACCGAGCGCAGAGACGCCCTCTTTGGCTAACGCAAGATTTGTTTCATCCTTATCAATCAAAATGAGATCGTAATTTTTCTCCGCAAGATTCTTTGCCGTGGCGAGGCCAATACCGTTTGCGCCACCGGTAATTAAACAGAGCCGCTTAGATGAGCCAGGAAAGGACATCTACTCAGCCTTCACCGGATTACGCAGAATGCCAATCTTCTCAATCTCGATTTCAATAATGTCGCCATCTTTCATAAACACAGGTGGTTTCAAGAATGCACCAACACCGTGTGGAGTTCCGGTGGTGATGACATCACCGGCTTCCAAGGTGCAACGCGCGCTGATATATGAAATGAGATAAGGAATCGAAAAAATAAGGTTCTTTGTATTACTCGATTGAACGGTCTTGCCATTAAGTCGCGCTTCAATCTTTAGATTATGTGGATCACCAATCTCTGATAAGGGAACAACTCGTGGTCCAATTGGGCCGTAGGTGTCATACGACTTACTTCGCACCCATTGCCCATCTTTACTCTGAGCTTCGCGATCGGTGACATCATTCATGCAGGTAAATCCGGAGACATAATTGAGCGCTTCTGCTTCACTGACATGTGAGGCTTTCTTACCAATTACTACGGCAAGTTCTGCTTCCCAATCGATTTGGGTTACATCTTTATGAATAAGAATTGTCTCGCCGTTACCAATTAATGAGGTGGTCCACTTAGTGAAGATCACTGGCCGTTCGGGAAGTGGCACATTTGCTTCGGCTGCATGGTCTTTATAGTTCAATCCAATTGCGATGACTTTTCCTGGCATAGGTAGTGGCAGACTCATCAATAACGCTCCTGTCAGTTATTTGTTGCGTCCACCCTATACTCTTCGTAGTTAATTGTATACAGTAAACCTTCAAAGGATCTGGGGGCTCAGTGAAGTTAGCATTTGGCCGAGGCACGGTGGCGAATTCTTCGTGGGTTGAAGAATTGGCAAAAAAATATCACTTTGAATATGTAGAAATAGAGACCGATACGGTTGAACAGATTGTCAGCGGTACCGAGGGTTGCGATGCAATTGTTGTCGCACTTCATAAATTAACGGCAGAAAAAATCAGGAATTTTCCGAGTTCAATTCGGGCGATTAGTCGACTCGGTGTTGGCCTCGACAGTATCGACTTAGTAGCTGCGGCTGAGTTGAAAATGCCAGTGATATTCCAACCAACCTACGCTTTTAATGAAGTGGCAAATCATGCCCTTGCCATGATCATGTCGTTAGCTCGTGGCTTGCCGCAAGGTGATGCCAGCACAAAGAAGGGCGAGTGGACACCTGCGCCAAAAATTGCGCGGATCACTTCACTGCAAGACACAACTCTTGGAGTTGTAGGTTGTGGTCGGATTGGTAGATCGCTTATCGAAAAAGCTCGACCGATTTTTAAAAATATCGTTGGTTTTGATCCAGCAGTAACAGATCAAATTCCTGGGTGCACCATGGCATCTTCGCTTGATGAGTTGTTAAAGCAATCCGAAATCATCACGATGCATGCACCGTACCTGCCATCTACTCACCACATGATTGGTGCGAGAGAAATTTCTCTCATGCCGAAAAATGGAATTATTGTGAACGTATCTCGAGGCGGACTTATTGATGAAAACGCGCTTTATGAAGCGTTGGTGAATGGCACCCTTGATGGAGCTGGTCTTGATGTCTTTGAAAATGAACCACTTGCCGCAGAGTCACCATTGCGAAAAGCACCGAACATTATTTTGACCCCGCATATCGCCTGGTATTCACAGAGCGCTGGTCCACGCTTAATGGAGTGGGGTATTTCTGATGTGTGTAATTTTATCAACGGTAGTAAACAACTTAATGGCAAATTTGCAGTAGGCCCATTCTAGAAGAGAGCGAGAGAATCAATGGAAGAAATATTCGTACCTGCACTAGGTATGGCTATGGATAATGCAGTACTTCTCGAATGGCAGAAAAATCCAGGTGATTCAATAAATGCCGGTGATGTCATCGCTGTTATTGAAACCGATAAAACTACGTTAGAAATTAATGCCGAAACTTCTGGAACTTTAGGTAAACATAGATACGCGCCAAATGATGAAGTTCCAGCAGGTAACACCATCACAGTGGTGCTAGCACCGGGAGAGAGTGAGTAGTAGTTATGTCCCAACATAGTAAAGAGTGGTTAACTCAAACTCTTCGTCAGATGCTGGTCATCAGAACATTTGAGGAGACGGCAGATAAATTAACGCTTCGTGGAAAAGTTCCAGGAGGAATGCATAACTCTTCTGGCCAAGAAGCCGTTGCCGTCGGGTCGATGTCAGCTTTAGCGCCAGATGACGTGATTGCAACAACACATCGATCACATCACCACACACTTGCTAAAGGATTTACCGCGAAAGAAGTGATGGCAGAACTTTTCACCAAAGCAACAGGTTGTTCGAGAGGTCGCGGCGGATCAATGCACCTTGGTGATTTCCATCGTGGCCACTTCGGCGGAAATGGAATTGTTGGAGCGGGCGTCGGAATTGGCATGGGCGCTGCGCTTGGAATTAAGCAGCTTGGCCACAAAAAAGTTTCAGTTGGTTTTGTCGGCGATGGTGGAATGAATACCGGCAGAACGTGGGAAGCGATCAACATGGCAGTGATTTACAAATTGCCATACATCATTGTCGTAGATAACAATCAGTACGCAGTTGAAACGTTTGTCGATCGCGTCACTGGCGGAAAAGATCTGGCAAAACGAGCAGCGGGTTTTGGTCTGCCTTCCTTCAATATAAATGGCATGGATGTGTTAGAAGTTAATAAATTTGTCAGCGAAGCTCGTGAACGCGCTCTCAAAGGTGAAGGGCCAACTTTTATTAATGCACTTACCTATCGCTATTACGGTCATAACGTTGGTGAGAAAGGTCAGTACCGAACTCAAGATGAAATTGCAGATTGGCGACAAAATAAAGATCCGATAGATGGTTTCAGCCGCCATTTAATTTCTGAAGGAGTGATTTCTGCCGACGCATTTGAAGCGATGAAAGCAGATGTCACAAAAGAAATCGATGAAGCAGTGGCGTATGCCGAAAGTTCACCCGAACCGGATCCGACTTCAATCATGGTTGATGTTGATTCTGGACTTTTGGGGGTAAGCAAATAATGAGCGCTACAGATACTTCAGTACGAAACACCAATCCGTCATATTCAGAAGCTTTTCAACAAGGTGTTCGCGAAGAGATGCAATCGAACGAAGGCATCTTCATTATTGGTACAGATCTCATTGAGCGAGGTGGGCACTTTGCTCAAGTGAAGGGCATTGCGCAGGAATTTGGCGAAAACCGAGTGAAAGATGCGCCAATCTCTGAAGCAGCAATGGTTGCAGGTGGAATGGGCGCTGCTATGTATGGCTGCCATCCGATTGTTGATTTGAACTTCATCGACTTCTCCTTGGGAGCGATGGATGAAATCATCAATCAAGCAGCGAAGATTCGATTCATGTTCGGTCAGCCCGTTCCGCTTGTTATTCGTGCAACCTCAGGTGTTGCTCTTGGCGGCGCGCACCATTCAAATGCGTTGGAATCACTCTTTGCTCACACTGCCGGACTCTCACTGGCAGTGCCATCGCGACCATGGGATGTGAAGGGCTTAATTAAGACTGCGCTTCGCACGCCAGATCCAGTTGTGTTCTTGATGCATAAGAAACTTTCTGGTGTCCGAGGCGAAATTGATCCAGCAAATAACCTCATTCCATTTGGAAAAGCTAATTCGCTAAGAAGTGGAAAAGATTGCGCCATCATCACATATGGCTACACAACGGTTACAGCGCTGAAAGCGGCGCAAGAGCTAGAGAAATCTGGCACCGATGTAGAAATTATAGATCTTCGCACTCTCTATCCATTAGATACTGATGCAATCAACGCTGCAGTCCAAAAATATGGACGAATTGTTGTCGTTGATGAAGCTCCGATGTTTGCATCAATCACTGCAGAAATTGCGGCGACGGCAACTGAAGCAAACTTCAAATACCTGAAGGGTCCAATTGTTCGACTTGGAGGCGTGCGTGCACCAATTAGCGCTAACCCAAAAATGTCTGATGCTGCGATTCCTTCCGTTCAAGGAATCATTGATGCCGTTAAAAAAGTTATGGCCTACTAGGTAAGGAGCTCAACATGTCACTTTCAGTATTTGATCTCAGCAATAAGACGGTTGTAATAACTGGCGCAGCTGGTGGCATTGGCTCTGCAACTGCCCACCAACTTGGTGGTGCTGGTGCGCGACTTGCGTGTTCGGATATCGATCAAAATGCATTGAATCGACTGAAAGGCGAACTCGAAGCAAAAGGAATTCAAGTCACAACATATTTGAGTAATTCAAGTATTGAGTCTGATGTCATTTCGCTCTACCAATCCATCAAAAAAGATTTAGGCACACCAGATATTTTGGTAAATAATGCGGCAGCCGGAATACATACGCCACCTCAGGACACATCAAATGCTGAATGGGATCGAGTCATGGCTACATCACTCACTGGATACTTCATGAACGCTCGTGAATTTTCCAAATTAGTCCTTGCTGCAAAAAAACCTGCTGCAGTAGTCAATATCGCTTCGATTGCTGGAAGTTCCGCAATTGGTCGCGGAAACTTTGCGTACTCTGTTGCAAAAGGTGGCGTCATTCAAATGACTCGCGAATTAGCAATTGAATGGGCAACCTCAAAGATTCGAGTGAATGCGATTCAACCATGTTCAGTCAACACACCTGGTTGGCGCAAATGGGTTGAAACCGAAGGCGAGAAAGCGCAGATTCTGATGAATCGACTCTTGCAAGGAATTCCGATGGGACGCGTTGCTGAACC
>CAZGXO010000073.1:0-4995 GCA_964529875.1 uncultured Candidatus Planktophila sp. | reverse complement strand
CAGAAGATCATGTTGTATTTATTTCCCATCATCTTCGCTGTATCTGGCGTGAATTTTCCAGTGGGTGTTTTGATTTATTGGTCGACGACAAATATTTGGACATGGGGCCAGCAGTTCTATGTCATTAAGAGAAACCCAACACCGGGATCTCCTGCATATGAAGAGTTACAGAAGAAGCGCGCTGCTAAGGCAAAGGCTGATGGCGCAAGCGCAGTCGATGGAGTTGAAGAGGGTGAAGGCGGAGCGCCTGAAGCCCAAGGTCAGAGGAAGCAGCCAAAGAGGAAGAAAAAGAAGAAGTAAAACGGGCAATTGCCATCAATTTATATTAAATACCACTAAAGGGGTCGCTAAATGAGTGAGAATCTAGAAGTTGTTGAAGTAGACGAAGCGGGCGAGGAGAAAAAGGCTCCTAAGAGCATCGCCAAACTTGAAGAGGAAGGCGATATCGCAGCTGATTATTTAGAGGGGCTCCTTGATATTGCAGATCTTGATGGCGATATCGATATCGATGTTGAGAATGGTCGAGCAGCCCTTGCGATTGTGGGCGGAAAGTTGGGCCACCTCGTAGGCGATGATGGCCAGGTCCTTGATGCGATTCAGGAGTTGACCCGCCTTGCGGTGCAGACCTCAACGGGAGATCGCAGCCGCTTGATGCTCGATATCGATGGTTTCCGCGCAGGTCGCCGGAAAGAGCTGACCGCTCTCGCCGAGAAGATGGCGGAAGAGGCGAAGACCACCGGCAACTCCATCAAATTGGAGCCGATGAATGCCTTTGAGCGAAAGATTATCCACGACACTATCCAGACCTTGGGGTTGACCTCAGAATCTGACGGGGAAGATCCACACCGCTACGTCGTTATCTATCCAGCGTAAGTTTCACGTGGAACTAGAGGGGCTAGTCGGCCGCTACTTTCCAGAGCGAAAGGCCGAGATTCGCGCCTACGCCGAATTGCTGGCGAGCGCTGGAATTGAGCGCGGGTTGATTGGGCCGCGAGAAGGCGAGCGCATCTGGGAGCGCCATATCTTTAACTGCCTCCACATCACGACCCTTCTGCCACAAGGCGCCCAGCTCTTTGATATCGGATCGGGGGCGGGGCTACCTGGAATCGTGATTGCCCTCGCCCGTCCTGATCTGAAGGTGACCTTGATCGAACCCCTTGAGCGGAGGGTGGAGTTTCTCCAAGAGGCAGTTGCCGGTACCTCTATCCAGGTACTTCGCGGCCGGGCCCAAGATGTAAAGCAGAGAGCAGATTTTGTGACGGCGCGAGCTGTTGCCCCCCTTGAGAAGTTGCAGAAGCTGACCTGGCATCTGATTAAACCGGGGGGAGCGCTCCTTGCGATGAAGGGAGAGTCTGCCGCCCGCGAAATGGAGAGCGTAGAAGGCGCCATCCTCCATGAAATTGAGCTTGAAGGCGTTGGCCTCGGGCGGATTGTTGAGGTAAAGCGAGTGAAATAACGGGGCGGAGCGCCCCGTGCGTGCTTAGATTCGCATCATGGATCAAGTTTCACGTGAAACCGGTGCAAAGGTCATAGGCGTTCGCCGCCTTAAGGAGGCGATGGCAAAACCTGCCTCTACCCGCATCTTCACCGTGGCCAACCAGAAGGGCGGGGTCGGAAAGACCACCACCACCGTCAATATCGCAGCTGCCATGGCGATGGGCGGCCTTCGGGTTCTCGTGATCGATCTTGATCCACAAGGTAACGCATCGACTGCACTCGGCGTTGAACATCGTGATAGCGCAGGTGTCTATGAAGTGTTGATGGGCGATGTAAAGATCAGTGAAGTGATTAAAAAAGTTGCTGGCTTTCCAGCACTTGATTGCGTCTCTTCAAATACATCACTTGCTAACGCCGAAATTAATTTAGTCTCGATGGTGGCGCGCGAATTGCAATTAAAGAGTGCGATTGAAGAGATTAGCGCAAATTATGATTACATTTTTATTGATTGTCCGCCATCTCTTGGACTTCTTACTATCAACGCATTTGCTGCATCAAAAGAGTTATTAATCCCTATTCAAACTGAATATTACGCACTCGAAGGTTTATCACAATTACTTGAAACATATGCAGTAGTAAAGAAGCGACTTAATCCAACGCTCAATCTCTCAACGATTGTCTTAACAATGTTTGATGGCAGAACTCGTTTATCAAATGATGTTGCAGCAAATGTACGTTCACACTTTCCTACAGAACTTATCGATATTCCAATTCCGCGTGCAGTGCGCGTTTCCGAAGCGCCTTCTTATAACCAGACAGTGATGACATACGATCCGCTATCTCCAGGTGCTATTGCATATATGCACGTTGCCCGCGAAATTGCAGAGCGCGGTAAACCTGCGCAGGTTGAATTTGAGTCAGCTTTTAACTCCAATGTTGTCAGCATTCATTACAAAGATGGAATTGCATAATGGCGATAAAGCGCGGGGGACTCGGCACGAATTTAGATTCACTTATCCCAACATCACTTACTGTTGCAGGTACAGAAGTTGCACAGCAAAATGAAATTCCACTTTCGCAGATCTCGCCCAACCCAAAACAACCACGTCAGATTTTTGATGAAGCTGCTATGGCAGAACTTGTCGCTTCCATTAAATCGGTAGGAATTCTGCAACCCCCTGTAGTTCGGAAAGTGGCTGAGAATAAATATGAATTAATCATGGGTGAGCGCCGCTTTCGCGCCGCACAAATTGCAGGTTTTTCCAGCATTCCAGTCATCATTCGCCAAACACCCGATAATGAATTATTGCGCGAAGCTCTCATTGAAAATATTCATCGCAGCAACCTCAACCCGCTTGAAGAAGGTGCGGCATATGCGCAACTGCTCTCTGATTTTGGTTGCACCCATGATGAATTAGCGGTGAAGTTAGGACGTTCACGTCCGCTGATCTCTAACACGATTCGTCTGCTCAACCTTCCCGATTCGGTACAGCGCAAAGTGGCATCAGGAGTGATCTCTGCAGGACATGCTCGTGCGCTCCTTGGACTTACCGATGGCGCTGAAATTGAAAAACTTGCAGGACGAATTGTTGCTGAAGGTTTAAGCGTGCGTGCAACGGAAGAAATTATTGCAACGCTCAAACCAACAACGTCATCGCCTAAGAAATCTGCGGCTAAGGGAATCTCGGGCGCGGGTCTTGCTGCAGCAGAACTCTTGAGTGATTACTTAGATACTCGTGTGACGGTGCAATCTGGAAAAGGTAAAGGCAAGATTGTGATCGAATTTTCTGGAAGCGAAGATCTGCAGCGAATCGTTGATTTGATTGAAGGTTAGTTATTAATTAAGCGCGGTGCCGCGGCGCTTCATCTCTTGCTTTACAACACCACCGAGCGCCTTCACACCTTCGCGGATACGTTCTGGAGTTGGGTGGCAGTAAGAAAGGCGCATCGCCCATGAACCAAGTCCATCCGCATAAAATGCAGTGCCAGGTACATACGCAACTTTGGCCACAATCGCCTTTGGCATTAACGCTTTGGTATCAATTTCTGGTGGCAAATTAACCCAGACATAAAAACCACCACCGGGCTTTGTCCAGGTAGCTTCTTGCGGGAAGTGCGCTTCCAGCGTTTCCAGCATGGCATCGCGGCGCACCTTATAGAGTTCGCAGAAATTAGCGATTTGATCGCGCCACGGTTGATCTGCCAAATAGCTAGAGATGGTTAATTGCGTAAAGTTTGAAGGACATAAAATCGAAGATTCAGAGGCAATCACCAATTTATCTTTGAGTGATTGTGGAACGAGCGCCCAACCAACGCGCAGACCTGAAGCGATGGTCTTGGAGAAAGAGCCAAGGTAGATCACATTCTCGGAATCTTCAGCGCGCATCGCATTAGGTGATGGCTTATCAAAACCGAGTAGACCGTATGGATTATCTTCCACGACAAAGATCTCTTCCTCGCGGCAAATGTTAAGAATTTCAGTGCGCCGATCTGCTGGCAGGCAGACCCCAGTTGGATTCTGGTAGTTGGGGATGAGGTAGAGGAATTTGATTTTGCGACCAGCAGCGCGCACGCTCTTAATGGCGGCGCGAAGTGAATCTGGAATTAAACCGTTCTGATCCATTTCAACGTGCACAACCGATGCTTCATATTGGCGGAAGGTGCCGAGCGCTCCTACATAAGAAGGCGCTTCTACTAAAACAACGTCGCCTGGATCAATAAAAATTCGTGAAATGAGATCAAGCGCCTGCTGCGAACCAGTTGTAATGACCACATCATCAGCATTGGCGCGAATTCCTTCAAGCGCCATGACATCGCAGATTTGTTGGCGAAGCTTGGGATGGCCTTGGCCGCTGCCATACTGCAGCGCTTCTGAACCATTATTCAAAATCAAATCATTAACAACTCCGGCCATCATCTCCATCGGAAGCGCGGAGAGATTTGGCATACCACCTGCAAGTGAAACTATTTCAGGGCGAGATGCAACAGCGAAGAGCGAACGAATTTCAGATGGCAACATTCCTGCAGCGCGATGCGCAAAACGTTTCTCTAGGTTCTGCGAAACGCCAGTCTGATAGCGCAGTGAAATATCGGACATAAGGAGAAGTCTCCCATAGATAGCGCAGTGCTTGGGGCGGGGTTATTTACGAAGGCCGGCGTTACGCAGATCAGAGATGCGCAGCGTTCCAGTTTTTGCATCATCTTCTGCCGCTAAATAGAGACGTTGAATTGCAATCACAAAACTTTCTGCAATGGCATCACGAAAATCTGCACGAGCTAATCTCGCCCGATCTCCTTCATTGGTGGCATATCCCAATTCAACGCGGATTGAGGGTGCCTTGGTGAGGCGCAATGAATCCCACGTCTTGGCATGAGTGCGGCAATTCAGGAAATCAGTGCGGGCAGAAATTTCTCGTTGGATGAGCGAAGCAAATCGTTCTCCCACAATTGAGTGAACACCATGCTGATCGCTGCCGTAAAAGAAAGTTGCCACCCCGCGCGCATCTGGATTGGTATGGCGGTCAACATGAAGTGAGATCAATAAATCAGCGCTACTGT
>CAZGXO010000072.1:3777-5181 GCA_964529875.1 uncultured Candidatus Planktophila sp. | reverse complement strand
ATTCAAGGCATGCTGGAAGAGAAATGGATAACGCCAGAACAGGCTAAAGCTGCCAAATTACCAATCATTGCGCCGCGGACAACATCGGGACAACTCAGCGGTCCTAAGGGTTACATTATTGATTCGGTACAGAAAGAGTTAAGCAAAGCAGGGTTTACCCAAGATCAATTACTTGTTGGTGGATATGTCATCAAAACAACGATTGATCAGAATGCCCAGACATCAGCAGTTGATGCAGTGAATAAATTAACTCCTAAACCTGCGCCTACAAATTTACATATTGCCCTCGTAGCTATTCGCCCAGGCACTGGTGAAGTTGTTGCCATGTATGGCGGAAAAGATTATGTAGTTCGCCAATTAAATGATGCTACTCAATCTATTGCCCTAGCCGGCTCTACCTTTAAGCCCTTTGCGCTCATCGCAGGTTTAGAAGCTGGAATTCCACTTACTTCAATGTGGAACGGTGATTCCCCGCAAACCTTTGATGATTTAGGAAAACCTTATGAAGTCTCCAATTATGGCGATGAAGGATGGGGACAGATTGATTTGCTCAGCGCCACACAACATTCAGTGAATACGGTGTATGTGCCACTTGGAATTAAAGCGGGGCTAGATAAAGTTGTTGATGCTGCAAGACGCGCTGGAATTCCGCAAGATGTAGCGATGATTGCAACTCCATCTGTCACCCTTGGTGTTGCAAGTCCGCATGTGATTGATGTTGCCAATTCCTACGCCACATTTGCTGCACAAGGTGTTTATGCAAAACCATATTTAGTCACTGAAGTGATTGGCCCTGATAAAACTGTGCTGTATCAAGGAAGACCACAAACACAAGAAGTATTTAGTAAAGATGTGATGGCAGATCTGACCTATGCACTCAAAGCGGTAGTAAATGGTGGAACCGGAGCAGCTGCCCTTGGCCTTGGTAGACCTGCAGCGGGAAAGACCGGAACATCACAATCAAATGCATCTGCCTGGTTTAGCGCATACACACCGCAACTTGCAGCATCGGTTGCGCTCTTTCGAGATAGCGCATCAGAATCGCTGAACGGTATTGGTGGATTGAACTCAGTGACAGGTGGAACTTTCCCGGCGCGCATCTGGACTGCATTTATGAAAGGCGCGCTCCGTGATGAACCTGTCATGAGTTTTCCGGCGCCTTCAAATATTGGCGGCTTAGATCCAGTTGTGATGACTAGTGGCGGCCGGCAAAGTCAAAAGAAGCGCTAATTAATTTATGCGCGTTTCATCTCGCGTCATCATTCTCTTAGCGCTCTTTGCTTCACTTATCAGTTATGCGAAATTTAATTACTGTGTAGAGACTGGTTTTGCGACGCCATCGCAATATATTCATGCCTGTTATTCAGATATTCCAGCGCTTTATGGCGAACGAAAGTTAGATCA
>CAZGXO010000072.1:0-3677 GCA_964529875.1 uncultured Candidatus Planktophila sp. | reverse complement strand
GGCCCTATAGCAGTGGTGTTCACTCTGTCGAGTATCCCGTAGTTCAGGGAGTTCTCATGTGGGCGACTGCCGAATTGTTACCCAGTGGACATATCCAATATTTCATCGGTAGCGCAATTTTATTAGCGCTCCTCTTTATCGTCATTGCGCTGATTGTGTATCGCATCAAACCAGAATTTGCCTATCTTCTACCGCTCGCGCCCGCAGCAGTTGCTTCGCTCTACATCAACTGGGATCTCTGGGCTATTGCAACGATGTTGCTTGCAATTTATTGGTTTGATAGAAAGCAGTTATTTGGTAGTGCGCTCGCGCTAGGTATTTCAATCTCCACCAAGTTTCTCCCAATTTTCTTACTGATTCCCATTGCGTTGATTTATTTTAGGCGCGGTGAGCTAAGAAATTTCTTTAAATATCTATCTCTCACCGTTGCAACGTATGCCCTGATTAATGTGCCAGTAGCTCTGACAACATTTGATGGCTGGTGGCGTTTTTACTCTCTGAACTTCCATCGTGGTTCTGACTGGGGATCCATCTGGTATGCGCTTTCAAATGTAGGAATTAATTTGACCCACCAAAATTATTTGGCGGTACTAGTTCTATTAATAGGTATTACCTCCTTTGCGCTCTTTTATCTCCAAACCATCAACACGCTGACACTTGCCGACACTGCCTTTTTTATTATGGTCATCGTTATGGCCGCGAGCAAGGTGTATTCACCACAATATGTTTTATGGTTAGCACCGCTTGCAGTAATTGCACTGGTTGATAAGCGCGACATTCCGATCTTTTGGTTCTGGCAAGGTGCAGAACTTCTGTATCACTTAGCAATCTGGCAACACCTAGCAACAGTGACCGGTGCACGATTTGGATTGCCAGTGGTCGCTTACTCACTTGCAACGTTGATACGCATCGCAGCTTCACTCTTAATGGTGGTGCATTTAGCAAGAAGGCAGCGGAATTCCCGCGTATTTCCGCGCGAATTTCTCTTATCAACAGGCGAGAGTTACCCTTAACCCCTTCATCGCTAGCCTTTCCGGGCAAGAGATGAAGAGCTTTAACCCTCCTGTCACGGAAATACCGTGGCCGTCTTAGTCCAAAGGAGGTCGGGTTAACGTATGCGTCGATATGAATTGATGGTCATTCTCGATCCTGATCTAGAAGAACGTACCGTCACACCATCACTTGAGACATATCTCAAAATCATCAAAGACAGCGGAGGCCGCGTCGACAAGCTCGATGTATGGGGCCGTCGCCGTATGTCATTTGAAATCAATAAGAAGCCAGAAGGCATTTACGCAGTTGTCGATATGCACTGCGAGCCTGCGGCTATCAAAGAGTTAGATCGTCAGTTAAACCTGAACGAATCTGTTCTTCGCACAAAGGTTATTCGCCCTTCCTAATCGAAACTCTTGTGCACAGCTTCTGCGTTTTGCGCCAGCAGTTGTCGCAAGTGGCGAGTAATTTATAAGTACGGACTCAACCAGTAGAGACCCCCAGAGTAGATATCAGAGTAGAAATAAGAGGAAAAGTTATGGCAGCAGGAGATACAACAATCACATTGATCGGCAACCTCGTTGACGATCCAGAGCTACGTTTCACCCCAAGTGGTGCGGCGGTAGCAAAATTTCGCGTTGCTTCAACACCTCGCTATCTCGATAAGGCAACTAACGAATGGAAAGATGGCGAGAGCCTCTTCCTTCAATGCCAAATCTGGCGTCAAGCTGCAGAGAATGTTGCAGAGTCACTCACCAAAGGAATGCGCGTCATTCTCTCTGGTCGACTCAAGCAGCGTTCGTACGAAACAAAAGAAGGCGAGAAGCGCACTGTCTTTGAAGTTGAAGTTGATGAAGTAGGACCTTCACTACGTAACGCCACCGCTAAGGTCACACGCACCCAGCGCGCTGGCGGAGGTCAAGCTGCAGCACCTGCTGCAGATTCATTTAACGACGATCCATGGGCAGCAGCTTCAACGTCACCCGCCGGTGGTGGATGGGCAACATCTACAACCGACGAACCACCCTTTTAAAAAACAAATCCACCATTCCTTCTCTTAGCTCGTAAGAGTTGAAGAGCAGGGCCCGAAAAGGAGCACCATAATGGGAGCAAGAAATAACAAGGCTCTTCGCGAGCCAAAGAATAAAGGCGCAAAAGCAGCTGCGCTTAATAAGAAGTTCAAGAAGAAGCCTTGCAGCTTCTGTCGCGACAAGGTGACCTATATCGATTACAAAGATATCGCCACCCTTCGCAAATACATCTCCGATCGCGGCAAGATCCGCGCTCGCCGAGTTACCGGTGCATGCACCCAACATCAGCGCGCAGTAGCAACAGCTGTCAAGAACAGCCGCGAAGTTGCTCTTCTGCCTTACACATCATCGGCACGATAAGGAGATATCAATTATGAAACTCATTCTTACTCGTGAAGTAAATAAGCTCGGTAACGCCGGAGATGTTGTCAACGTCAAAGATGGTTATGCCCGTAACTTCCTTCTTCCACGTGGCGTTGCCATCGTCTGGACACAAGGTGGCGAAAAGCAGATCGAAGGTATTCGTCGCGCACGCGCTGCTCGCGAAGTCCGCGATCTCGATCATGCAAAAGAGATTAAGGCAGCTCTGGAAAAGACTGCCATCACCGTCTCTGTAAAGACTGGTTCTGCTGGACGACTCTTTGGTTCAGTGACTGATAAAGATATTGCTGCTGCAATTAAATCTGCTGCAGGAATCGATATCGATCGCCACACCATTAAGACTGCAGGACATATCAAGAAGACAGGTTCATACACAGTAAAGGTTGCACTCGCTCATAACGTAGTTGCATCAGTTTCACTTACTGTGAGCGCTTCTTAAATTCCATTACAGAGAAGGCCCGCTACATGATGTAGCGGGCCTTCTCTCTTTCCTACTGCTGATTTCACATTATGAGAACCTCGTAATTACTTTCCTCCACACATATTCACGCTCATCCAGAGGCGCTGTCCACCGATAAGTGGAGTTCTCCACAACTCCTCCACAGCCTTTTACACATAAGAGCGCTCTTTTTCCCCAGCCCCATCCCCAAGCGCCTTCGCATATGTCAGTGCTGGGTGAGAAGTTTTGCCCGTGAGTCTTGCCGAACTGCCCAATAGCGGACGAAGCGCAGCAACCTATAACACTGTTGGCGCTGAGTTCGAGCGCACTCCACCGCAAGATCTGCAAGCAGAACAATCTGTTCTCGGCGGAATGATGTTATCTAAAGATGCAATTGCAGATGTTGTCGAAGTTTTGCGCGAACGAGATTTCTATCGACCAGCTCACGAATTAATTTTTGGTGCAATTCTCGATCTCTATAGCCGCGGCGAACCAGCAGATGCAATCACTGTTGCTGCAGAGCTAACAAAAAATGGAGATATCGCACGTGCAGGTGGCGCACCTTATCTACATACACTCATCTCATCTGTTCCCACTGCCGCTAACGCTGGTTACTACGCAAAGATTGTTCTCGAACATGCCATCATGCGCCGTCTTGTCGAAGCCGGAACCAAAATTGTGCAACTTGGTTATGATCAAAATGGCGAAGTTGATGATGCAGTAGATGCGGCGCAAGCTGAAGTATTTGCCGTCACCGAACGGCGCGCATCAGATGATTATGTAAAGCTCAATGATTTACTCCCCGAAGCGCTTGATGAAATTGAATCAATCTC
>CAZGXO010000071.1:0-5252 GCA_964529875.1 uncultured Candidatus Planktophila sp. | reverse complement strand
AAAATAATTTTGGCGCCACCATTTGCTGCGGTGCCACTTGGCCCAGACCAGACCAATGGAGATGTGAGCGCTTTTCCTAATTCGATGGATGGCGAAGGGAGATCCGAGAGCCGACGACCATCGGGCAATTGTGCATATGCAGCATATGGTGTGGGTTGCTCGATTGTTCCGTAGCCGAAGAATGAATCGTAAGAATCAGTTGAGAGGAAACCTAAGCCATGAGCGATTTCATGGAGGAATACTGATTGCAGATCGTATTCGGTGGATTTTGGAGTTCCATCATTTCGCGTATTCCAATTAGCAGCAGAGTTAACCTGAATAATCATTTCGGGATTATCTGGTTCTAAATCTTTGCCAGCGAGAGCATTTGCTAGCGCTGAGGGATACCAAAGGCTTTGATCTGGTGCACCATCAAAACCAGAGTAATAATTTCCGGGTCTGGCGCTTCCGAGAACTCCATAAGAAGCGGAGCGGCCAAATGTTGCATCAATTTTAATGGGAACAACTGAAGAAAAGTATTGCGACCAAATATCGACAGCTGCCTGGAAATCTTTCTTGGCCCATTCTGGAAAATTCTTATAATTGACAACAAAGCGCGCTTTCGCTTCGACATAAGCAACTTTCGGTGGTCGAGTTGAAGGTACACCTTGTGATTTTCCTGCATACGTGTGTCCCCACACTTTTGATTCAGAAACCTTAAAAGTTGAGAGAGCACCCGCATGAATTGGTGAAAGTGAGATTGCCAGAATAGAAGATGCGAGCAGGAATCTACTCAATTTTCTAAGATGCAGTCTCATAGCAGGCAACGCTATCAGGGTGAGAGAATGAAGGCATGGTCACCGTTTATTCCCGCCATGGCTGCCATCTATGTGAAGATGCTGTGAAAACTCTGCAGGAATTACAAGGTGAGTTGACTTTCGAAATTGAAATTATCTATATAGATGGCAATCAAGAGTTAGAGAAGTTATACGGTCACGAAGTTCCGGTAATCCATATCAATGGTGAGCACCATGATTTTTTTAGAGTCAATCCAGATCGTTTTAGAGCTTCCCTTGAAAAACATCGTCGGCATCAATAATTCTGTATGAATATCCTTGTTCGGCAAGGAAGCGCTGTCTATTTTGTGCAAAGTCTTGATCGATAGTGTCTCTGGAAACGACCGAGTAAAACTTAGCCCCGCGCCCATCTGCCTTCGGACGAAGAATGCGACCTAAGCGCTGAGCTTCTTCTTGGCGAGAACCAAAGGCGCCTGATACTTGGATGGCAATGGTTGCTTCAGGGAGATCAACAGAGAAATTTGCAACCTTTGAGACAACTAAACATTTCTCTTCACCACTTCTGAATGCAGCAAAAAGTCGCTCGCGCTCTTTTTGCGGGGTATCTCCTTTGATGAGCGGAACTCCCAAAGTTTCAGAGAGTTCATCTAATTGATCAATATATTGACCTATAACCAGAGTCTGTTCTCCGGAATGTAGCTCCACTAATTTTTCTACAACATTTCTCTTTGTTCGAGTGGTCGCACAATGGCGATATCGCTCTTCTGGTTCTGCAGTGGCATATGAGAGCCGCTCTGCTTCCGTGAGATTTACCCGCACTTCTATACATTCAGCAGGAGCGATATAGCCTTGCGCCTCAATCTCTTTCCAAGGTACATCAAAGCGCTTTGGTCCAATGAGTGAAAAAACTTCGCCTTCCATTCCATCTTCACGAACGAGCGTTGCAGTGAGCCCTAGGCGGCGACGAGATTGAATATCAGCGGTAAAGCGAAAGATGGGCGCAGGCAATAAATGCACTTCGTCATAAATAATCAAGCCCCAATCATGAGTATCAAAGAGATCTAAGTGCGCGTAGACACCATTCTTCTTCTTGGTCATCACCTGATAAGTGGCAATAGTTACGGGGCGAATCTCTTTCTTTGACCCAGAATATTCACCAATCTCATCTTCATTAAGCGTTGTGCGGCGCAGGAGTTCCGCGCGCCACTGACGAGCTGCCACTGTGTTGGTAACCAAAATAAGTGTTGTTGCTTTGGCATGTGCCATAGCAGCACATCCGACGATAGTTTTTCCGGCGCCACAAGGGAGCACGACAACTCCCGAACCACCATGCCAAAAACCTTCTGCTGCATGTTCTTGATATTGGCGAATTTTCCAATCATTTTCTTTGAGCGCAATCTCATGCGCTTGTCCATCGACGTAACCAGCAAAATCTTCAGCTGGCCAACCAAGTCGTAAGAGCGATTGCTTTATTTGACCACGCTGGCTGGGGTGAACTGCCACAGTTTCTTTATCGATGCGCGCACCTAAGAGTGGTGCAATCTTTTTGGCTCGAATCACTTCTTCTAAGACGCTCGAGTCAGTGGTCACCAGGATTAATCCATGTACTGGATCTGCTTCTAAGCGCAATCTGCCATAGCGCGACATAGTCTCTGCAACATCGACAAGAAGTGAATGCGGAACAGCAAACCGTGAATATTTTATGAGTGTGTCAATAACTTGTTCTGCATCATGTCCAGCAGCTCGCGCATTCCAAAGCCCTAAATTTGTCAGCCGATAGGTATGAATGTGTTCGGGAGATCTTTCGAGTTCAGCAAAGGGAGCGATTGCACGTCGACATTCGGTGGAAAGTGGATGATCAATATCAAGCAGCAGCGTTTTATCGCTTTGGACTATGAGTGGGCCTTCTGTCACGATAGTAAATCCTTAATCAATGCATGGAGAAAATCACTGCGCTCTTGGAGAGATTTAATACTTACCCACTCAGTTGCAGCATGCGCGCCACCACCCACTGCACCAAGACCATCTAATACTTGCGCACCAGCTGCTGCTGCAAAATTTCCATCACTTGCGCCACCTACTTCGGCGCAGCCAAGAGGTTTCATACCAAGTTGCGCTGCAACTTTTTCAGCGCGCTCATAGAGCGCTTGAGTTGAGCGCGGCTCAAGCGGCGGGCGATTGAGCCCACCTGATATTTCAAGGCGAGCACCTGGATGAGCAGGTTGAATTTTTCTGATTTCTCGATCAATGCGTTCTAACTCTGCTTGAGAGAATGAACGGGCATCTACATCAAGAATTGCTGAATCTGGAACTGTGTTGGTAGTAGTTCCAGATTGTAAAAGTGTAGGTACAACTGTGGTGCCATGCTCGGCATTCTCTAATTTGCTTAAAGCTAAAATTGCGTGCGCTATCTCAGTAGTTGCATTGATTCCTTTTTCGGGCTCTAAACCGGCATGAGCTGCTAAGCCGATCACTTTAATTTGATACATCGCTGTACCTTTGCGACCGGTTTTTACCTTGCCATCGAGTGAAGCTTCTAAAACTAAAACTGCCTTGGCACGAGAAGAGAGTTCTTTAATAAGATTCTTAGAGGCATGGCTTCCGGTCTCTTCATCAGTTGTTGCAACAAGCGCAACTGAACCAGTGATTCCTTTTAAGGCATAGAGCGCTTGAATAAACCCTGCTTTCATATCAAATGTTCCGGGGCCTCGTAATACATCACCTTGGATTTCCCACAGAGGGGTGAATGAACCACGTGGCCAGACAGTATCTAAATGTGCAAGCAGCAAAATTTCTGGTGTTTCTGCTCCCCACCAAAATACGGGGCGCCCTTCAATATTTTTAATCTGCGCAGGTGTACCAAGATGGCGAGTTGCAATATCACTTGCTAGTTGGACAACTTGTGAGCATGCATCAAGATCTTCTGTGGGTGATTCGCAGCGAACTAACGCTTCCAGAGCTGCCAACATAGGAGTAAGTCTGCCGTATTCGGTGGCGTTCGCGCTCGTCATAAGGAGGCAACCCCCGTAATACGTGCAATTCTGAAGGTTTGCACTTCTCCTGTTGCGTGATCACGTGCAATGAGTGAACCCGCTGATAATTTGAGCGGGTCAATTATTCGATGTGAAACTAAACCGTTATTGTCGGCATACCCAATCGAAAGTGATTTATTGGGTTGATGTTGCAAGTAATCGCTTAATAATTCTAAAGTCTCGTTTGCAGAGGTACGTGGAAGTGCACCGAGCGCTTCGGTTGCAATATTGCGCATAGTGCTCTGTCTGCGACTTGATTTTTCACCTGTGCGAAGAGCTCGCAATGCATTTTCAATTTGGATTTCGTCGGGCTTTTGATATTCACCGAGAATTCTTGGTGGTCGCGCCTTACCTTGCGCACGTTGAACTCGTGGGCCACTGAGCAATAAACCGTCTCCATCTTCACCCGCCGGCAGATATCCAAAACTGCGAAGGACGTGCATAGTTTCTGCTGCATCAAAGTGAGAGATGAGAACTTCTGGGGCAATTTTTCGTAATCGGAGAACTTCTAATCTTTTATCTCCCACGATCTGGGCAATGAGTGCGGGATCTTCACAGCGAATAAATGCAGCAGTATTTCCAACCCTGAGCTTTCCGTGTTTCTTTGCTACATCTGCAATGAGGTACTCAAGCGGTTGCGGCATGGGTGTTTTAGAAGTTTTTCCGAGAAACTTACTTATTTCATCACCAGTGCGACCATGATCTAATCCGCGCCTGATTGAACTCTCTGAAAATCTAAAGACTGTGGCATTTCCGCGGGATTCAACATCAGCAATCAGTGATAGCTCTTGAGCAATTTCATGTTCCAGAGGACCCGGAGCAATTGCAGTGTTATCACTTTGAATCAAGATATGGTCAACGGCTTTTGGAAGATCGGCATCAATCTGCTCACAATCTCCACCACTGAGAAAATCTGCTCCATATGTTGAAATCGCACCTTGTCCAGTGATTCCAAGCCATTCTGCTTCACGCAAAGTCCAGGCGATGTAATCGGCTGGTAAACCACCTGCGCGCTTACTTGGTAAGAGCCACGTTGCGCATGCAACAAAAGAATTGAAATCTGGTGCTACTCCACGATTTTCGGAGAGTATCTGCAAAGTAAGTGCTCTCACTTGTGCAGCGTTTGATCGATCTAATTCAGGGCCAAGTGGTGCAACGCTCTTTCCGTTTTCTCTACCAGTAAGACCAGATAGCCGCGACGAGATTAACCATGCTGAAGCTAGAGTCTGCCAGCGTCTTGATGCTTTTTGAGTCAACCAAATATCAAATTGATGAGTTGGAAGTATTTGATCATTTGGCTCAATGGTGACAAGTCCTGCCATGTAGGAAACTTCTGCAATAAATGCAGCACAGGATTCTTCTACACCCAAATGCGTGGCTAATTCCTTGAGCTCTCGAATTCCGAGCCCTCCGGAGCGAAGTGCAGATGCAGGTTCCTGCGCCC
>CAZGXO010000070.1:0-5268 GCA_964529875.1 uncultured Candidatus Planktophila sp. | reverse complement strand
TTACTCAGCAATATTTTGTAGCTGAATGCGGTACTGCCGCTTTCCTGATTCCAAGACGTAGGAATCATAAAGTTTGCGAGCAGTTGCATTATCTTCATCGGTATTCCAATAAAGCCGCGAACAGTTCATCGAGAGCGCATACTCCATAACATAATCAATGAGAGCTCGCCCGGCGCCATAGCCACGAACTGCTGGTTCGACAAAGAGATCTTCCAAATAACAGTGTCCATGAGGGGACCAGGTTGAGTTCTGTAAGTTGTAGGTCGTAAACCCAATGACTTGGCCTTTGATTTCTGCCACTGCACATTTCATGTTGAATTCAGGATCCATAATTCGGGTCCAGGTACGTTCGGTCTGCTCAGGTGCAACTGCAGTCTTATAAAAATCTAGGTAACCCTGCCAAAGGATTAGCCAGCGCTCTTTATCTACATCTTGTATAGGACGAACCTTGATTTCCGCCGATTTATTCGCGCTCATGTGTGCATCTTAGCCACGCCATATACGCTATTCATATGAGCGAAAAAGAGATAGCCGTCATCACGGGAGCAAGTAGTGGAATAGGCGCAGCAACTGCTCGTTTATTAGCCGAGAACGGGTATCACGTTATTGCTGCCGCAAGGCGCTTTGATCGTCTTCAAGAATTAGCACAGACGAATTCAGATATTGAAGCAGTCCTTCTCGATGTCACGGATCAGAAGAGCGTCGATGCTCTTGCTGGCAATCTTGCAGATAAACCCGTTGCGGTATTAATCAATTGTGCAGGTGGCGCTTTTGATTTTGATCCTGTCACAGATTCAGATCCAGAGGTCTGGAAGAAAACCTTTGATATCAATGTGGTTGGCTCAGTGCGTATGGTGAAAGCTTTAACCCCCATTATGTTGACGCATGGTCGCGGGCATATTGTGGTTATTTCATCCACTGCTGGGCACCGCGCCTATGAAAATGGTGGCAGTTATGTTGCATCGAAATTTGCCGAAACTTCCCTTGCCGAAACATTGCGCTTAGAACTTAATGGAAAACCGATTCGCGTGACTGAAATTGCACCTGGCATGGTCAAGACTGATGAATTTGCAAAGGTGCGCTTTAGCGGCGATGCAACTCGAGCTGCAAAAGTTTATGAAGGTGTGACTCGCCCACTCACTGCAGAAGATGTCGCAGAATCAATTCGGTGGAGCGTGATGCTCCCTGATCATTTCAATATTGATTCCATGACGATTCGCCCACTCGCACAAGCAGCTCAGCACAAGGTCTATCGACAACCGTTATGACCGATCTTGTCGCCATTAAGCGCGCTCGAGTAGGAGTCACTCTCTCATTCTTAACGCACGGATTTATCGCCTCATCATTCTTCGCTCGCATTCCAGACTTTAAAACGCGTCTGCAACTTTCGAATACTGTGCTTGGGTTCTGTCTTTTAACTGCATCGCTAGGCGTGCTTGCAGCTCTTGGTCCAGTTGGCAAATTAACTGCGCAAAAAGGTAGCTCAGCAGTATTAACCAAGACTTCGTATTTTTTGGTCATTGTGGCACCGCTCGTTGGCCTTTCCTTTAATGCCATCTCTTTTGCCGCAACTCTTTTTATTTTGGGAGTAGCCATTGCATCTCAAGATGTTTCGATGAATACGCACGGAGTTACTTTGGAGCAGAAAGCGGACGCGAGATACTTGGGAAGATTTCATGCTTTTTGGTCTGTAGGTGGTCTGCTCGGCGCCATCATTGGCGGATTATTTGCGCAATTTAAGATCTCTGAGTTCAACCATATTTTGCTGGTCTGTGTCGTAATTGCAGTAAATATTTTCTTTAACAATCAGAGATTTCTTGAATCTAGCGTTGATAAGCATGTGTATGAAGAAGATGCAGCAAAGAAGAAACGAAAGCCGCGCCTCATTTTTATCATGGGTCTATTAGGACTTGCTGGCTCTATTGGAGAAGGTTCAGCTGGTGATTGGGGAGGAGTGCTTGCTCGGGAAACATTTAACGCCTCTCATTTTGTCGGCACGCTGCCCTTTATTGCATATTCCTTCACGATGGTTTTAGGAAGATTCTTCGGTGATCAATTAGCCACACGATTTGGTGCTAATCGCATTTTGAAGGTAGCAGGAGTAATTGGCGGATTCGGAATGGCAAGCGGGCTCATCATCGGAGGAAACCCCGGAATTATCTTTGGGTGGTTCATGTTTGGCATTGGCCTCTCAACAGTGATTCCACTGCTTTTTAGCGCAGCAGGCTCCATGGCAAATAAGCGCTTTAACGGGGAGATTTCTCCAGCCGAAGCTGTTGCCATGATCTCTGGCATTTCCTACTTTGGATTTATTGTCGGCCCACCATTGATGGGATTTTTAGCAGATGCAATTACCTTGCGTTGGGCAATGTTGGTCCCTGCCACACTTGCCATCATTATTTCAGCGAGCTCAAAGATTTTTACGAGCGATTAACTACTCGAAAACGCGCGAGTGTGGCATCGCTGGCATAAGCAATGCGCACTCCAGCTGCACGCGAATTTTGTAAACCAGTAACAATCTCTTCTGTGAGCGTCTCTCCAGG
Source organism: uncultured Candidatus Planktophila sp. (assembly GCA_964529875.1). GTDB lineage: Bacteria > Actinomycetota > Actinomycetes > Nanopelagicales > Nanopelagicaceae > Planktophila. The sequence continues at coordinate 2,725 of CAZGXO010000070.1, read as the reverse complement.
TGCCACTACGGCAACCCCTGGTGGATAAGGCGCAATCAGATCTGCGGAAACGCGACCAATTGCCTGCGCAGCTTCAACCATTTCAGTATGAGCAAAGTAAGCATCACGCATCGACATAGCTTTCTGAGGAACAACAGACCAACTGAGAGCGGTGGCGCTGTCACGTCTCTGTTCTTGTCGCTTCTTCAGGATTGGAATCAGTACATCTGCAAGTCGATCAAAGTCAGCTGCCGAATCAGCGATTGTTGCCAGAAAGACAATGGTGTCGCGATCTGCCATCTCAACACGCACTCCGCCCGCCAATAAATCTTTTTCGATTTCGATTCCAGAAGCTCCCAATTGCTCGGCTCGTAAGACAATCTTTGTTGGGTCAAATCGCCGAGCAGGAAAGTCACTGGGGTAGAGAAAAATCGGCAGTGCAAATTCCCCTTGCACACGCTCTTTAAATCGCGCCACATTGTCGAGTAGCGATGAGATTAATTCTGCGCCGCGGCTTTGCAGAAGAGCTCGCACACCATCGATAGAAGCAAGCGGTGCGCCAGCAGGAGATGTTGTGTGAGTACTTTCAAAACTTTGCTCCATGCGATCGGCGCTTAAAAATTCTGTGCGCGCGATAAGAAGTGCAGATGCGCTGTAGCCAGGAAGCGCCTTGTGCACGCTCGTCACCAGTGCATCAGCGCCTAGCTGCATTGCGTGTTTGGGAAGTGCATCATGGAAACCAAAATGACCACCCCATGCTGCATCCAGTACTACTGGAATCTTTTTATGGTGAGCTGCAGAAATCAAAGTTGGAAGATCGGAGAGAGTTCCGAGATACCCGGGTTCAGTCAGTAAAACTGCAACGGGATTGTGATGGAGCGCTCTCTCTAACTCAGCAATTCCAATACCAATTGGCACACCTGTTGCCGAATCGATTTCGGGAGACATCCAGATTGGTTCAAGACCTGCAAGGACTAAGGCACTTAATACAGATCGATGTGCTGTTCGAGAGACTGCGACTTTGTCACCTGGTTGACCGAGAGCAAAGATGATTGCTTGATTCGAGTGAGTAGAGCCACCTGTTGAAAATCGAGCGTAATCAGCGCCCCACAATTTGGCAGCTAATTTCTCTGCTCTCGGCAATGTTTTATTGGTGACCTTCATTTCATCAAGGCCGCCGTAAAGCGGAATATCACTATCAACAACTTTTCCAAGATCGGTATCGAGCGCGCTCGCCTTTTGTTTATGACCAGGAATCGTGAAGGGAGTGTTGTGACTCTCAAAATAGGTGAGATAGGCATCGAGAAGAGGTGCGTTATCTCGCAGCGAACTCATGTGGCAAGCCTAACTTGTCAGAAGGCGCACGGCAGATGGCGTTGCGGGTATGCAGCCATAGAATTGCGACATGGCTGAAACAACACGTCTTGCACAATCTCGACATCTGGCGACTGAAATTCCTGGGCCCCTTTCAAAAGCCGCTATTGCACGACGCAATGATGCAGTCTCTGCAGGGCTTGGCATGGCGATGCCAGTTATTGTGAAACGTGCGCACGATGCGATCATTGAAGATATTGATGGCAACCGCATCATTGATTTAGGTGCAGGTATTGGCGTTGTGGGAGTTGGAAATTCAGCTCCGCGCGTTGTGCAAGCGGTGCAGAATGCAGTTGCTAACTTCACTCACACGAACTTCACAACGGCGCCTTATTTTGAATATATCGAAGTCTGTGAGGCGCTCAATCGCCTTACCCCCGGAAATTTTAAGAAGAAATCAATATTGCAAAATTCAGGTGCAGAGGCTGTAGAAAATGCCATCAAAATTGCTCGCCACTACACCAAGCGTGCAGCAGTTGTTGTCTTTGAACATGCTTATCACGGACGCACCAATTTAACGATGGCGTTGACTGCAAAAAATATTCCTTACAAGGATGGCTTCGGTCCTTTTGCCAGCGAGATCTATCGCATGCCTTTGCCATATCGATTCCGTTATGAAGGCAACCCTGACACGATTGCGCAAGATTCTTTGAGCGAAGTCATCCATAAGATTGAGAAAGAAATTGGCGCAGATCGCGTTGCGGCAATTTTGATCGAACCGGTCATCGGCGAAGGCGGTTTTATTGTTCCGCCAGAAGGTTTTATGCCAGGGCTCCAAGAATTTGCTACCAAAAATGGCATCGTCTTCATCGCAGATGAAGTGCAATCTGGTTTCGCCCGTACTGGAAAACTCTTTGCTGTAGAACATGAAAATTTAGCGCCAGACATGATCATCACCGCTAAAGGAATTGCTGGTGGTTTACCACTTGCCGCCGTTACCGCTCGGGCAGAGATTATGGATTCATCTCATGTCGGGGGACTTGGCGGAACGTATGGAGGAAATCCAATTGCATGTGCTGCCGCACTTGCTGCGATTGAAACAATCCAAGAGGAGAAATTAGTAGAGCGCGCTGCTCACATCGGAAAAATTCTCACTGAGTCACTCACTGCGCTGAAGGCAAAGTACCCAGTAATTGGCGATGTACGTGGCCGTGGCGCCATGATGGCAATTGAATTGGTAAAACCCGGAACAAAAGATCCCAACCCAGAAGCGATGGCAAAAGTTATTAAATATTGTCAGAGCCAGGGAGTTCTCATTTTGACTGCTGGCACGTATGCAAATGTGATTCGCTTCTTGCCACCACTTGTCATCACAGATGAACTTCTGCAGGATGCGCTATCTGTCTTGGCAGAGGGATTCGCTCAGCTCTAA
>CAZGXO010000069.1:0-5337 GCA_964529875.1 uncultured Candidatus Planktophila sp. | reverse complement strand
TGGCGTTCTGGTTAAGGAATTTTCTTTGGTGATTGATGAAGTGACCCAAGGAAAGACCTTTGCACAAGCGCTAGATGAATTGGGAAAGCGATTGCAGTCAACCAACATTCGTAGATTTGTTGATTCTTTAGTGATTGCGATTTCTCGTGGTGTACCGCTTGTAGATGTCTTGCAAAGCCAGGCCAGAGAGGCGAAAAATGCGCAGAGAAATCGCATCATTTCAATCGCTTCGAAATCTGAAGTATCAATGATGGTGCCAGTTGTTTTTCTTATTCTCCCAATCTCAATTCTCTTTGCACTATGGCCTTCTCTTTCAAATCTCAACTTCTACTCAGGCTTGTAGCGTGAAATTTTTGCTCAAATTTTCAGAATCAAAGAACAACTAGTGAAAAGGAAAGAAAATGGCTACCTATCTATATGAAAAAATCCTCAATCTGATCTCAGAATTGAATTTAAAGAAATCAAGGTTTCGTGGTTCGCGCTTCTACCGGGCGTTGACTGATGAGCGTGGAGATGTTCCTGGATGGGTACTCGTAGTACTCATGACTACAGGACTCGTGACTGCAATATGGACTATAGCTGCACCACGACTGAGCGCAATCTTGAAGAATTCACTAGATGCTATGAATGGGATTCGTTGATATATGAATCTTGCGACTAGCAATAATTTGGAGAGAAAGACTTATCGAGTTTTTACCTCTTTGAAAAAAATCATATTTTCTGAGGAAGGAAATATAGAAAGTTCACTAGTGCTTGTTCCATTGCTCACGGTATTTCTTATTGTTACACAAATAAGTGTTGCTATTCACGCACGAAATATCGCAAAAATCCATACACAAGATGAGGCATCAAAGAGAGCTATTTCTGGAGAATTTTCTGAATTAGATCGCTTTATTTCAATCTATTCTCCAGATCAAAATCAGAACTTGGATTTAGTAATTTCACAGAAAAGATCTCTTATTCCTAGAATTCTTGATTCAAATCGCGAACTTGAGGCTGTAGGAATCGCAGTTGTTGAGAATCAGCGTTGAAGTTAACTTTCTGGAAAGAGGAGAGAGGGAGCGCTTCGGTTGAATTTGTGCTTCTGGCAATCCCGCTATTTCTTCCCATTGTCCTGTATCTAAATTACTTTGCAGAGGCTAGTGATAACCAAGAGAGATTAAGAACCCTAGCGCGTGAATCAGCACGTGCCTTTGTCACATCTGCTAATGATCAGATTGCTTTTGAAGTGGCTCAGTCAGTTACAAAACAAGGAGGTGCGATCTTAGGGTTCTCAAATCCCGAAAGAGATTTGTACTTGGAGATTAAATGCCGTAGAAAACCATGTATCTCCCCAGATAACCTCATCACTGTCTCATTAACTTCAACGAGAAGTTCGACAAAAGTCTCTGTCATCGAATATGTCTCACCATGGTCTTAGATGAATCCAACACTTAAAAAAGTACAACTATTTTTCCGAGACGAAAGAGGATCTCTTTCCGTTTTAATAGTGTGTTTGATTCTCTCTTCGATTCTAATATTGATGATTTTGACCAATATCTCTTCCGTTTACATCGCAAAACGTGCTCTGACACAGGCAACCGAAGCCGCAGCCCAACGGTCAGTTCGGAATTTGAATGCAGAAGTCTATTATTCCAAGCACTTTATTCCAGAAAAATTTGACCCCGGCATTCCAATCGACTGTGACAAAGGAAGTGAAGATGCCTACTCGACTTTTGCTGACTGGATTCATATGAGCGAAAATGTTGAAGTAAGTATTGGCCGTCCAAATCTAAATCATATGAAGCTAGATGATTTTTCATGTGATGGCTTTGAAGTTTCTATTTCAACTTCGGCATCTGTACGACTGCCTTTCATTATTTCTTTTTTTAACATAGAGGAAGTTGAAATTCGTTCACAAGTCTCAAGCATCGCTGAGCGGAAAATATTCTCGAATTTTTGAGGTACTAATCCCATTTATTTACTCGCTATCCTTATCCCATGGCGCGCGATTATGCAGGTGAGATTTCAGAGATAAGCGCGACCCTTACCTCCATTGAGAAGGTGTTGAATCTGCCGAAACTTGAGGCAGAGGCAGTTGAGTTAGAGGCAGCTGCGGGAGTTCCGAATTTGTGGGATGACCCGGAGAAGGCGCAAGCGGTGACGAGCAAGTTATCGAGAGTGCAGGGAACGATTACGCGCCTGAAGAATTTGCGACGTCGTGTTGATGATCTGCCGGTGCTCTTTGAATTGGCGGAGGGCGAACCTGATGGTGGTGCGCTCAAAGATGCCGAAGCTGAATTAGATGCAGCATCAAAAGCAATTAAAGATTTAGAAGTTACTACCTTATTAAATGGTGAGTATGACGACCGTGATGCGCTCATCACGATTCGCTCTGAAGCAGGGGGAGTTGAAGCTGCTGATTGGGCGGAGATGTTGATGCGGATGTATTTGCGCTACTGCGAGCGGCATGAGTTAAAAGTTGATGTGTTGGAAACTTCCTATGCAGAAGAAGCGGGAATTAAATCGACAACTTTTAGAGTGAGTGCGCCATATGCATATGGCACGCTATCTGTGGAGCAGGGCACGCATCGCTTAGTGCGCATTTCGCCATTTGATTCGCAATCACGGCGCCACACATCCTTTGCTGGAGTTGAAGTCGTGCCGGTTGTGGAACAGAGTGATCACATTGATATTGATGAGAAAGAGATAAGAGTGGATGTGTATCGCTCATCTGGCCCTGGTGGGCAAGGTGTGAACACCACAGATAGCGCTGTGCGATTGACCCACATACCAACTGGAATTGTTGTTTCTTGTCAGAATGAACGTTCACAGATTCAAAATAAAGCTACTGCGATGGCGGTATTGCAATCAAAATTATTGGAGAAACGGCGCCAAGAAGAGCAGGCAAAGATCAATGCACTCAAGGGTGATTCTGGTGGATCATGGGGAAATCAGATGCGTTCCTATGTGCTTGCTCCTTATCAAATGGTGAAAGATCTACGTAATAGCCATGAGACTGGAAATACCGCTGCAGTATTAAATGGTGAAATCGATGACTTTATTGAGGCAGGAATTCGCTGGCGTCGCAGTTCGGCGGCGCAGTAGCGCCGGTATTTACACGCGCATATATACCCGTGTGTGTGATTCTTATTTCCCCTGTGAATTCCCATAAATAAGGCGAATTAACCGAGAATTTGCGACTGCGCTCCATAAACTAGGGGCTAGTTAACTTTTTATGGTTTCAAGGAGCACTTCAAGGAGCGCGAGTGATTCGTTTTGAAAATGTCACCAAGGTCTATTCAGGGCAAGAGCGTCCAGCCCTCGATAGCGTGAGCCTTGAAATTACCAAAGGTGAGTTTGTCTTTCTCGTTGGTATGTCTGGATCGGGTAAGTCAACATTTCTCCGACTGATCTTGCGCGAAGAACGCCCCACCACTGGAACTATCCATGTTGCTGGAAAAGATTTAGGAACTTTGGCAAACCATAAAGTTCCAGAGCTGCGCCGCCAATTAGGAACGGTCTTTCAAGATTTTCGTCTCCTTCCCAATAAAACAATTTCAGAGAACATTGCATTCTCTCTGCATGTGCTTGGCTATTCGCAGAAAGAGATTAATCGCGAAGTTCCAGAGATGCTGGAATTAGTGGGACTGGAAGATAAGGGCGATCGCTTGCCCTCTGAAATTTCAGGTGGTGAGCAACAGCGCGTTGCAATTGCACGTGCATATGTGACCAAGCCCGCCATCATCATCGCTGATGAACCGACCGGAAACCTTGACCCGGCGCTCTCAGTGGGCATTATGAAATTACTCGATCGCATCAACCGCGAAGGCACTACCGTCTTGATGGCAACGCATGATTCGGGAATCGTGGATCAGATGCGAAAGCGCGTGATCGAATTAGATAGCGGCCATGTGGTCCGCGATCAAGTGCGCGGCGTGTATGGGTATACCGGATGATGCAGCGATATAGATTGCAGAAAGTTAAAGCCTGGAAAGAGATGGAGCGGTAACGATGCGCACAGGATTTCTTCTCAGTGAAGTCCGGATTGGACTTCGTCGCAATCTGACGATGACCTTTGCCGTCATTGTCACTGTCGCTATTTCGCTCTCGCTCCTTGGTATTGGTCTGCTCTCCAATTCGCAGGTGCGCGCAATGAAAGATTATTGGTATGACAAGATTGAAGTCTCAGTATTTCTCTGCGGAACGCTCTCTGAATCTGCATCATGTTCAGGCGGAGTTGTTTCACCCGATCAGCGCGCTTCGATCCAAGCTGATTTAAAGGCGCTGCCAGTTGTGCAGAGTGTTTTCTATGAATCACAGACTGAGGCATTTGCCCGCTTTAAAGAGCGCTTTAAAGATTCGGCAATTGCACAGAATGTGACGGCAGATCAACTTCCTGAATCCTTCAGAGTGAAGTTAAAAGATCCTACGAAATTTGATGTCGTTGTCAGCGCATTTAGTGGACGTCCGGGCGTTGATATTGTGCAAGATCAACGCACCATCTTGGAGAAGTTCTTTAAATTACTTGGCGTGCTGCGCAATGGTGCACTCGCAGTGGGACTTCTCTCGGTGCTCACAGCAGCTCTTCTGATAAGCAACACACTTCGCATCGCCGCCTTTAATCGCCGCCGTGAAACTGGTGTGATGAAACTTGTTGGCGCCACATCGTGGTCTATTCAATTGCCATTTCTCCTTGAAGGAATCATTTCAGCGCTCGTGGGTTGGGGACTTGCAACTGGATTGCTGGCGGGGCTGAAGTATGTTGTCGATACCAAGATTGCACCGCTTCTTACCTTCACTAAATTCTTTGGCTGGGGCGAAGTTATCGCAGCTTCTGCATGGCTCTTGCTTACTGGACTAGTGGTCTCATCGTTAGCATCGCTCTTGACGCTGCGCCGTTATCTCAAGGTGTAAGTCGATGAAAGAAGTCGGCAAGAAGTTAATCGCTGCAAATAAAAAGGCGCGCCACGACTTCGCAATAGAAGATGTCTATGAATGCGGCATTGTCTTGATGGGAACTGAAGTGAAATCACTGCGCGCTGGAAGAGCATCGCTGATTGATGGCTTTGCCATGATTGAAAATGGCGAGCTCTGGTTACACGGAGTCCACATACCTGAATACACCGAAGGAACATGGACCAACCACACTCCACGGAGAAAGCGAAAGCTTCTGGTCCATAAGACCGAACTTCGCAAGATTGCATCGCGCACAAAAGATTCTGGTGTGACTCTCGTGCCGCTGCAGCTCTACTTCAATAATGGCAAAGCCAAGGTAGAAGTTGCTATCGCCAAGGGAAAGAAAGCCCACGATAAGCGCGCTACTTTGATGGAGAAACAAGCAACGAGAGAGGTAAA
>CAZGXO010000068.1:0-5410 GCA_964529875.1 uncultured Candidatus Planktophila sp. | reverse complement strand
GGCGGAACAATGTCTCCAATAATCACAAATGTCAGCGCCATTAATCCACCAGCGCCAAGTCCTTGGATTGCACGGAAGGCAATCAATTCGGTCATGTTGTGAGAGAAACCGGCAAGGAATGAACCAATCAGAAATGTCACGATGGCGAATTGGAAAACAATGCGCCGGCCGTAGAGATCTGAAATTTTTCCGTATAACGGAGTCGATGCTGTTGAGGTAAGAAGATAAGCGGTCACGACCCAGGTGTAATGATCGAGGCCTTTAAAATCTTCTACGATGCTCTTGAGTGCAGTGGAAACAATTGTTTGATCCAGTGCCGCAAGCAACATTCCAGTCATGAGTCCGCTAAGGATGATCATGATTTCGCGGTGGGTATGTTCTTTAGTGTGTGTATTCTGAGTCATAGACGGGTAAGTTTACTCCGTTAAAGGTAGGTTTATTCCGTGAAATCAGTAATTGCGCAAGCGCTTGTGAAGACGTATGACAAAGGTAACGTCAAAGCGCTTGATGATTTACATCTCGATGTAGAAGAAGGCACTGTTTTAGGTGTTCTTGGGCCAAATGGTGCAGGTAAAACAACCACAGTACGCATCTTGTCGACTTTATTGCGCCCTGATTCTGGACATGCCACAGTTGCTGGAATTGATGTGATTAAGCATCCCGATAAAGTGCGGGAAATTATTGGCCTTTCTGGTCAATATGCAGCAGTTGATGAAATTCTCACCGGCTATGACAACTTGGTGATGTTTGGTCAGCTCTATCACTTAGGAAAGAAGCAAGCTGTCGATAGAGCAAATGAATTACTCGAAAGATTTTCACTTACCGATGCGGCAAAGCGCCCTATTAAAAATTACTCAGGCGGAATGCGCCGCCGCCTTGATTTAGCGGCTTCACTCATTGTGAAACCAAAAGTGCTCTTTCTCGATGAACCTACAACAGGGCTTGATCCACGCGGTCGCCAAGAGATGTGGGGAGTGATTCAAGAGTTGGTAAAAGGTGGTGTCACGCTCTTGCTCACCACGCAATATTTGGAAGAGGCAGATCAATTAGCTGATGAAATTGCAGTGATTGATACTGGAAAAGTTATTGCTCGCGGAACATCTGATGCTCTCAAGAAGCAGGTGGGCGGTGAACGCTTGGAAGTTGTGGTGGATCAACAACACGTCGCCAAGACCATGGAGATCGTGAGCGCAGTAAGCGGACATGCGGCAACGCTCGATGAAGGTCTGCGTTTAATCATGGCGCCGGTGTCTACGGGATCGGCAGCGCTCGTTGAAGTTCTGCGCTCTCTTGATAACTCTGGCATCCACGCCCTCGATATTGGTTTGAAGCGTCCATCACTGGATGACGTTTTCTTAGCGTTGACCGGACATGTGGCAGAAGAACATAAAGAGGAAGTGCCAGCACAAGGACGGGGAAGAAGGGGCAAGAAGTGAGTGCAGTAACTGATACCTACATCATCACGCGTCGCCAACTGCAGTTATTAACGCGAGTACCTGAAGTCCTTATCTTCTCGACGATTCAACCCATCATGTTTGTGCTGCTCTTTCGTTATGTCTTTGGTGGCTCAATTCAAACGGGTCAACCTGGCGGATATGTACAGCTATTAATGCCGGGAATCTTTGTGCAGACCGTTGCATTTACCTTAGCTGGTACTGCTTCTGGGCTTGCGGAAGATATGAAGAAAGGCTTGATTGATCGTTTTAGATCCTTACCGATTTCGCAATCAGCACTTGTTGTCGGCCGTACATTGGGCGATTCACTTCTCAATATCGTGGTGCTCACTGCAATGGGAATTACTGGTCTTATCGTTGGGTGGCGTCCATCTTCTGGCATAGCCAAGGTTTTACTGGGCTTTCTCTTCCTCTTAGGTTTTGGTTACGCGCTCTCTTGGATTGGCGCATATGTTGGTCTATCTGCAAAAGATTTTCGGGTCGTGCAAAATGTCAGCTTCTTGGTGACTTTTCCACTGACATTTCTATCTAATGCATTTGCCCCAACGACCGGAATGCCGCGCGCTTTGCAGTACTTTGCTGAATGGAATCCAGTCTCAACCATGGTTGCTGCCTGCCGCGAACTCTTTGGATTGCAGAATCAATTTGGCGCAACCGCTGGATCATTTCCCAGCGAGCATCCGCTAGTGACTTCGCTCTTTTATATGGTTTTAATTATGGCGATTTTTGTGCCGCTGAGTCTGCGTAAATATCGCAAAGCAGCTGGTTAAGCGTAAAACTCAGCAGCTTTAATTTCGACAGTGATTTCGCGACCGCTTGGCGCTTTGTAACTCACCGTTGCACCAATTTCGGCGCCTAACACTGCAGCGCCTAGTGGTGATTTTTCAGAGTAGACATCGAGATCTCCTGATGCAATCTCGCGAGATCCAATGAGAAATTTCATTTCATCGCCAGCGATAAGAGCGGTCACAACCATGCCAGCACCGACTTTTCCATCGGCGCTTGCCGGAGGTGTTCCGATATGTGCATTCTCAAGCATCTGCTTGAGTTGGCGAATACGCGCCTCCATCTTTCCTTGCTCATCACGTGCAGCGTGGTAACCACCATTTTCTTTGAGATCACCTTCAGCGCGCGCAGCTTCGATCTTGGCGGTAATTTCTTTTCGGCCAGGACCTTCTAGGTGCGCCAATTCAGCAGCAAGGCGATCTGCTGCTTCTTGGGTTAACCAGGTCTGCTGTGAACTCATAAGGGTAAATCTTAGTTGATGTGCACTATTTAGCGAATTCGGCAGCGAGCCACACCAACATTGACCGCATCAGCGCGCGTTGGAATAGCAACGGTGCGTTCGACTGAATTTTCACCCGCTGCAATCACATCATCTATCTGCCCAACAATATTTTTATCAAAATCGCGCGCAGTTAATGTGCAGATAACTTCCGCTGCGCCATCACGGCGAGTGATTGAGTAGCGAATAGTTGGCTTTCGTGGATCGCTATTTTCAAATGCAATCAATTCTTGTGAAAGTGCGGGACGAGCATGATGGAGACCGGCCCAGATTACCCAAGCGCCGAGCAGGATTACCGATGCAACAATGTAATAAAGAATCGGATTTCGTGGTGAAATTCCGTATCGATCATTGTAATCAAAGTGGTTCTCATCATCACCTGCAGGCGAATTCATGGGAGAATAATGTCATGGCAAAAGATGTCGAAGTAGGTGTAGCCGGCTCACTCACAATGATTGTGCTCTTTACTGCGGTGGCGTTCTTATTGCGTAGTTTCTACAAACGATTTACACGTTTGCAAGCACGTGGCGAAAATGAGGATCGCGATTAAGAAATCGTTTCAGGTTCTCATAGCGCTGCTCTTAGCGCTGGTTTTTATAGGACTTGGGGTGTGGCAATTACAGAGGGCGCAAGAATTACAAGCCGCAGAAAAGGTTGTCGCCGATACCGCTCTCTATCCCCTTGCAGAAAAGGCGAGCCCAACAGGATCCATTCCAGCCGCGAGCATCGGAAAACAGGTTGAAGTAACGGGCCATTACATGGCGACTTATAAAGCGCCGAACCAGAAAGATGGCGCTGGCACAGTTGCAGATTGGGAAGTGGGGTTGCTGGTGCAAGCAGATGATTCTGCAATCTTGGTGGTGCGGGGATTGTGGGATGAACGGATGCAATCTGCAGAGAGCACAAACCCTGAGATTGTCATGGCCACTGAAGTAACTGTTGCTGGTGCGCTCTATCCAAAACAGAATGAAGATCGCGCTACCAATGATGATGGATCACTTTCGCGTTTAGATAGCGCACTTCTTGTTTCGCAACATCAAGGCCAGCTCTATGACGGCTTTATCGTGGCCACAAGTGAGCAAGTTCGTGCAGGAGAAGTGGAGCGAACTCGCATTCTTGCCCCCACACTTGCACCACCAGTTCCAGGTTTTTATTGGCAACATATTTCCTATGTCGTTGTGTGGTGGTTTATGGCAGCGCTCGTACTGTGGGCGCCTTTTTACCGGCGTAAGGATTAGGCTGTAGCCATGGAGAGTCCAACAACTGGAGCACTTACCCGTTTTCGCGTGATGGCAGTTTTCTGCGGCGTTAACTTATTGCTCTTAATCTTTGGTTACATGCCAGCCAAGTATCTCTTTGATGCTCTCGAATCCAATAAGTGGCTCATCGCAATTCCGATTGCCCATGGCTACTTTTATATCGTCTATATCTTGACCGCCCTACAGCTCGGTGTGCAGCGCAAGATGTCCTTTGGCTACATCCTCTTCTTGCTGATCGCCGGCACTGTTCCCTTTGCATCCTTTATTGCCGAACGGCAGATGGTCAAAAAATACGGAGAGCCGAGTTAAATAAAGTTTTGATGACAGTCGCATGCATTAGTGGCGTGTCGCACCAATAGTCCGAAAATTTCGCTCTATCTTTTCCATATCAGAAGAGGTCTCCGCCTTCCCCACCAGGATCTCTGTGAGTAATTCTTGATCTCACTCACGGGCTTGGGCTAGTAAAACTTAAGAAACGGTTGGGCATTGGCTACTTCAAAGGCAGCTTCTGCGGCACATCATTCAGCCCGCAAAACCTATGTTTTAGATACCTCCGTTCTCCTTGCAGATCCCAACGCAATCACACGTTTTGAAGAGCATGAAGTCATTATTCCTATTGCAGTCATCGGCGAATTAGAGACCAAACGCGACCATCCAGAACTTGGCTACTTTGCGCGCGCTGCACTTCGCGCACTCGATGATCTGCGCATCGAACATGGACGGCTAGATTCACCGCTTGTTGTTACTCCTGAGGGTGGAACTCTCTCGGTCGAACTTAACCACACTGATTTGAGCACTCTGCCCCACGGATTCTTACGTGATGGCACCAATGATTCGCGCATCTTGGCCATCTCTAAAAACTTAATGTCCGATGGCCGTCGCGTTGTCTTGGTGACAAAGGATTTACCACTTCGCGTGAAGGCATCTTCTGTTGGAGTTGAGGCGCAAGAATATTTAGCAGAGTTGGTCTCCAATAGCGGTTGGACCGGAATCGTAGAACTCAATGTGGGACACACTCTGATCGATGAGTTATATGCAAAAGATCGAGCCGATCACGAAGCAGCGCATACCAATCCTGTTCATACCGGGGTTGTGCTGCATTCAGAAAAGGGAAGTGCGCTCGCTCGAGTTACTGCAGATAAACAATTGCAATTAGTGCGCGGTGATCGCCAAGCATTTGGATTACATGGTCGCTCTGCCGAACAACGGATTGCACTAGACCTCTTACTCGATGAAAGCATCGGAATCGTTTCACTGGGTGGCCGCGCCGGAACTGGAAAATCGGCGCTGGCGCTCTGCGCCGGTTTAGAAGCGGTGATGGAGAAGCGCCTTCATAAAAAAGTTGTCATCTTCCGTCCGCTCTATCCCGTCGGGGGACAGGAGCTCGGCTACCTACCCGGAACCGAAGGCGA
>CAZGXO010000067.1:0-5473 GCA_964529875.1 uncultured Candidatus Planktophila sp. | reverse complement strand
GCCAGAAGAGTTGGGCTGACAAAGATTGCGCTGGTAATAAAAACTGGATGGATAGTTATTTCATGGCTATGGCGGTTTGGTTGTGACCAAAAGGAGAGCGAGATAAGAACAATTCCAAGTAGCCAGCCATCATCTGTCACCTGACCAAATGTGTAACTTTCATTGATTGCTAGCCAGAGAAAGAGGAGATCTGAGAGAGAAAATATGGCAATTCCTAGAAAGAGCAGAAGTGCGCGCGCTTGCATCCGATACAAAATCGCCGAAACTGCAGCTATAGCCAACATCAGAAAGTCTGCGATGGGAAAGAGAAGTGAGAAGAATTGATCTTGTAGATTAGAAAGTGATCCAGGAAATACGTGTCTTACAAAGAGCGCTGAGGCAATCGATGAGATACCAAGTCCAAATATCGCAGCATCAAGCAATTCGATGGGATTGAGTCTGCGTCCGCGTTTAATGACGCGGGGCAGAGCGATGAGAGCGCAAGGGTAGAAGAGGGTGTAGCTGAGATTTGCTAACAATTGAATTGTTTCTGGCACGATAAAAAATTCGCTGTAACTATTAAGGAATGAGCCAAGGCCCCAGAAAGTAATACCCAGGCAAATTGCAGCAATTCCAATGGGGTCATTCATAAGCGGCGATTGGTTAATTGCAATCACTGCCGCTAGCCAGATTGAGTTATAGAGAATGAGATCTATCAGCAAGGATTGCGAAGGCGAGATTACTTTTGCGCTGGCGTGGAGAAGCAGAAGCGCTGGCGAAGTCCAGCGAAGAAGTTGGTACATCTACCGCATTAAATAAGTAAGGCTCCCACCTATAAATAGGGGAAGCCTTACGAGTTCGCGCTAAATGCTTACTTAGAAACCTTTAGCACAGAGCAAATCAGCTGATGCTTTGGCATCACTTGCGTTGGTCTTGAGTTGTTCGGGAGCAGTGACTAAGAGCGCCTTCTTTGATTCAAGATCCTTGACCTGTGCTGCCAACTTAGTGCGTGATCCACTGAGTACCAAGACAGCATTTGCAAGTTTGGAGACTGCTGTCGCTAACTTCTGTTTTTCAGCGGCATTGGTCGATGAATTCATTGTGGCTTGGAATTGTGTGACTTGCGCACGTGCTTTATCAAGAGCTGCGGTTGTTGAAGCAAGAGCTGCTGTTGCCTTCTGGTATTCCGCATCAAGTTCTGCAGTTTGGGTCGAAACATTGGCAAGATCAGCAACTGCTTTGGTTGCTGTCTGGAATTGACGTACTGCGGTGAGGCATTCAAATGAGAGCCAGGTGAGTTTGGAATTCTTTACTAGCGGATTGCGCGTGCAACGATATTTGTAACCGGCAACTGTTGTGACTGCATTTGATTTAGTGCAGGCAGTTCCATTGCTGATCTTCTTAGTTGCAGCTGTTGAAGCTGGAGCGCTGACCACGCCCAGGATGACAATGGCAGAGAGTGCAGAAGCTGCCGCTTTGAGAAACATGAAAAACCTCCACGAGAGATGGCCCTAGCGTACCGAGTGGGTATTAAAAAACTTGGTTATTTGAGCGCGAGCGTCATTGAATTTCATGTGAAAAGTTCCGACTCTGCTTCTTCATAACAGGTTGTTACCCCCGAATATGACCCACGTAACCAGGGTCGGAGATTTGCAGCGCTTTCTTAACCCCGCTGCTTGCGCCGAATATTCATACCGATATTGCGTACGAACTTTCGTGGCGCTATCGAGACGATTGCAACGAGTAGTTTGTATTGCCACCCAGGAATGCTGACTGGTTTGCCAGCTTGTGCATCATCCCAAGCTTTTGCAACCACTGCATCTGCGTTTAACCACATAAATTTTGGAAGCCCTGTCATCTTCATCTTGCCGCGCTGATGAAATTCGGTGCGGGTAAATCCGGGGCAGAGCGCACTCACTTTGATGTTGGTATTTTTGAGTTCGGTATTAATTGATTCGGTAAGTACCGTTAAATATGACTTTGAAGCGCTATAGGTACCACCGGCAATAAAACTAGCAACAGAAGATACGTTAATGACGACGCCGGAATTACGTTCTTTCATGCCTGGCAACACCACATGCATTAAACGCATAGGTGTTCGAACTAAAACATCAAGCAACTCTTGCTCTGCCGTAATATCGCTATTGGTAAATGAGTACTTAATGCCAAATCCAGCATTATTAATTAAGACTTCCATAGGATAAGTGCGCAGGTAATCTTCTACAGCGCCGCATCCCGCTTCAGTCGATAGATCTGCCGGAAGCACAAATGTCTGAATGCCATATTTATCGCGCAAACCCGCAGCGCGTTCGTGCAAGCGAGCTTCATCGCGAGCAACGAGCGCCAGATTAAATCCCTTTGCCGCAAGTAATCGCGAGAAACTTTCGCCGATTCCGGCTGTTGCACCTGTTACCAGCGCCCACTGTGCCATTACTTCACCTCAACTATTCGTAATTCACCAATTGCACCACGTGGCACAGCAGGTGCGATAGGGGTAATGGGTGAAACTTTTTGATAGAGCGCATTTTGTGCAGGTCGCGAATCTGCATCACCTTTATTCGGCCACATGGCAAAGGCGCGCTCTGCTTGAGCGGTGATGGTCAGAGATGGATTTACTCCCAGATTTGCGGTGATAGTTGAACCATCGACTATGTGCAAAGAGGGATAGTTGTAGACGCGATGATAAGGATCAATAACGCCATTTTTTTCACTCGCGCCAATGACGCACCCACCGACGAAGTGCGCGGTAAATGGAGCGCCAATCAGATCACCAATATGTCCGCCCGGAAGACCGCCATATCTTTCTGCGATATTTCTGACAGTTTCATTCGCCGCTGGAATGTATGTGGCATTCGGGTGCAGCGAATCATTCTCTGAGGAAAGGCGATGACCAAAAAGTCCGCGCTTTCTAAAAACTTTCACGCTGGAATTAACATCTTGCATCACAAGCGCAATAACGGTGCGCTCGCTCCATTTTCTGACATTAATAATTCTCACAAGGAGTGATGGATTTCTGAAAAATTGCGAGAGCCAATGGCGGCGCCGTTCTCGGGGAGTTGCGCCATCGGTCATGATGGTTTGCAAAAGCCCCATGGCATTACTGCCTTTGCCATAACGCACTGGTTCCACATGGGTATCTTCGCTGGGATAAAAAGATGAGGTAATTGCCGCACCCTTGCTGAAATCTATTTTGGTCGTGGGCATCAAGGCACCCGTAAGCGCTTCGCTGTTAGTTCGTGATAATCGACCGAGCGCATCAGATATTTTTGGAAGAGTTGAAGCTTTACATTTATGCAATAACTTTTGTGTGTTGTAAGTGCCAGCTGCAACGACAACATCTTGGGCGTAGAAAATAACTTTTCCCACACCATTAGTGCGTCTTGCGGTAATTTTCCAACGCCCATCAGATCGTTGTTCGAGATTTGTCACGGTAGTGAGTGGAAATACTTGTGCGCCATGCTTTTCGGCAAGCCCCAAGTAATTCTTCGGAAGTGTGTTCTTGGCATTGTGGCGACAACCCGTCATGCATTCACCACAGTTCATGCATCCACGTCTTTCTGGTCCAACTCCGCCAAAATAAGGATCGGGGGATGGCACACCTTCACCTGCACCAAAATAGATTCCAAGGGGAGCAAGCCTGAAGGTATGTCCAACGCCCATTTGTTCGGCAACTTCTTTCATCGCTTTATCACTCGGTGAGAAGTAAGGATTATCTTCAACACCCAACATGCGACGAGCTAATTCGTAATAAGGAAGTAACTCGGCTTTCCAGTCAGTGATGTCGCGCCATTGCGAATCGTTAAAGTATTTATCGCCTGGCTGATACAGAGTATTTGCATAGACAAGAGATCCGCCGCCGACTCCGGCACCAGCCAGAATTAATACATCAGGAAGTGCATGAATTCGCTGTATTCCATAACAACCAAGTGCAGGGGCATAGAGAAACTTCGTTAAACGCCACGAAGTTTTTGGGAAATCTTTATCTGCAAAGCGCTTTCCCGCTTCTAAAACCGCTACCGAATAACCTTTTTCGCGGAGTCGAAGCGCCGCAACCGAACCACCAAATCCTGATCCGATTACGACGACATCGAACTCATGCGACATTTATGCGGTTATCCCCTTTGGATCTTCTTCGCGAATATGCCAAGACGCTCCATAGTCTGCCACCAAATCCAAGAATGGTTGAGGTGCAAACCATTCAGGGCCATTAACGCCTTCTGGTTGCCAGATTCCCTTATCGATTAATTCCATAGCGATGACTGGATTCATAGCGGTCTGCCAAACAACTGCTTGATCACCGTAATGTTCCATTGACCATGAATTATCGACAACGTTATAAATATAGACAGCCTTTGGTTTACCAGACTTATCAAGACCTTTGACATGTGCGCCTGCGCACGTTTTTCCGCGCATGCGTTCGCCAAGTGTTGCTGGGTCAGGGAGCGATGCCGCCAAAATATCTCGTGGCGCAACATCCACACCTTGCACATTGATATGGTCTTTACGATCCATACCAAGCATATGAATGGTCTTTAAAGTAGAGATAAATTCAGAGCCAAGTCCATATTTAAACTTTACTTTTTTAGCATCTATCTTCTGTGGAATAAGGACAACTTCCTCATGTTCTACATTCACACATTCGACCGGACCAATTCCTTCAGGAAAATCAAAGACCTCTAATTCGCTGAAGGAGCCAGTTGTAAACCAACCTCGTCCATCTTCCCAAACAAGAGGTGGATTGAGACATTCTTCGATGGTTGTCCAAATCGAAAATGAAGGCGCAAAGTTGGTGCCTTCAACCGTCAAGTTTGAGCCATCAAAGATGGTGATCTCATCAATGCGCGAAAAGAGTTCATCAGCTGCATAACGCGCAAAGACATCGCTGAGCCCTGGATCCATACCCATGCCAACAACTGCGTAAATGCCGCGTTCGCTCCAATTCCAATCGCGGGCAAATTGTTCATCACCCAACTTCACACCAGTTTCGGTATTTGGATAGTGCGGATGTGGACGAGAAAGCGACATAGCCATATCCATGTAGTTTGTATTTTCAATTTCGCATGCCAAGAAGATAGGCATTACATAACGCGGATCTACCGCGTTAACGACAATATCGGGATTTGCCTTTCGAATGAGAGCTCGGACATCTTCAAGTTCTGCGGCATTCACCTCCGCTGCGGAGAATCGAGAGTCTTTTACCTTTGTTACGGCTGCTTCGGCGCGTGACAGATTGCGATCTGCAATGACCATTTCAGTGATAAATGATCGACGTGATGCGATATTTGCGATTGCACTGCCAACTCCACCGGCGCCGATAACGAGCGCTTTCATGAGTGGCCTTTCATTCTTATAGTTACACGCACATTGTTGAACGTGTTCGCCCTAGGCTATCCATAACGATAACCTTTGCCAAGTTGAGAGAAATTTCATGTAAGTCCTCGTAGCTCAGTGGATAGAGCAACCGCCTCCTAAGCGGTAGGTCGCAGGTTCAACT
>CAZGXO010000066.1:0-5620 GCA_964529875.1 uncultured Candidatus Planktophila sp. | reverse complement strand
CACCCGTTGCACGAGCCGCAGCTCGCGATGAAAGCTTTACCTCTGCAGTAGGAGCGGGTGGCTCACTCTTTCGAAAGAGATTGGGGGATGCCCCATGGGCTCCTCTGAAAATTGCATCTGGATGTGATCGACGTTGTTCGTTCTGTGCGATTCCATATTTTCGCGGTTCCTTTATCTCGCGTCGCCCCACTGAAATCTTGCAAGAGGGAGCATGGCTTGCCCACAATGGCGTGAGCGAATTATTTCTCGTAAGCGAAAACACAACTTCATATGGAAAAGATTTAGGGGACTTGCGCTTGATGGAGAAGATTCTTCCTGATTTTGCCGCAATTTCCGGCGTAGAGCGCATTCGTCTTTCTTATCTCCAACCGGCAGAAATACGACCTTCATTATTACAAGCGATGGTCGAGACTGAGAAAGTAGCGGCGTACTTTGATCTCTCTTTTCAACATGCCGCACCTGATGTATTGCGGCGCATGCGCAGATTTGGTGATTCCGAAAAATTCTTACATTTGATTACTCAAATTCGAGCGCTGGCACCTGAAGCCGGTATTCGCTCCAATTTTATCGTCGGTTTTCCTGGTGAAACTGAGGCAGATTATGCAGAGCTCACAGATTTTATTTCAGCAGCAGGGCTTGATGCTATTGGCATCTTTGGATACTCCGATGAAGATAATACGGAAGCGATAAGCCTTCCCGATAAATTACCGGAAGATGAGATTCGTGCGCGTGTAGAAGCGCTTTCATCTATCGCTGATGAGATGGTGGCGCAGCGCGCATCACAGCGGATAGGTGAAAAAGTCCGGGTGCTGATTGAAGATGCAGAGTTGCAAGAGGGGCGCGCAGCCCATCAAGGGCCAGAAGTCGACGGCACAACAACCTTTATCGGCACAGATTTTGCAGTTGGCCAATATATTGACGCGGTGATTATTGATGCAGTGGGTGCAGATTTGGTTGCACAGGCAATCTAGGAATTCATGCGCGCGCCATCATTTATTACTCCAAATTTTCTGACTGTTACCCGCATTGCGCTGACACCATGTGGTGTGTACACACTCTTTCTTGATGGTGGCGATAATCCGCGCTATCAAATTATTTCGTGGTGCATCTTCTTTACTCTCGGCATGACAGATATTGTCGATGGAAAATGGGCTCGGCAATCAAATCGCATCACGCCATTAGGTGCCTTTCTTGATCCGGTAGCTGACAAAGTGCTGATTGGCGCTGCGATGATCTCACTCTCCATTTTGGGTCGCTTTCCGTGGTGGATCACGATTCTCATTTTGGCGCGCGAAATCGGCATCACAATCTTTAGATTGCTGGTCATTAAAGGCGGAGTAATTTCTGCGAGTAAAGGCGGAAAGGCAAAGACCCTCTTTCAAAATTTTGGAGTCGGTTTCTTTATACTCCCTTTCCCATCCTGGCTGGAATGGTTTCGGGTTGGCTTTATCTCGATCGCCATTATTTTGACTGTGACAACTGCCTACGATTATGTGCGCACTTGGATGCGAAGTAAGTAATCTCTACTGGCACCATCTGGTCACTTTGAGTACATTGTGGATGTGGCTCCCAATTCGCATGCACAATCAGTCATTACTTATTTACAGAAGCACAAACAAACTGTTGCTGTCGCAGAGTCGCTTACTGGTGGTGGGCTCGGCCATGCACTGACTGAAATTCCGGGTGCGTCAGAAGTCTTTCTCGGTGGAGTCATTGCATATTCATCTGATGTAAAAATTAATTGGTTAGGCGTCTTGCCACACTCGATAAAGAGCTACACCGTTGTCAGTGAGAAAGTTGCCATAGAGATGGCAGAAGGTGCGCGCAGTAAATTTGGCACTACGTGGGCAATTGCAACAACCGGAATTGCTGGACCTTCGGACTACGAAGGAATTGCGGCTGGAACAGTGTGGATCGCTATCGCTGGCCCTGTACACCAGACCCTGCATTTACAGCTCGGTGGGGGACGTGATCAGGTGCGTGACGGGGCTATATCCAGCGCAATAGGCACCTTTGCCCGTATCCTTAGCGGGTACGAATAATGCATAACCGAGAGGAAATCTCATGACTCTGCTGCGCGAAGCAGTTGGCCACACGTTACGTGGTGCTCGCACTCAGCAAGCACGCACCTTACGTGATGTTGCCCGCGAAGCGCGCGTCTCTCTTGGTTATCTCTCTGAAGTAGAACGTGGTCAGAAAGAAGCATCTTCTGAACTCTTGAATGCTATCTGCGAAGCGCTCGGACTTAACTTATCTTCTGTGATGACTGGCGTTGCCCACGAAATTAAAGCTCGTGAAAGTGCAAAGCTCTCCGTTGTCGACGCAGCCTAAATATTCGCTGCAGAGCGGAATCCATCGCCGTACTGAAAGTGCAATTCTCTCTGCCACCAAAGATTTAATTGCACAGCATGGCGCTTGCAATATTTCCATGATTGAAATCTCAGATGCCGCCCAAGTTTCGCGCGCCACTTTGTATAACCACTATCGTGATAAGAACGCGGTACTTGCAGCTCTTATCGAGTCTGAAGTTGAGCGATTAGTTTCTGAATGTGCATCGGCTGCAACCCCCGCACAGATACTTGAGCACCTATCTCTTGCAATCTCTTCTGATCAAGCGCTTGCCAGTATGCGAGTACATGATCAGGATTTATTGGTTGCCATCCTTACCCATTCCGAGAATCCGCTCTATCTCATCCTTGCAGAGCGCATCTTTGACGCTCTGCGCAGTGAAGCCGGTACCGGAGTTGCTATGCGCTGGTTATTAGGCCAAGTCATGCAGCCGCTCAATAAGCAGCAATCGCACGATCAAGCGGTGCTTCTTGCGAATCTCTGATCTACGAGAACGCCTCACCCTTTCCTTTGGCGCAGACTGGGCGCCTTCATTTTCAAAAGATATTGCGCTCGCAGCTCTTGGTTCGATGACCGTTGATGAAGCGCTCGCTGCAGGGCGCGAAGCAGATGAGATTTGGAAAGCGGTCTGCCGCCAATGTCCGGCAGAGACTGCGCCGCACCAGTAGTTCCAGTAGCTCTAGTAGTTCCAGTAGCTCTGGCCCACTTTTTTAAGCGACACGCCCCCTTGTCAGTAGGGGGTGCTACCTTTCGAACAAATGTTCGGATACCCTTATCCCATCAAGAGCTTTGCAGAAAGCCCTTGATACACAGCCAGAGCGGTGCTCATGTGCCGCCCACAGCGTCTCTATAACGCAACGGGCCGCCTACGAGATTTCCGTACCTTCTGGGCCGAATACCAACGGCTGCATAAGCAGACGTTCGAGATGAAATGGAGAAGATAGTGGCTACTGAAAAAGCTAAGCCAGAAGATAAGAACACATCTGATCGCCAGAAGGCGTTAGATACCGCACTTGCTCAAATCGAACGTCAGTTTGGTAAGGGCTCAGTTATCAAGATGTCTGAAAAACAGGCACAAGTGATCGAAGTAATTCCAACAGGTTCTATCGCACTCGATATGGCTCTTGGAATCGGCGGCCTTCCACGCGGTCGCATCATTGAAATTTATGGACCAGAAAGCTCCGGTAAGACAACGCTTACCTTGCATGCAATTGCCAATGCCCAAAAAGCTGGCGGAATCTGTGCATTTATCGATGCAGAGCATGCCTTTGATGCAGAGTATGCAAAGAAACTCGGCGTTGATATCGATGCACTTCTTGTCTCTCAACCAGATACTGGCGAGCAAGCGCTAGAAATCATGGATATGTTAATTCGTTCAGGCGCTCTTGATCTTGTCGTTGTCGACTCTGTTGCAGCGCTCGTTCCTCGCGCTGAAATTGAGGGCGAGATGGGTGATTCTCATATGGGTCTGCAGGCGCGCCTTATGTCACAAGCGCTTCGCAAAGTCACGGGCGCACTTCACCAATCAAAGACCACTGCAATCTTTATCAACCAGCTACGCGAAAAGATTGGCGTCTTCTTCGGCTCACCTGAAACAACAACAGGTGGTAAGGCGCTTAAGTTCTATGCATCAGTGCGTATGGATATTCGTCGCATCGAAACTCTCAAAGATGGACAAGAATCTGTTGGTAACCGCACACGCGTCAAAGTTGTGAAGAACAAGATGGCGCCACCATTTAAGCAGGCAGAGTTTGACATCATCTACGGAGTTGGAATCTCTCGCGAGGGATCACTTCTTGATATGGGCGTTGAGCTCGGTATCGTGAAGAAATCTGGCGCTTGGTACACCTACGAAGGTGACCAGCTTGGCCAAGGCAAAGAGAATTCACGCGCCTTCCTGATCGATAATCCAGATCTTGCCGCTGAAATCGAGAAGAAGATTCGCGAATCCTTTGTCCCTGTTGCAGTAGATCCCGCGCTCATCGCCGAGATCGATGAGGCAGCAGCAGAGGTTGAGTTCTAATTTCTCTCCAATTTGCCAAGGTAGATCGCAGCGAGGGCTCTGACCCTTACGAAATTGCTCATACGATCGCGCTCAATGCGCTTGTTGCACGAGCAAAAAGTAAGGGCGAGCTTCTCGCTCATCTCAAAACACGTGGCATCGAAGATGATGTTGCCCATGCAGTTATCTTTCGCCTACAAGAGGCCGGTTTAATCAACGACCGAGAATTTGCAACTGCTTGGGCCACATCACGCCATAGCCATAAGAAACTCTCTAAGCGAATTATCGCGAGCGAACTTCGCCAGAAAGGGTTGCTGCAAGAAGAGATTGATGAAGCTCTCTCTGCAATCGATGAGACCTCTGAATATCAAGCAGCTTTTGATGTGGCCTTTAAGAAATTTAACACGATGTCGCGCCTTGAACCCGAAGTTCAAATTCGCCGAATTCAGAGTCTGCTTGCCCGTAAAGGTTTTAGCTTCTCCATCATCTCGCAGGTATTACGCGAATTGCAGTTGCAAGAGAGTTAATTACTTACCTGTCTTTAAATGTTCAGTAAGTCGCTCGGCCGTTGCCACAACTGCCGCAGCATGAATTCGCCCTGGTTGACGTCCCAGTCTTTCAATAGGGCCGCTAATTGAAACTGCCGCAATCACTTTGCCATTTGGTCCGCGCACTGGTGCAGAAACAGAAGCAACGCCAGCTTCACGCTCTCCAACTGATTGTGCCCATCCGCGGCGACGATCTGCTGCTAAGTGCGCTGCGGTAAAGCGGGCATTCTTGAGGCCGCGATGAATTTTCTCTGAGTCTTCCCACGCCATCAAAATTTGCGCGGCAGATCCTGCCTGCATGGTCAGTGATGCACCGACAGGAACTGAATCTCGTAAACCAGAAAGGCGCTCTGCAACAGCAACACAGATACGAATATCTCCTTGCCGGCGATATAACTGCGCCGATTCACCTGTTGCATCGCGCAGCGCAGCAAGTGCAGGGCCAGCAGCTGCGATCAATCGATCTTCTCCGGCAGCAGCCGCTAACTCATGAGAGCGAGGTCCAATAATGAAACGACCATTGAGATCACGAGCCACTAAGCGGTGAAATTCCAGGGCAACGGCGAGGCGATGAGCGGTGGGGCGTGCGATTCCCGTTGCCGCAACGAGCTCTGCGAGGGAGTGGGGCCCGGATTCCAAAGTAGCGAGAATGGTGACGGCTTTATCTAATACGCCAACTCCGCTATTCTTCTTATCCACAAAGTGATATTAGCATCCCACT
>CAZGXO010000065.1:4422-5651 GCA_964529875.1 uncultured Candidatus Planktophila sp. | reverse complement strand
GCAATCGGTGAACCGCTGGTTATTTATGGAGAAGTAACTCTGCCTGTTGCATTTGCGTTATTGGTACTTAAAGGAAAAGAAGGCGCTCCAATCACAAAGATTGCAACCCATCCTCACGCCGAAGCCCAATGCCGCAGTTACATCGCAAAAAATTATCCTGATGCAGAAATCATCGTTACATCATCAACCGCTGCAGCTGCACAAGCTCTAACCCGAAATGAATTTGATGCCGCAATTGCAGCCCCGATTGCTGCTGAAACCTATGGACTTGCAACACTTGCAACCAATATTGGTGATAACGATGGCGCTGTTACACGATTTGTTCTGGTCGGAAAACCTGGAAGTGTTCCAACTGCCACAGGCCACGATCGCACATCACTCGCAGCATTTATCGGCGCAGATCACGCGGGCGCTCTACTTGAAGTACTCACTGAGTTTTCGGTGCGCGGCGTTAATCTCACATTTATCCAATCACGTCCTACCGGACGCGAACTAGGCCATTATCACTTCATCATTGATGCTGAAGGACATATCAATGAAGAGCGCGTTGGTGATGCGTTAATGGGTTTGCGACGCATCTGTGAAGATGTTCGATATCTAGGTTCATATCCCAGAGCCGATAAAGTTGCGCCCACAACAACAGTTGCAACAGCGGACGCTTCTTTTATCGAAGCAGATATCTGGCTCGCAGCTGTCCGCGCCGGAAAGAAGATTTAAATGATTGATGTGAAGGTGCTTCGGGAAAATCCCGATCTGGTTCGCGCTTCACAAAAAGCGCGCGGCGAAGATGTCACATTGGTCGATAAAGCTCTTAATGCTGATGAGCTGCGCCGCAATGCAATTGTGGAATTTGAAGCGCTACGTGCAGAACAGAACGCCCTCTCTAAATCTGTTGGCGGTGCCAAGGGAGACGAAAAGAACGCTCTTTTAGAGAAAGCAAAAACTCTATCTGCATCAGTCAAAGAAGCAGAAGCAAAGAAGAATTCGACCGAAGCAGATTTCAAAAAGATAGCGATGGATATTTCCAATCTGGTAGATACCGCCGCTCCGGTCGGTGGAGAAGCAGATTTCAAAGTTATTGAAGAAATCGGAACCCCACGAAAATTTGATTTTGAACCCAAGGATCATGTTGAGCTAGGGAAAATTCTTGGCGCCATCGACACCGAACGCGGTGCAAAAGTTTCTGGCGCTCGTTTTTATTACCTCACCGGAGTCGGCGCTCTTCTTGA
>CAZGXO010000065.1:0-4322 GCA_964529875.1 uncultured Candidatus Planktophila sp. | reverse complement strand
CAAAAGTTTCTGGCGCTCGTTTTTATTACCTCACCGGAGTCGGCGCTCTTCTTGAGTTAGCGCTCGTCAATTACGCAATCTCCATGGCGACAAAAGCAGGTTTCATACCCGTTATTCCACCAGTATTAGTTAAGCCTGCAGCGATGGAAGGAACTGGATTTTTAGGACAAGCTGCCGAAAACGTCTTTCATCTAAAAGAAGATGATTTTTATTTAGTTGGAACCAGCGAAGTTCCTCTTGCGGCGTATCACATGGATGAAATCTTGGATGCAAAATCTCTACCGCTTCGTTACAGCGGATATTCCCCATGCTTTAGGCGTGAAGCTGGTTCGTACGGAAAAGATACCCGTGGAATTATTCGGGTCCACCAATTTGAAAAAGTTGAGATGTTCTCTTTCTGTGCGCCGGAAGATGCAGCCGAAGAACATAAACGCTTACTTGCGTGGGAGAAAGATTTCCTCAACGCAATGGAAATTCCTTATCGCGTCATTGATGTGGCGACAGGTGATCTTGGCTCTAGCGCTAATCGCAAATTTGATTGCGAAGCTTGGATTCCGACCCAAAACGCTTATCGCGAAGTCACCAGTACTTCTAATTGCAGTGAATTCCAAGCACGTAGGCTCAATGTCCGCATCCGTGGCGAAAATGGGACAACTCCAGTCGCAACACTTAATGGAACGTTGGTCGCAATCCCACGAATGATTGTTTCGATTCTAGAAAATCATCAACAAGCTGATGGTTCAGTAAAAGTTCCACAAGCGCTCCAACCTTATTTAGGTACAGATCGCTTTCTTCCGGTGAACAATTGAGCGATTTAGCAAAACGTCCAAAATTAATTGCCACAGATCTCGACGGAACAATCGTTCCGCATTACGGAAAGATCTCAGAACGAACCAAGGCAGCATTCACAGCAGCCCATAACCTCGGTATTGAAATCTTCTATGTCACAGGCCGTCCTCCGCGATGGATGGTTGAAATTGCAGAAACTTTTCCGTTTGGAAAGAGCATTCTTGGTAATGGTGCGCTGTACTACGACATTCACAATCAAAAAGTTTTAGAAGATTGGTTGATGCCCGTTGAAAACCAGATTAAAACCGTCAATCTCTTGCGCCAAGCCATTCCCAACATTTCATTCTCAGTAGAAGCGCACGGTTATTTCCATCGCGAGAAGGCCTATATTCCGCGTTGGGATGTCGGTCTAGATAATGTCGGTGTTCACGACATCACAGAAGTAATGAATGGCCCAGCGTTAAAAATCTTGGCGCGTTGCTCTAATCAAGAACTCACCTCAGATGAGATGCTTGAGATTGCGATCCGTGAATTGGAAGGAGTTGCCACAGTGACACACTCCAATCTCCATGATTCGCTATTAGAGATAAACGCACTAGGAATATCAAAAGGCTCCACACTTGCAAAGTTGGCACAACGCCATGGAATTAGCGCAGAACAATCGGTTGCATTCGGTGATAATCCCAACGATTTCACAATGCTGGCGTGGGCGGGACGTTCATGGGCAATGTCGGATGGCCATCCCGATGGTCATAAACACGCGAAGTTTCTTGCCGCTCCACATCAAGAAGATGGTGTTGCTATCGAAATTGAAAAGCTGTTGGAGCTTCCAGCATGACAAACGTTGCGGTTCCACTCTGGCTTGATTTGCTCACCGTTGGTATTGGTGCGCTACAAGGCGCTCTCTTTGCAATCTTCTATAAACGATTCGATCTCGTCGGAGTTATTGCGGTAGCAATTCTTACCGGACTGGGCGGTGGAATTCTCCGTGATTTACTTCTTGCTGTTGGCCGGCCTGCCGCAATGCAAGATAAGTACATTCTCACTGCAGTTGCTGCGGTTGTGACTGCGCTCATCATCGGGCGATGGTTTAAGCGCGCAGTCAATGCAGTTGTCTTCTTAGATTCAGCAGCCATGGCGCTCTTTGCAATCGCAGGAACTTATAAAGCAACTATTAATCTCACATCTGATCTTGTAGCGATCTTGTTAGGAGTCATTACTGCAGTTGGTGGTGGAGTTCTACGTGATGTGGTCTGCAGAATCACGCCACAAATTTTTACTGGCGGCCCACTATATGCAACTGCTTCTGCGATAGGAGCAACTCTCTTTATAGTTCTTAATAACACTTCACTCAATCTCAATATCTCAGTTGCAATTTCTGCAATAGTGATTGTTGCGATTCAAATGGCATCAGTGCGCTTTCGTATTCATCTCAAGCCCGCGTTATCAAGTTTGGATTTTGAAGACCCCTCCAAGTAAAGGTAAGTTCTCCCACGGAGGGCTCGCATAGTGGCCTAGTGCACCGGTCTTGAAAACCGGCAAGGGAAACCTTCGTGGGTTCAAATCCCACGCCCTCCGCTCGTAACCTTCAAGCCTGTGTGCGATTTCATAAGAGTTCGCCTAGAAACTCCAGATAACCACTAGGAAAATTAAGCCTAAGTTTCAGCCATTCCGATTGAATGTTGCGAGAAGGAGGCGTTGCGTGGCCACAGGAGTTTTCTCTGCAACCAGAGCAGCAATAAAGCAGCGCACGCTTCGAACAGATCGCTGGTGGCTCCAACCACTCATCACAGTTTTAGTTTTAGTTTCCTTCATCATCTACGCAACCTTCCGCGCATTTGAGAAGAAGTATTATTTTGCTGAACCTCTCATTTCACCTTTTTACTCTCCATGTCTTTCGACAGCATGTGTAGAAGGCTCAACACATTTCGGAACTCCGATTGGCACAATCTCGCTGTTCGGAATGATTATCTCTCCAGCACTTTTCATTTTGATTTTCCCGCTTGGTTTCCGTTTAACCTGTTATTACTATCGCAAGGCTTATTACCGCTCTTTCTGGATGTCGCCACCAGCTTGTGCTGTTGCCGAACCACATTCCACATACACTGGCGAAACACGCGCACCATTGATTTTGCAGAACGGACATCGTTGGTTCTTCTACGCAGGATTGATTTTCAACATCATCCTTACCTACGACGCAATCATCGCTTTCAAAAACCCTGAAGGGCAGTGGGGGCATATGAGCGTTGGAACTTTAGTTTTGATTGCAAACGCAACCTTGTTGTGGCTCTACTCAGCTTCATGCCACACATGTAGACACACTGTAGGTGGACGTTTGAAGCATTTCTCCAAGCACCCAATTCGCTACAAACTCTGGACTGTAGTTTCAGAGCTCAATCATCGCCATCCAGTTTTTGCTTGGATCTCACTATTTGGCGTTGCGCTCACTGATTTTTATGTACGCCTTGTCGCATCCGGAACTATTACGAATTACTACTTCTTCTAGGACGAATCCATGGCTAATAACGAGATTAAATTCGATCGCTATCGATTCGATGTAGTTGTTATCGGTGCCGGCGGAGCTGGTCTTCGCGCCGCAGTAGAAGCGCGCCAAGCAGGTCTGCGCGTTGCGATTATTTGTAAATCACTCTTTGGCAAAGCTCACACAGTCATGGCTGAAGGTGGAGCAGCTGCAGCAATGGGTAACGTCAATGAGAACGACGGATGGAAAGTTCACTTCCGCGACACAATGCGCGGCGGAAAATTCCTCAACAACTGGCGCATGGCAGAACTTCACGCGAAAGAATCACCAGATCGTATTTGGGAACTAGAAACATGGGGCGCGCTCTTTGATCGCACTAAAGATGGCCGCATCTCACAACGTAACTTTGGTGGCCACGAATATCCACGTCTAGCTCACGTTGGCGATCGTACTGGTTTGGAATTAATTCGTACTATGCAACAGAAGATTGTTGCAATGCAACAAAAAGATGCCAAAGAACATGGCGACGCCGAGAAATATCTTAAGGTTTTTGCGGAATTAACCATCACCGAAATTATCAAAGATGGAAATAAAGTTGCAGGGTGCTACGGATATTGGCGCGAAACCGGCAACGAAGTTCTCTTCGAAGCTCCCGCTGTTGTTCTTGCAACCGGTGGAATTGGAAAATCTTTCAAGATTACTTCTAATTCATGGGAAGGCACTGGCGACGGCCATGCACTTGCTTTGAAGGCGGGATCAGCTCTCGTTGATATGGAATTTGTACAGTTCCACCCAACTGGCATGGTTTGGCCGCCATCAGTTCGTGGAATCCTTGTTACTGAATCTGTTCGCGGTGATGGTGGCGTTCTTACCAATAGCGAAGGTAAGCGCTTTATGTTCAATTACATACCTGAAGTTTTCAAAGATAAATATGCTGATAACGAAGCCGAAGCAGATCGTTGGTATAAAGATCAAAATAACAACCGTCGCCCACCAGAACTTCTGCCACGCGATGAAGTTGCGCGCGCGATTAACGCAGAAGTAAAAGCAG
>CAZGXO010000064.1:3894-5726 GCA_964529875.1 uncultured Candidatus Planktophila sp. | reverse complement strand
ATTGCGCGATTGATTGCCGACACGACCGCTTTCAACGATGCAGTCGTTGTATTGGGATCGATACCGACTCCCCAATAGACATCGCCATTGATGGAACACTCAAGATATGCAGCAGCTGATGCATCGCCACCTGACGAGAGCGCATGTTCGTGGAAATCTAGAACCCGCACATCGACTCCATAATTTTGCAGAATGTGGCAGAAGGCAGCAATCGGACCATTTCCGGTTCCGGATAATTCAACGGTGTCGCCGCGATCTGTCATCTTGACCGAAAGCTGCACATCTTCTCCCATCACAGAACTTTGGGACATTCCCTTCAAACGAAAACGTCCCCATGGCGCAGATTCTGTGGGTAGATACTCATCTTCAAAGATGGCCCAGAGTTCTTCTGGAGTTACTTCGCCACCTTCGCTATCAGTCTTTGCCTGCACAATTTTGGAGAGTTCAATCTGATGGCGACGTGGTAGATCAAGGCTATGTTCATTCTTCATCAGATAAGCAACTCCACCCTTACCTGACTGCGAATTCACACGAATCACTGCTTCGTAGGAGCGGCCAATATCTTTTGGATCAATCGGTAGATATGGAACTGCCCAGGTAAATTGATCAACTGTCTTACCTGCAGCTTTGGCATCGCGCTCTAAATGTTCAAAGCCTTTCTTAATGGCATCTTGGTGAGAACCAGAGAATGCGGTGAAGACTAAATCGCCTCCATAAGGATGGCGCTCGGGAACGCGTAATTGATTGGCATATTCCACAGTGCGCCGGATTTCATCGATATCGCTGAAATCGATACGGGGATCAATGCCATGTGAGAGCAAGTTAAGTCCAAGCGTTACTAAACAGACATTGCCAGTGCGCTCGCCATTACCAAAGAGCGTTCCTTCGATTCTGTCCGCCCCTGCTAAATATCCAAGTTCTGCTGCGGCAACTCCTGTTCCGCGATCATTGTGGGGATGTAGCGAGACAATCACGTTTTCGCGATTATTCAGGTTGCGACACATCCACTCGATGGAGTCGGCATAGATATTTGGCGTTGCCATCTCAACTGTTGCCGGTAAGTTCATAATGGTCTTCCATTGCGGAGTTGGCTTCCAAATATCATTGACTGCGTTACATACTTCTGCAGCAAATTCCAATTCGGTTCCGGTATAGGACTCAGGTGAATATTCAAAGGAGACCTTGGTTTCGGGCACGGTATCGACTAAATCAAGGCAGAGCTTGGCTCCATCTGTTGCAATCTTCTTAATGCCATCTTTATCAAGGCCAAAGACAACCCGGCGCTGCAAAGTGGAGGTGGAGTTATACAGGTGCACGATCGCCTGCTTGGCGCCTTTGATTGCTTCATACGTGCGACGGATCAGTGGTTCGCGCGCCTGGGTAAGCACTTGAATAATCACATCGTCAGGAATCAACTTCTCATCAATAATCTTGCGGACAAAATCAAAGTCGGTCTGTGAGGCAGAAGGGAATCCCACCTCAATCTCTTTATAACCCATGGCAACGAGCAACTTAAACATCGCCAGCTTGCGCGGAGTATCCATGGGGTCAATCAGCGCTTGATTGCCATCGCGCAGATCAACAGAGCACCACTTCGGCGCTTTGGCCATCTTCTTATTGGGCCAGGTGCGATCCGTTAAATCAACGGGAATAAATGATGAGTATCGATGCACAGGCATCGATGAAGTGTTCTGCTCTGGGAAGTTCATTTTTTTCTCCTAATTAGTTTGGTTGGCCGAGAGTGTTAACCGGCAACACCAAACTCCGCAGCGAGGAGACCGGTCGATTAGGCCTCGCTACGGCGGATAAGGAGGAGTCCGCGGAGTTTCATA
>CAZGXO010000064.1:0-3794 GCA_964529875.1 uncultured Candidatus Planktophila sp. | reverse complement strand
TAGGCGCTCACCTGACGGCGATAGTCCTGCCATTCAGCGCGCTTATTACGTAAGAAGTATTCAAAGACATGCTCACCAAGGGTGTTCTGTACCAGCTCGCTCTTTTCCATCACGGTAATTGCTTCTTCCAGATTAGAAGGAAGTAGCTGCGAATTATTAGATGGTGCGAGCGTGTATTCGTTCTCAATTCCCTTTAAACCTGCTGCCACAGTAACGGCATAGGCAAGATAGGGATTGCACGCCGAATCTGGAGAGCGGAATTCGATACGCGTTGAATTCTCTTTCTGCGGTTTATACATCGGAATGCGCACCAAGGCGCCGCGATCGTTATGGCCCCAGTTGATAATGGATGGCGCTTCCCCGCCACCTTGGAGGCGCTTATAAGAATTCACCCATTGATTGGTAACAGCGGTGATCTCAGCTGCGTGCTTCAAGATACCGGCGATAAATTGGCGACCAATCTGCGACAAGTTGAGTTCAGCGCTGGCATCAAAGAAGGCATTTTTCTCACCAGCAAAGAGAGATAAGTGGGTATGCATTCCAGAACCTGGATGATCTGTAAATGGTTTTGGCATAAAGGATGCATAGAATCCTTGATTCAGCGCCACTTCCTTAATGACATGGCGGAAGGTCATGATGTTATCGGCAGTACTTAAGGCATCGGCGTAGCGCAGATCAATCTCTTGTTGGCCAGGTGCGCCTTCGTGATGGCTAAATTCAACAGAGACGCCCATCGCTTCCAACAAAGTAATTGCTTGGCGGCGAAAATCATGGCCCACAACTGCAGGTGTGTGATCGAAATAGCCACCTTGATCAACCGGTACTGGTGCCACACCTTTTTCTGGTTGAGATTTAAAGAGAAAGAATTCAATCTCTGGGTGGGTGTAACAGGTGTAACCCATGCCGGCTGCTTTTTCCAAAATACGACGTAACACATTGCGTGGATCTGCGGGTGAAGGTTGGCCATTAGGCAAAGTGATATCGCAGAACATACGTGCTGCACCTTGCGCTTCAGCGCGCCACGGCAAGATAGTAAATGTTGCTGGATCTGGTTTAGCCAACATATCTGATTCGAGTTCGCGGGCAAATCCTTCGATGGCAGAACCATCAAAACCGATGCCTTCTTCAAAGGCATTCTCTAATTCAGCAGGTGCAATCGCAACAGATTTAAGAGTTCCCAGAATGTCGGTAAACCAGAGTCTAATAAAACGAATATCGCGCTCTTCAATAGTGCGAAGTACAAACTCTTGCTGCTTACTCATATTTTCACTCTGTGGGGACATGAGTGCATCGTGCCAAATCGAAGTTACGGCAGTGTTACAAAACTAGCTTTCGCGCCACCTTGATGTCATCGGCAGGCGGCGATCTTTGCCAAAGGCGCGCTTAGAAACCTTTGTTCCAGGCGGATATTGGCGGCGCTTGTACTCGGCGCGATCCACAAGACCAATAACCCGCATCACCAACTCTTTATCAAAACCTGCAGCAATCAACGCCTCTCGCCCTAAATCATCATCGACATAAGCCTTTAACACCTGATCTAAAATTTCATATTCAGGGAGTGAATCAGAATCTTTTTGATCAGGGCGTAATTCTGCAGATGGCTCTTTAGTAATTGAATTCTCTGGAATCGGTGGCACTTCTCCTGCTTCACGGGCAACGCGATTTCGCCAACGGGCGAGCGCCCAGACATCGGTCTTATAAATATCTTTGATCGGCGCGTATCCACCCACTGCATCGCCATACAGTGTGGAATAGCCACATGCCAGCTCTGATTTATTACCGGTTGCTAACACTAAGTGGCCCCATTGATTAGAAAGACCCATCAAGGTGGTGCCGCGAACTCGGGCCTGCACATTCTCTTCAGCTAGCCCTGTCAGCTCTAACTGAGAAACATAGGCATCCACCATTTTCTCAATAGGAATCACGCGGAACCCAAGGCCAGTATTGGCCGCTAATTGATGGGCATCGCTGAGTGAATGTTCTGATGAATATTTGCTGGGCATGCCGATGCCATGCACACGGTCTGGACCCAGTGCATCACACGCAAGCGCTGCAACGAGAGCGGAGTCAATTCCACCAGAAAGTCCAATAAGAACTGATTGGAATCCATTCTTGGCCACATAATCACGGAGCCCCACAACGATTGCGTTCCATACTTCTTCTTCATCGCTTAACCGCTGCGCAATTCCCGGAACCAGTGTGCGATCTAGGTGAACTTCATCCTCTGAAATCACAACATCCGGAGTTGAGGTGTGAGTTGCAGATTCGACATCAACCAGCATGACGCCATCTTCAAATTGTGGGGCGCGCGCAATCACTGAACCGTCGGCTGCCACCACAATGCTGTCGCCATCAAAGACCAAATCATCTTGGCCACCTGTCATATTGACATAGACCAATGGCGCCTGTGCTTCGCGCGCCCGTTGAGTGACAAGTGAGAGGCGCACATCATCTTTATTGCGTTCATAGGGCGAACCATTGGGAACTACCACGAGACCCGGTTTACGCGCTGCCAGTGCTTGGGTTATGCCGCCATCGATCCATAAATCCTCACAGATAGCGATGCCCACATCGACTCCATGGATGCGCACTACAAGGGTTTCATTCCCAGCTTGAAAATTACGAAATTCATCGAAGACTCCGTAATTTGGTAGATGGCATTTTGCATAACTTGCTTTGACGGTGCCACCTGCAATCACCGCAACTTTATTCTGCGGCTTCTTCGCGCCATCACTTCCCGCAACCTGATCGAGATAACCAACGATGGCAACAATGCCTGGATTGATGGTGCGGGCTAATTGCGCCAGCGCCTCTTTACTTGCTGCTTGAAAGGAAGGGCGCAACGCTAAATCCTCAACGGGATAACCGGTGAGCACCATTTCCGGAAAGACCACCAGATGCGCACCTGCATCAAGTGCTTGCGATACTGATTGCGTAATGAGGGCAGAGTTACCAACGAGATCTCCCACTGTTGGGTTGATCTGAGCAAGTGCCAGCCGCAGCTTCATAGTTCAAGGTTATCGCCGTCTTGTCTATCGGGAGTACGATTATCTCGACCCGGGGACCTCTCATCAGGCTTCGAGGCAGGAGATCACAATGGCAACAACCACTCTCTATGGTGGCGCGCAGCATCGTCGCGTCACGATTCTGGATTTGCGCGCTGCAAAAGAGCGGGGCGAAAAATGGGCGATGCTGACAAGCTATGAACAATTAACTGCCGCCATCTTTGATGAAGCCGGAATTCCAGTACTACTCGTTGGCGATAGCGCCGGAAATAATTTTCTCGGGGAAGAGAACACCATCCCCGTCACAGTTGATGAGATGGTGATGTTGACCCGTGCCGTCGTGCGCGGCTCACAGCGGGCGTTGGTCGTTGCCGATCTGCCCTTTGGCTCTTATGAAACGTCACCAGAACAAGCGCTCGCTACTTCAACTCGCTTCTTTAAAGAAGCGGGCGCGATGGCGGTGAAATTAGAAGGCGCACATATAGCAACTGTTGAAAAGTTAACTTCGTCAGGAATTCCTGTAATGGGCCATCTTGGCCTTACTCCACAATCGCTCCATCAATTAGGTGGTTACAGGGTGCAAGGTCGCACCGATGGAGATGCCATCGTTGAGGCGGCGCTCGCCCTCCAAAAGGCAGGCGCCTTTGCCATAGTCCTTGAGTTAGTACCCGCTGAATTAGCAGCGCGCATTACTGCCGCGCTTGAAATTCCAACGATTGGGATTGGCGCCGGCGCATCGTGTGATGCCCAAGTATTGGTCTGGGCAGATATGGCTGGGATGAATCCCAA
>CAZGXO010000063.1:0-6017 GCA_964529875.1 uncultured Candidatus Planktophila sp. | reverse complement strand
ACAAGCAAGAGCGAGAGAGTCATGCCGCCGCCAATGGCATTGAGGCAGATGCCGATAATGATCTTCCTCGATTGCGGGTTAAGCAGCGGAAGAAATTCTGTAAAAAGCATTTATCCCAAAAGCTCCTTGGCCTGTTTCATGATCTCTGGCTTATACGTCACACCGAGTGAAATATGGCCATGCCCTGGAATAAAACGCAATTGAGCGGTGGGGATATGTTTTTCCAACCAATATGAATGTGAATGTGGCACCATGAAATCTTGATCTCCTTGCCACAAAAATACGGGCTTGCTAATTTCCGAAAGCTCAAATCCCCAATGCTTAATAAAAACTAGATCATCATCAATCCATCCATCAAAACTCACAGCTAAACCGCTGCGCATAGACGAAGCCATATCTTCGGCAGTTGCACCTTCCAGTACTGCTTTATCAGCATCACCAATCAGCCCACCAAATGCTTCGCGAATATCATCTCCTGTAACGCTTTTCATGGGTGCAGCGTTATCGATCATCCACTGAGTAATGACGGCTTCACCTTTAAGCGCTGCCCCAAATTCATCATGATTTTCTGGCCCCATACCTTCGAGAAAATCAAGATCACTCACACCATATGCGCCAACTCCAGCAAGTGAAATTGCGCCACGATTTCGCGCATCAAAGGTGTTGGCAATGCAATGTGGGCCGCCGCCAGACCACCCTATGGAGATAAAAGAATTTATGCCTTTTGCATCCAGTACCTGTGCGATATCACTATTAATGCTGATGACACTTCTTCCAGGATTGCGATCACTTGTTCCATATCCAGGACGGCTATAGGAAAGTGCACGTATTCCAGCTGCAGCCGCTGTATCAAGCCAGGTAAGCCAGGTCGTTGCATGGCCGGGAGTCCCGTGATGAAAAACTAACGCACGATCTGAATTAATCCCATTATCGAGAATCTCTAATTCACGGCCATCTTTCAGTTTAAATTGCGGCATCTGCGCAGTCTATAACTCTGCCACAATATGCGATATGTCGTCAGCGAGCGCACCTTCGGGATTCTCTTTTCAGATTTCGCATGCACCTGATACTGGATTAGCTCGAGTCGGCACAATTTCTACTCCTCACGGAGAAATTCAGACACCGGCTTTTATTCCAGTAGGTACCAAAGCAAATGTAAAGACTGTTCTGCCTGAAGCGATGGCAGATTTAGGTGCACAGGCGCTTTTGGCAAATGCTTATCACCTCTATCTGCAGCCAGGCCCAGATGTTCTCGATGAAGCTGGCGGCTTGGGTAGATTTATGAATTGGGATAAACCAACTTTTACCGATAGCGGTGGTTTTCAAGTGCTCTCACTTGGCGTTGGATTTAAAAAAGTATTGGCGATGGATGCCGAGACTTTCCGATCTGACCAAGTAATTGCTCATAATAAAGAGCGCCTAGCACATGTCGATGATGAAGGAGTTACTTTCAAGAGCCATCTTGATGGATCTATGCATCGTTTTACTGCAGAGATTTCCATGCAGATTCAACATCAATTAGGCGCTGACATCATGTTTGCCTTTGATGAGTGCACCACATTGCATAACACTCGTGGCTATCAAGAAATTGCCCTACAAAGAACTTATGACTGGGCTATTCGCTGCCTTGATGAACATGCTCGCCTGACCGAATCTCGCTCACATAAGCCTTATCAAGCGCTCTACGGAGTCATCCAAGGCGCCCAATATGAAGATCTGCGCAAGAAGGCAGCGAGTGAATTAGGCGCACTCACATCGTCGGGTATTTCATTTGATGGCTTTGGAATTGGCGGTGCACTCGATAAGGATTCACTTGGCACCATTGTTGGCTGGGTTAATTCCACCTTGCCACAGGAGAAACCAAAACATTTGCTGGGAATTGGAGCGCCCGAAGATTTCTTTATCGCTATTGAAAATGGCGTTGATACCTTTGATTGTGTTTTAGCGTCCCGCATTGCGCGCACAAGCTCGGTTTATACGATGGATGGACGCTTTAATATCTCTAATCAACCCTATATCCGCGATTTCACACCGATTGATGAAAGCTGCGATTGCTACACCTGTAAGAATTACACCCGCGCATATCTCTGCCACTTATTCCGCGGCAAAGAGATGCTCGCCGGAACTTTGGCCACAATCCATAATGAAAGATTTATCGTCAGGTTGGTAGACCAAATCCGCGAGTCAATCTCCGACGGAACTTTTTATGACTTCAAAGATGAATTTCTCGCCCGCTATAGCCATAAATCCGGCCAAGCTCGAGATTAACTCTTTAAATTCTTTAACTTCTCTGCCTCAGAGCCAACAGGCGCCCAACCACCAGGCACTAAATGTTGAGCCGCAACTGGCCCCCAACTTCCTGGTTCATAACTTTCTACGGGGTGCGGGTTATGTAATAAATCTTCCAAGATTTGCCACGAATGCAAGACCGCATCAATACGTGTAAATCTAAAGTGATCTCCCAACATGGCAGCGCGCAACAACCTTTCATATGGCCCTTGCCGATCGCCAAATTCAGCGACAAATTCAACTGATAAATCAACTGTTTCTGTTACTAGTTTGGTGCCAGGTTTCTTTGCTTGCAATGAGATATCAACACCATCTTTAGCACCTAATCTAAAACGCACCTGATTAGCTGGTGAGTGACCAAAGAGCGCACGTGGCGGCTGATTAAATTCCACAATTACTTCAAGCACTGTTTCTGTCAGCTTCTTACCTGTGCGTAAATAGATGGGAACTCCTGCCCATCGCCAGTTATCGATAAATACCTTCATGGCAACAAAAGTTTCAGTATCTGAATCTGCAGCTACGCCCTTTTCTTCGCGATAGCCTGCATATTGCCCACGAACAACATCGCTTTTCTTAATATCGCGAATTGCTGAAAGAACTTTAATCTTCTCATTTTGCATCGCTTCAGAACCCATATCGATAGGAGGTTCCATCGTAAGCATGGTCAGTACCTGCAAAATATGGTTTTGAAGTACATCGCGGGTTGCACCTACGCCATCATAAAAAGTGCCTCGCCCATCAATGCCAAAATTCTCTGCCATAGTAATTTGAATATTTGAAACATAATTTCGATTCCAGACTGGCTCAAAGAGCGTATTAGCAAAACGAAAGACCAGAAGATCTTCAACCGCCTCTTTGCCCAGATAATGATCAATACGATAAATCTGCTCTTCTGGAAGGATCTTCTTTAATTCTGCATCAAGAGCTTTGGCGCTTGCCAAATCTCGACCAAATGGTTTTTCGACTACCACTCGAGCTCTTCGAGTAATGCCCACCATGGCAAGTGATTCTGTGATTTTGGCAAAGTGTTCAGGTGCAATCGCTAGATAGATCACCGGAAGTTTGAAATCTTTTATTGCCTCAGCGAGAGCCACAAAAGTCTGTGGATCGGCATAATCTCCTACGATTAATTCAGTCTGATTAATGAGCTTTGTGAGAGCCGCTTCATTGGGGTCTGACTTGCGTGATCGCACCGACTCTTCAATATGCTTTTTGAAATCATCTTGTGTCCACCGTGAAGATGCAACCCCAACAATATGTACATCAAGCTCGCCTAAATCCTCTAAATCATAGAGAGCGGGAAAGAGCTTTTTCTTAGAGAGGTCTCCTGTTGCACCAAATAAAACAAGTGCATCAGCTTTCATTGATTACCTGCCTGGGGCTTTTCATTATGTCCACCGAATTTATAGCGCATGGCGCTTAAGACTCGGTTTGCAAACTCATCATTATTTCTGGAGGCAAAACGAGCATAGAGCGATGCGCTCAAAACATGTGCAGGGATTCCAGCTTCTATGGCTGCTTGTACCGTCCAGCGACCTTCACCGCTATCACTCACTTGGGTTGAATACTCTTGTAGTTCTGGTGATTCTTCGAGAGCTTGAGCTGTGAGATCAAGGAGCCACGATGAAACAACGCTGCCACGGCGCCAGACTTCGGTAATTGCTGGAATATCTAATTGATAAGCAGGGTTCATCTGATCAGCTGCTTCAAAAATTGCTAACCCTTCAGCAAATGCCGCCATCATTCCGTACTCAATGCCGTTATGAATCATCTTCACAAAATGTCCTGCACCAACAGGACCACAATGCAGGTATCCGTATTCTGCTTGCGCAGGTGCACCCGTGCGACCGGGTGTGCGCTCTGCAGATTCAACTCCAGGGGCCAGCGCTTTAAAAATTGGATCTAACTGTGCAACGACGTTTTTCTCGCCACCAATCATCAGCGAGTAGCCACGCTCTAATCCGTAGACCCCACCTGAAGTACCCACATCCACAAAATTGATGCCACGTTCTTTTAGAAGTTCGGCATTTTTCACATCATTTTTATAGTAACTATTTCCGCCATCAATAACAGTGTCACCAGAAGTTAAATGCTTAGCTACATCTGCAATCGTTGCATCCGTAACAGCAGCTGGCACCATAATCCACACCGTGCGCGGAGCAGGAATTTTTGCGACAAAATCCGCAAGATCAAGTGAGCCGGTAGCGCCTTCTCTTTCTAGCTCTTTTACAGCGCTTTGATTGACATCAAAGACCACTGCAGAAATGTTATGCCGAGCAAGCCGGCGCACAATATTGGCGCCCATTCGGCCAAGTCCGATCATGCCGAAATTAGTGGTGGCCATCTCAATACCTTTTCGCTGGAAAATTCGGAGCAGAGAAGTGGTAATTCTATCTGATTACGTGTGGAGAGTCTAAATTTAAGGAAAATCTCTCCGTATTTATTCGGAGAAAAAGGCTTCGGTGTCAACAATAAGTCGTGTATGAGAACTTCCCCGAACATA
This sequence comes from uncultured Candidatus Planktophila sp., assembly GCA_964529875.1. Lineage (GTDB taxonomy): Bacteria > Actinomycetota > Actinomycetes > Nanopelagicales > Nanopelagicaceae > Planktophila. The sequence continues at coordinate 1,225 of CAZGXO010000063.1, read as the reverse complement.
ACTTGCAGGAACAGATAAATCACCTTCAATTATTTTTGTCACTGCTTCTGCTTTTCCTTCTCCAGCTGCAACAATCCATACTTCTTGTGCACGATTAATCATCTGCATCGTAAAGGTAACGCGCTCTGCAGGCGGCTTAGGTGAGTCTTTGATTGCAATGATGGTTCGTTGATCATCAACATTTGTCTGACCCGGAAAGAGCGAAGCCACATGTCCATCAGGTCCAAGGCCCAAGATATTAAGGTCAAGATCAACATTTTCAAGCGCTAATTCATAATCGCTGACTGCTTCTTCTAATGTTTGTGCCACATCACTTGCCAAGACTTCATGGACCATCACATTTTTATTTTTGACGGTGCCATGCCAAGGAAAGGCATTGCGCTCTACGCTATCTGCCGGAACAAATCGCTCATCACTCCACCAAATGTGTAAACCTTTAAAGGCATCAAGATCGGCGTTACATTCATTGACCAGCGCCTCTGAAATTTGCACTCCTAAAGTGCCGCCAGTGAGTACAAGGTGAAATTGGCTCTTCACCTTTAAACCCTTTTCAACAGCTGCCAATATTTGCACAGTAACTTCTTCAGCAAGTTCTGCTGCATCGGCATACAAAGTTAAATCAAGTTCGTCATCGAATTCACCAAGAATGGCGTCAAAATCATCGGTCATGTGGGCCTCCCCAGCGACGGGAAAACTCTACCGCTGTCATTTCATAGATGTTTTCTGGGCCATCAATCTCATCCATCTGTTGCCCTTGATAGGTAAATCCAAAGTGTTCGATAACTTTTATGGAGGCAGCATTTTCTGGACTTACCGTGTAGCGCAGAGTTTTCACTCCAGGTTGCTGTATCACCCAATTCCACATTCCTTGGAGCGCTTCTTTGCCATATCCCTGATTCCAGAATGCTTCCTCAATCCCTATGCCAATTTCAATCATGCCATTGTCATTTGGTGGATTATGAAAACTAGTACTTCCAATAATCTCCTGGCTCTCTCTTAGCACTATAAAACGCACAAACCACTTATTCACTGATTCATCTGCTTTTACTTGAGGTACCCGCCAGGCAAGCGGACCAGGATTATCCAACAAATTTCGGTGTGGATTCTTCAATCCCCGTCCAGCAATTGCGAGCTCATCTCTCTTCTCCTCAAAGAGAGAAATCAAACCTTGGGCTGGAATGTGGTGCAGTTCAAGGCGAGAAGTCGCGATGCACTCTTCATACAT
>CAZGXO010000062.1:5300-6359 GCA_964529875.1 uncultured Candidatus Planktophila sp. | reverse complement strand
AGCTCTCGAATTCCGAGCCCTCCGGAGCGAAGTGCAGATGCAGGTTCCTGCGCCCAATAATTAAGTACATCTTCGGTCCAGCGTAAGAATGTAGAGATATTTGCGATTGCAGCTCGTTCACTATCTTTTACATTATTGCCAGAAATTTTCGGTTGAGTAATTTCTAATTCTTTGTGAACTTGATTGCCCCGTAAATAGATAGCAACTTCGCGTGGCATGACCACAGTCTGTTGATTAAAAGGTACGAGAAATCCGTGTTCAAGTAGCCAGGCAACTCCTGCGCTGGGCTTTTTGATATCACTGACGGTGCCACGTGGAGGCCCCCACACCATGGCATCCAGGACTTTTTGAGAAGCGCTTGGTACTTCATCTAGTTTCTTCAATTTCAATGGCGCAAGCGAAGTTGGGCCAAGTCCGGCAATTTCATTTCCGAGAACTTCTTTCAGAGTATGTGGAGTTCGTAAGCCATCCTTCTCGTGATAGAGCAAACCTCGATCAATCAAAGTTTTAATGACAAAAATCGCTGATTTATGCGTAAGTGAAACTACTTCTTTTTCAGTAAATGGCTCATTGAGAATTGCACAAACTTCTAGGACCTGTAATTGCCATTTATTAAGAGTATCCACTGCTCTTGCCAAACTTGGAGCTGAAGATGCTCTGACAGCCAAACTTGCAATATCAGGAGGTACTGGTGTGATGAGATCAGGGCGATGTTCAAATATGGAAATCAGCGCGGCATCATCGAGTGTGCGCAGATAGTCGGCATAGGAGCGAATTTCCATAACCTGCCAACGATAGCCGCTTGCAAGGTTGCTGCGCTAATTGGTGATGGTGCGGCTTTTATCGCCGTGGAGATATCAGGGCAGCGATTGCCGCGAGCCGGCTGACCAAAGGTCCGAGCAATCGATTCAGAAAGCGTGCTCGCCGAAAATCATGGATGGGCCAACCTTCTGCAAGAGCTCGTATACGGAGAACTGCATCAGGATTAATTGCACAAGGATTTCCAACTGCTTGTAAGAGTGGCATGTCATTATGGCTATCGGAATACCCATAACAATC
>CAZGXO010000062.1:3927-5200 GCA_964529875.1 uncultured Candidatus Planktophila sp. | reverse complement strand
ATCACTTCTTGTTTCTCAGTTCCGGTCATGCGAAAACGAATATTGGCAACGACGAACCGTGAGATATCAGCCTTAGTGAAGAATCCTCGCTGGTACATACCTCTGCCGAGGAAATAGAGAGTGGAACCTCTCACGAGGGTGTTATCGACATCGAAAAAGGCAGCTCTTGGTGATGTGAGTGCCATGTCACTACCCTAGCGAAGAGCACGTAAATGCGACGCTTTATGCTTAGCAAGTGACATCAACCGTTTATGTAATTCGCCATGGTGAGGTAGAGAACCCGCAGAAAATTCTCTACGGCAGACAACCAGGTTGGCGTCTTTCTTCACGCGGTCAAGAGATGGCGCAAGCGCTAGGTAAATGGTCGGAATCAATTCCGCTAGGCGCTCTTCATGTCTCACCACTTCAGCGCGCACAAGAGACCGCTGCGCCGATTGCTGCAGCACACAAGATTGCGATTAAGACCGATGATCGGTTAATCGAAGCCGGCAATGTATTTGAAGGTAAATCTTTTGAGCTTGGCAACGGAATTCTCAAACACCCAAGCGCTTGGAAACATCTTTATAACCCTTGGAAACCATCATGGGGCGAACCATACGAAGAACAAATATCTCGCATGTTGGCTGCAGTTTTTGATGCAAAAAAATCTGCACATGGCAAAGATGCAATCGTTGTATCTCACCAACTACCAATTTGGATATTGCGAAGCGCAATCGAAGGTCGTCGTTTAATTCATGATCCACGTAAGCGTCAGTGCACACTCGCATCCGTCACCGGAATACATTTTGATGACGAAGGAATGATTGTCGGTACCTCATATACCGAACCAGCCGGTCATTTACTCCCCAAGAAATAAGATGAAGAAGTATCTAGCAATCATTTCATCAGTCATTCTGCTCACTGGTTGCGCTACAAGTGGAACCAGTAAAGCCGAAGAGAGTTTTATCGCTGGAAGTGGCGCAGTCACTAAAATTAAGGCGGGCGAACGGAAGCCAGCTCCTGAATTAAAGGGCATGACGTTGAGCGGAGTTGATTACAGATTCACTGGGGGCAAAGTAGCGGTCGTCAATGTATGGGCATCGTGGTGCTCACCGTGCCGTGCAGAAGAACCTACGCTCTCGGCGCTTTCAAAAAAATATAGTGATGTGGCATTTATTGGGATTCTCACTCGCGATAACCCTGTGAATGCTGAAGCTTTTGCCCGATCTAGACAAATTCCATATCCCACAATCATCGATGACTCGCTTCTGATTGGATTTGGGAAAACTCTTCC
>CAZGXO010000062.1:0-3827 GCA_964529875.1 uncultured Candidatus Planktophila sp. | reverse complement strand
GGAAAAGTTTTTCTCGGTTCAATTCTCTTTGTCTTTGGCTTTAGCTTGTTATTTATTATGTATGGTGCGCTCTTCGGGTCCCTTGGCGCTCGAATCGCAACAAATGAAGTTCTGATTACCCGAATCTTGGGAGTATTTACAGTATTAATGGGAGTAATTTTCTTGGGGGCATTTCCATTGATGCCACAGCTAAGACCGAAAATTGCAACGACGGGTGGCTTAGTAGGTGCACCACTTCTGGGATTTCTCTTTGGAGTTGGGTGGACACCGTGCATTGGCCCTGGTTTAGCAAGTGTTCAAGCGCTCGCTTTTCAGGAATCAAGTGCGCTTCGCGGAGCAATACTCTCATTTGGATATTGCATTGGGTTAGGACTTCCATTTATCGCAACTGGGCTCTTCTTTGATAAATCTGCAAAGTTGAGAAAATTTGCACTTAACCGAGGTGAAAAAATTTCCCAATTCGGCGGAATATTGCTCATTGTGATTGGAGTACTTCAACTCACGGGCTTATGGAATTCACTGATGATTGATCTGCGTTCCGTCATTACAGATTTTGTACCGGTGATTTAATGTCGGAGAGAGTTGAGATACCCGAACTAGGTGCCGTTGGTATGGCCCGTTATGTGTGGCGGCAATTAACGAGCATGAGAACAGCTTTGATTCTTTTGATGATGTTAGGCATCGCTGCGATTCCAGGATCGCTCGTTCCACAGAGAATTACAAATGCCATTGGGGTTCGCGATCTTTATGCCAGCGACCCAAATCTAGCCAAGTGGTATGACCGGTTCTATCTCTTTGATGTTTACGGTTCACCATGGTTTAGCGCTATCTATATTCTTCTTTTTATCTCACTCATTGGCTGTGTGCTTCCCCGCAGCCTAGAACACTTTAAAGCGATGCGAGCAGAGCCACCAGCAACGCCTCGCAACTTATCGCGTCTTGAGTTTCATCATCAATTTACATCTGAAACTGATGCGCTGCCTGTAGCACTTACTTGGCTTAAGCAACGAAGGTTTCGAATTAAGCAAGAAAGTGGAGCCATTTCAGCTGAAAAAGGGTTCTTACGTGAAACAGGAAATCTACTTTTCCATCTCTCATTAATTTTGATTCTCGTAGGAGTCAGCTTTGGTGCTCTCTTTGGAATGCGCGGAGAAGCGATCATCAATGTGGGGGAGCGCTTTATCAATGTTGCAACCACCTATGACACGCTCTCTTTTGGAAAACTCACCAGCGAAAAATCTCTGCAACCTTTTGAGATTTCCTTGGATAGATTTAACGCAACTTATGATCCCAAGAACAACATGCCCCTTGATTACAAAGCTTGGGTGACCGTGACTGAAAATGGAGTAAGCACGAAGAAAATTCTTAAAGTGAATCAACCACTCACATTTGGAAATACACGGGTGTATTTACAAGCTAATGGATATAGCCCAGTAGTGACAGTGCGCGATTCTGTAGGAAATGTTGCGCTGCAAGGCCCTGTTCCATTCTTGCCACAAGATGGCAACTTACGTTCTATCGGAGCAATTAAAGTTCCTGATGCAGTTCCAGCAGTTGGCTTCGTGGGAAATTTTGTGCCCACGTATCAGCGAACATCTACGCAAGGTGCAGTTTCAGCATTTCCAGAATTGTTAGATCCAAAATTACTCTTCTCTATTTGGCAGGGAGATTTAGGGCTTGATAGCGGTATCCCACAATCTGTGTATCGTCTCGATACCGAAAAGTTGCAACAAATTGCTTTAGGTTCAGTAAAACCTGGTGAGACATTTACTTACTCTGAGGGCTCCATCACATTAGAGACAGTTGTACCGTGGGTTAATCTGCAAGTGGTTCGTGATCCCGGCAAGACGTATGCACTGTGGGGCGGTATTGTTGCAGTGCTTGGATTACTTTCATCATTGTATGGTCGACGAAGAAGAATCTGGATTCGACAAGTGGGCGATAACGTGGAAGTTGCAGGACTTGCTAAAAATGGCGTTTCTGGGCTGGAAGATGAAATTAATTCCCTGGTATCGGCGCTGAAAGGAGTTAAGTAATGCAGGTAACGTGGGCATATATCTCTAACTACTTTATTTATTCAGCGATGGGTGTTTTCGCTCTCTCATTTTTTGCTCATGCATTTGAAACAGCATTTGCAGTGCGTTCTCCAGAAACTGCCGATTCCACTCAGGGAAATCTGTTGGTAAAGACTCTGGATTATCAGCGCACCGAAAAAGCGGCCCGAATTGCAACAGCGATGATGATTTTAGGTTTTCTCTTACTCTTCGGTGGAGTAATTACGCGCGGGCTCTCCAATCAACATGTGCCATGGGGCAATATGTATGAGTTTTCCATTACTGGAGCGCTGGCATTCACCGGCGCATATCTTGTAGCTCTGCGCAAATATGACCTGCGCTGGCTTGGCCTCTTTATCTCTCTTGCAGTACTCCTCACATTAGGGACTGCAATTACTTTGCTCTATCGCGATAGCGCCCCGCTCGTTCCGGCGCTTAAATCAACGTGGCTCGTTATTCACGTGATTGCTGCCATCATTTCGGGAGGAGTATTTCTTCTAGCAAATGTTATTTCTGGCGCATATTTATATTTAGATTACAGAGAATCTCGTGGCGGACGTCCAATCTGGTTACAACGCGTGCCATCTCTTGAAGTACTCGATCAACTCTCATATCGATTAGTGGCCTTTGTCTTTCCTTTATGGACCTTTGCTGTCATTGCTGGAGCCATTTGGGCAGAGAGCGCTTGGGGGCGTTATTGGGGTTGGGATCCAAAAGAGACGTGGGCTTTTATTACGTGGGTTGCCTATGCTGCATATTTACATGCTCGCGTCACAGTTGGTTGGCGGGGACGGCGCGCTGCCTGGCTCTGTATTTTGGCTGGTTCAACCTTCTTATTTAATTATGTTTATGTAAATATTTGGGGAACCGGAAAGCACACGTATTCGGGACTTTAAAGATTTTTTAAAAAATCTGGATCATCATCTGGCGGAAGGATTCGCTTCTTACCTTTTTTAGGTCCGCGAGGTCCACGTATTCGTCCAGCGATCAGATATGCAATGGGACCAATGATCTGTACAAATAAAATGATGAGTAGCCAACCCCATTTTGGCAGGCTCTTGATTTGTGAATCATCACGCATTGCACAATCGACAAAGGTGTAGAGCGTAAGGGCAAGGGTAATAATTAAGATTAAACCTGAGACTCTCAGCATGAGTAAATTCTAATGCGCTTAGAAAGAAAGGGCTAATGCAAAGGTAATTGCAAAATGTAGTTGCAGTTGCCCTGTGCGTGCCAGCAACGGAATCAGCGATGTTCCGCTTGCCCCAGCATTTACTTCGCGCGCCAGAGATAGAGCCTGTGGAGCTGTTGCCAGCGTCAGTAGCGCAAGCGGATTACCAGTCAGCGGCGCAGCAAGATAAGCCAGGACAAGTAGAGCGCTAAATAAGTGGCGAGATTTCTTATCACCTAAACGAACAGCCAAAGTCTTTTTTCCTACTTCGCTATCGCGTTTTCGATCACGAATATTGTTGATGACAAGAAGTGCACAGGAGAGTGCCCCCATTGGAATTGATGCAGCCCAAGCAGCGAAAGTAATCTGCAGAGTTTGAACATAAAAAGTTCCGACAGTTGCAACAACTCCGAAGAAGAGGAAAACCGAGAATTCACCTAGTCCGCGATAGCCGTATGGATTTTCGCCACCCGTATATCCCCATGCGGCAATCAGCGCTAATGCACCAACAATAAGTACCCACCAAGAAGAAAGAGATGCCACAACGAGACCCGCGATAGCAGCCACCGCAAAACTGATAAACGCTGCTCTCTTTACAGAAT
>CAZGXO010000061.1:0-6389 GCA_964529875.1 uncultured Candidatus Planktophila sp. | reverse complement strand
AGTTAGGTGATGTGACTTTATCTGTAAAAGATCTCACTGTTTCAGATCACACAGGACGTTCCCTTGTGCGAGGCGTTACCTTTGATGTTCGCGCGGGAGAAATTCTGGCTGTTGCTGGCGTGCAAGGAAATGGGCAATCGGAATTAGCAGAAGCAATTGTTGGGCTACAAGAACATGTCACTGGCCAGATTAATTTAAACGGAAGAGATTTAACGCGAGCCACGGTGCGAGAAGCTCTTCATGAAGGAATCGCTTTTGTTCCTGAATCACGTGAAGATGATGGCCTCATCTCATCCTTTAGTATTGAAGAGAATCTCATCCTTGATCTCCACGATCTTCCACCGTATGCAAAAGGGCCGGTAATTTCCGCAGCTGTTGTAGAAAGTGAAGCAAAGGCTCGTGTCCAAGAGTTTGATATTCGTGCACTTTCGGCAAAAGATCCCGCCTCATCCCTTTCTGGGGGCAATAAGCAGAAAGTTGTATTAGCGCGCGAACTCTCTCGCCCGGTTAAGTTGGTTGTTGCCTCACAACCGACTCGTGGCTTAGATGTTGGATCTATCGAATTCGTTCATGAGCGCATCATTCAAGAGCGAAATTCTGGTCGCGCAGTGCTGCTCTTTAGCACCGAACTTGATGAAGTCACTTCCTTAGCCGACCGCATCGCTGTGATGTATCGCGGAGAATTTATTGCCATTGTTCCTGCCGCAACTTCGCGGGAAGAGCTCGGTCTCTTGATGGCCGGGGTAAGAAAATGAGTAGTCGCATGAAGTTCAAGAAACTGCTTCTGCCGTTGCTCTCTTTTGCGATGGCGCTCTTTGTGGGCGGTTTACTCGTAGCTTTCTCTGATGCAAAAGTTTTAGCGCTCAAAAGCCAGCCCCTTTCTATGATTGGGAAAGCTTTCTCAACTGCTGGTAGCGCATACTGGGCGCTCTTTCGTGGCTCTGTCTTTGATCCGCGCCTTGCTGAAACACAGTGGCTCCATGGCTTTTATCCATTATCAGAGACTTTAGTTGCGGCAACGCCTCTTATTTTGACCGGCCTCTCAGTTGCGTTGGCATTTCGCGCCGGACTTTTTAATATTGGTGCACAAGGTCAATTTATTGCGGGCGCAATCGGTGCAAGTTGGATTGGTTTTACCTTTGATCTGCCATATGTTATTCATGCAATTGCTGCTATTGCAGTCGCTATCGCTTTTTCAGGTCTTTATGGCGGCTTTGTTGGATTACTCAAAGCAAAAACAGGTGCTCACGAAGTCATTGTTACCATCATGCTCAATTATGTAGCGGGATATTTCTTGCTCTGGTTGCTCAGCACAACCGCATTTTTACGTCCCGGAAGACAAGACCCACTTGCGCCAGAAGTGAAGACAACAGCGCGCTTACCTCATCTCTTTGGCTCTGATTTACGCGCTAATTTAGGTTTTATTGTGGCTCTTGCCGCAGCAGTTGGCGTGTGGTGGTTGCTCAATCGCAGCACGTGGGGATTTAAATTTAGAGCAGTTGGTGCCAACGCCGCGGCAGCGCGAACTGCCGGAATTTCTGTAGCGAGAGTAACGACATCAGTAATGTTTATCGCGGGTGGACTTGCAGGTCTTGGGGGAGCTGCACAAATTTTAGGTTCTGAACCGGCAATGACTGCAGGAGTCGGCGGAAGTTTTGGCTTTGATGCAATTACCGTGGCTCTCTTAGGTCGCGCAACTCCTATCGGAACAGTTTTTGCTGCTCTGCTCTTTGGTGGTTTGCGTGCAGGTGGATTAACTATGCAAGCCAGCACAGAAACACCTCTTGATTTAGTGCTGGTTATTCAAGCACTGGTGGTGCTCTTCATTGCAGCACCGACCTTAATTAAATCTCTCTTCCGGTTAAAGAATTTAGAGACGGGCGAAGCAGTGGCATCGAAGGGATGGAATGGTTGATGAGTACATCTGAACTTCGCACCCTCTCTGCACCAGAACGTCGGCGCAAAAGAGGCGTCATCACGATGGCCATCTTGGCGCTCTTTGGTTTCTTCTTCTTTGCAATTCTGCCAAAGCATGGACAACCAGTGACTTATAACTTTGTGCTGGGAAGAGAATGGGTATTGATGAAGGAGTGGATCATCAATTCCAAGACTGGATCATTCGGATTTTCGCTCATCTCTATTGCGGCAGTTGTACTTGCTACCTGGCAATTTCGAGCACGTAAAACGATTCGCTTTGCCAGTGCTCTCTTTGGTGGCGCATTCCTTATGTCATTTCTCTCCTGGTCTGCTGCTGGAAAATTCATTCCATTTACCGGACTCTTACAAGGTGCACTTCTGCTCTCAGTTCCATTGATATTTGGCGCGATGGCAGGTGTGCTCTCTGAAAGATCAGGCGTTATCAATATTGCAATTGAGGGACAGTTATTAGCCGGGGCTTTTATGTCTGGGGTTATCGCTTCACTGACCCAGAACAACTGGATTGGCTTATTGGTGGCGCCTTTTGCCGGAGCTGCGATCGCTTGGTTACTAGCAGTTTTTGCTATCAAATACGGTATCGATCAAGTAGTGCTCGGTTTTGTGCTCAATGTTCTTGTTATTGGCTTAACTAACTTTCTCTATAAGAAGCTACTTATTCCATACCAATCCACATGGAATGCCGGTGGAACTTTTGCTCCGATTGAAATTCCCATCCTCTCTAAAATTCCAGTGATTGGACCAATCTTTTTTAGCCAGAGCATCATCGTGTATCTGATGTATGTCGTGGTAATTGCCATTCATATCGCTCTCTTTAAATCTCGCTGGGGGCTGCGCACACGATCAGTAGGAGAGCACCCAACTGCTGCGGAATCTGTTGGCATTAACGTTAATCGCGTTCGTTTTCGCAACGTGCTCATTGCAGGTGCAGTTGCTGGGCTTGGCGGTGCATTCTTTACACTTGGCGCGGTGGGTTCCTTTAGCAAAGAGATGACAGCTGGAAAAGGTTTTATCGCACTTGCAGCACTCATCTTCGGTCGCTGGAGTCCACTTGGTGCAGTTGCCGCGGCATTAATCTTCGGCTTTGCCGATAATTTGCAAGGCCTCTTAACGATTACCGGAACGCCAATTCCATCGGAATTTATGTTGATGGCGCCCTACATTGCAACCATCATCGCTGTCTCTGGATTCGTTGGAAAAGTTCGAGCGCCTGCAGCCGATGGTATTCCTTATAAACGTGGAGGAGCTCACTCATGAATATCGATTGGGATGCGCTACGCAACCAAGCTGAGGCGGCAATGAAGAAGGCTTATGTGCCATATTCACATTTCCCAGTTGGAGCTGCTGCACTTGTTGCAGATGGTCGCATTGTCAGTGGTTGCAATGTCGAAAATGCAAGTTATGGCTTAACGCTCTGCGCCGAATGTGGTTTGGTCTCTGACTTAATTGCAAGTGGTGGTGGCCGCTTAGTTGCATTCTCTTGCGTAGATATTAATGGCGCAGCTTTGATGCCATGTGGGCGTTGTCGCCAACTCTTGCAGGAACATGGCGGAGCATCGTTGCAACTCATGACAGATCAAGGAGTAAAAACCCTTGCAGAGTTACTTCCTTGGGCTTTTGGACCTGAGGAAATTGATAAGAGGTTGCCATCTTGAACTCTGCAGTCGAGCCATTCGCGGCAGTCGAAATTATTTCGGCAAAGCGCGATCGAAAGGAACTGAGTCAAGCGCAGATTAATTGGGTAGTTGATGCCTATACCCGCGGCGCGGTAGCTGACGAGCAAATGTCAGCGCTCTTGATGGCAATACTGCTCAATGGCATGAATTCTCGTGAAATTTCCGAATGGACTACCGCCATGATTAATAGCGGTGAGCGAATGAATTGGTCACAACTCAATCGGAAAACAGTTGATAAACATTCCACTGGGGGAGTGGGTGACAAAATTACACTTCCCCTTGCACCACTCGTTGCAGCATGTGGTGGAGCAGTGCCACAACTTTCCGGTCGCGGTCTTGGACATACCGGCGGCACGCTCGATAAATTGGAATCTATTCCAGGCTGGCGGGCAACGCTTACCAATGATGAAATGTTAAAAGTGTTGCAAGATACTGGCGCAGTTATTTGCGCAGCTGGTGCAGGCTTAGCTCCTGCAGATAAGAAGTTATACGCACTTCGCGATGTCACAGCCACAGTTGAAGCAATTCCGCTTATTGCCTCTTCCATCATGAGTAAGAAAATTGCAGAAGGAACTTCGGCGCTGGTGTTGGATGTGAAAACTGGAAGTGGTGCTTTTATGTCAGATCCGAAGCGAGCTGGCGAACTTGCGCGCACGATGGTGGAGCTTGGTAAGGCCGCAGGTGTGAAGACGCGCGCACTTGTTACTGCGATGGATGTGCCACTTGGATTAACTGCCGGCAATGCTCTTGAAGTGCGCGAAGCAGTTGAAGTTTTAGCAGGTGGGGGGCCGGCAGATGTTGTTGAATTAACAATATTGTTGGCCCGCGAAATGCTCGATGCGGCAGGAATTTCTGGCAAAGATCCGGAAGTTGCCCTGAGCGATGGCAGCGCCATGGATCATTGGCGGCGCATGATTGCAGCACAAGGTGGAGATCCGGATGCGCCACTTCCTACGGCACGCGAATCTCATACTGTGAAGGCAGAAAAATCTGGAAATCTTCTCTCTCTAGATGCGCTGAAAGTTGGAATCAGTGCATGGAGATTAGGTGCAGGTCGCTCGCAGCAAGGTGAAAAAGTGCAAGCTGGTGCGGGAATTGAGATGCATGCCAAGCCAGGAGATGTGATTCAGGAAGGTGCGCCGCTATTTACTTTACATACTGATGAAGGCGCACGGTTTGAACGTGCATTGGATGCGCTAGAAGGTGCAGCAACGATTGCCGCTTCCGGCAGCGTTTCTCGATTGCCACTTGTTCTTGAGAGAATCAGCGAGTGAGCGATCTCTTAAAAAAACCTACCGCTGATCAGGTTCTGCGTTTACCCAAAGCGCTGCTGCATGATCACCTTGATGGTGGACTTCGCCCCCAAACAATTATTGATATTGCTCGCGAAATTGGACATGAATTACCCACATATGATGCAAGCGAGCTTGCAGAATGGTTTCGCTCTTCATGTGATTCGGGTTCACTCGTTCGCTACCTCGAAACATTTGCTCACACTGTTGCTGTGATGCAGCGCTATGAGGACATCGTCCGAGTAGCGAAGGAATGCGCTATTGATCTGGCGCGCGATGGCGTTGTCTATGCAGAAGTGCGGATGGCACCGGAATTAGTCACCGAGAAAGGCCTTACTCTCTCGCAAGCAGTCGATGCCATGCTCGAAGGTTTTAGAGTGGGTGAGGCAGAAGCGCGCAGTGAAAATCTCACCATTAAAACAGTTCTGCTCTTATGTGGAATGCGTCAAAATAATCGATCACAAGAAGTCGCCGAACTTGCGATTGCATATCGCGATAAAGGCGTTGCGGGCTTTGATATTGCCGGCCCGGAAGATGGATTTCCGCCTAGTGATCAGCAATCAACATTTGAGTATTTGCGCCGCGAGAATGCGCACTTCACCATCCACGCTGGAGAAGCGTATGGCTTACCTTCTATATGGGAGGCAATTCAAATATGCGGTGCAGAGCGACTAGGCCATGGCGTTCGTATTGCAGATGATATTGATTTTAAAGAATCGCCAGCTCGTTTAGGTCGACTTGCTGCATTTGTGCGCGATCGTAGAGTTCCTCTCGAAATGTGCCCATCATCAAATATCCAAACCGGAGTTGCTCAATCTTTTGCTGATCACCCACTAGCACGCCTTGCCCGGTTACGTTTTCGCGTCACTATTAACACCGATAACCGATTGATGTCAGCCACTTCAATGTCGCGTGAAATGAACGAAATGGTCAAACAATGCGATTGGACTTTTCAGGATTTACAGCGCGTCACAATCAATGCACTCAAGAGCGCATTTATCCCCTTTGAGGAGAGACTTGCCATTATTGAAAGCGTGATTAAACCGAACTTTGCAAAAATCGCAGCTGAAAAATAGGTTTGTCACACACCAATGGTGTGCCAGACAGTCTTTGACTCCATAAAGGCAAGGATGCGGGCAGGGTTTTGACTCTGCCCTGCTTCATAAAAGCGTTTTAGATTTTCAGCGCCTGCCTCTTTCAGCGCAGCTCGATTCTTTTTGGCAAGCGCTGAAATATCAAAGCCATCGATATCCATATGCGATGCAGCCCATGGCGTTAATTCAGCAAGCGAACCTGTCAGAATATTGATAACGCCAGCGGGAAGATCACTCGTAGCAAGTACTTCAGCGAGGGTCGCCATTGGCACCGATAATCCGCCGCCAATCAGGGCCACAACAGAGTTACCGGATACAACTGCAGCTGCCAACGCATCAATGCAATCTAAAAATGAATCTTCAGCTGCAATTGTGACCACACCGAGTGGTTC
>CAZGXO010000060.1:0-6420 GCA_964529875.1 uncultured Candidatus Planktophila sp. | reverse complement strand
AGAAAATTGGCGCTCTCAATCATCTGTTCCATGCCGTCAACTCCATCTTCAATGGAGACCCAACCGTGAAAACCAACTTCTTTTAAGGTTCGAAATATTGCATCGTAATTATTGAGTCCTTTACCAATAACTCCGTGCTTAAAGAAAGAAACATAACCGGCAGTTCCACCTTCTTGTGCACGTAAATCTTCGATGGTTCCGTTTGCAAGGTATCGGTCAGATGCACCCATAGAGATAACGCGGTGCTTTACTTTTTCAAGTAATTCAAGCGGATCTTCGCCCGCTGCAATTGCATTAGATGGATCAAATTGAACGCCAAAGATGGGGGAATCAATGCGGCTTACTAGATCCACAAAAACTTCCATCATCTGGGCAAATTCCGGTTCAGTCCAAAAATCATCTTTGTAATGATTTTCAATGACGAGAGTTACGCCAACTTTTTCGGCTTCAACTAAACACTTTTCGATTGAGTCAACAACATAGCCCATGCCTTCTTCGCGGGTAATATCTTTGCGACGTTGACCTGATAAAACACGGCAGAGTTTGGCTCCCAATTCTGCAGACATGCGAATGGAATGAATTTCGTGATCGACCTGCTTTTGACGTAGCTCTGGGTCTGGAATCGTAAAGTCTGGTGAACAACACATCATGGGAATTGTCATTCCCGCACTCTCTACATATTTACGAATCTTGGGCCATTGTGCGGGATCTTTAAAATCATGAAAGTTGTTATACATCTCAAGGCCAGGTATCTCCATGGCGCCTGCCATATCAACCCATTCATAGATAGAGAGTCCATCTGGGGCAACTAAATCTTTAATCCACCCTTTAGGAAATGCAGCTATCTGCGGTTTTGCACTCATCTATAACTTCTCTGGATTGCGTCCAATGATGGAAAATTGTTCGAGTTCAACGACAGCGCCAGTAAATGGTTTGGATTCATCACCTAACCAATAGATTGCAGCTTCCGCTAATTGCTCTGGAGTTGTCATCTTTCCGAAAGGAATATCAGTGCGCGATAAGCGGTTGGGCCAACCAGGTTCCATACCGCTTGCAATCTTATGTTTCTCTTCACGCTCAGTGAGCACCCATCCTGGATTAATCAGATTTACGCGGATTCCATCAACACCATGCGCATTCGCTAAATTTCGGGTCATCGTTTGTAACCCACCTTTGGCGATGCTGTAAGCGAGCAGGCTTGATTCTCCAGCGTAGGCATTGATAGAACCAATATTGAGGACTGAACCACCACTCTTTTTCAGTTCTGCAAAAGCTGCATGGAAGAGAAAGAGAGCAGATGTCAGGTTTACCTGCATGATCTCTTGATAGTGCTCCATAGTGAGCGTTTTGATATTTGCATTTTTGATGATGGCAGCGTTATTGACGATTCCATCAATACGACCGAACTGAGTGAGACACGCTTCTACTATTTTCTGAGGTGCAGATTCTTCTCTCAGATCTGCAATACATAAATGCGAATTCTTTCCCAACTTTGCTACTAAGGAAGCGCCTTCTTCCTCATTAATCCCATGAACAAGAACTTTCCCGCCTTCGCGAATCACTGCCTTGGCAATTGCGGCGCCAATCCCAGATGTTCCACCCGTGATGACAATTACTTTTTCAGAAAGGCGCATATCAGGCCGGCTTAATCACAGACTTAATAAATTCGCCAGAATGCATCTTTTCAAATGCAGTCTGCCATTGATCAATAGAGAATGTGCCACCCAAAATTGGCGCCAGATTAAGTTGTCCTGTGCCGAGCATGCGCAGAACACGTTCCCACATAGGCCAGTTATGGCTAAATGATCCTTCCAGGCGCACATTTTTCTGCACGAGTGGATCCAGTGAAAAATCAACGGGTTGCGGTCCCCAACCAACCTTTGAAATCCAACCATTTGGGCGAATCACATCGAGTGCAATCTTTAACGTTGCTGAAACTCCGGCGGCATCAACAACGCCATCGGCGCCTAAACCATCTGCAGCGCATGCCCATTCTTTTGGATTTCCGATAATGACATCGCATCCATATTTCTTTGCAACTTCCAGACGAGCTTTATCTCTCTCTAATCCAACAATGGCAACTTCAGCGCCACCAAGGCGCGCCATTGCAGCAGAGAGAATTCCGATAGGACCTGGTCCTAAAACAACAATGCGATCGCCTGGGCGAAGGTATCCAGGAGAAATTGTTGCCGAGTAAGCAACAGAACAAGGTTCGGTCATCGATGCATGATCAAAGGAAACTGAATCAGGAATTTTATGAAGTAAACGCGAAGCAACTTTGGTATAGCGAGTCATTGCACCATTTACTCCATAGCCAAAACCCTTGCGACTTGGATCTAAGTTATACAGCCCTTGGCGCGACATAGCACCGTGCATATTGACTTCAGCTGCAGTCTCGGAGACCACACGGTCACCAACTTTCCAATCTGAAACGCGCTCACCAATTTCATCAACGACTCCGGCGAATTCATGACCTAAAACAACGGGGTAATTCACCGGCCAAGAATTGGTGCCTTCCCATTGGTGTAGATCGGAACCACAAACGGATGCGGCTTCTACCCGCAAAATCACATCATCTGGGCCTGCAATAGGGCGTTCAACTTCGCGAACTTCAACAGAATGTGGCTCAGATGAAAAATTAACAACGGCAAGTGATTTCATGATCTCTTCTCATTCTTAACGGGGACATCTCCATAGCCATGTACTGCTTCACAAATTCTGCGCAACACTTCTTCTACATTTCCGGCACCACGACTAAATGAATCAGCATCAATCGCAAGCGGTGCTCCGATGACAACAAGCGGCGCACCATAAGAAGGACAGGCGATTGCTTGTTCTAGCGATAATCCCCCAACAGCTTGAACGGGCACAGAAACTGCATCAACTACCTCTTTCAATTGATCCAGCGGATTGGGGGCACGGTTTCCAGCGGCTGCGATTCCGCGTCGTTCGTCATATCCAATGTGGTGAATCACCATGTCGCACCCGAGTTCTTCTAATTCACGAGCGCCTTGCACCATGTCAGGACAACCTAAGTTATCGCCCATTACCTTGGCGCCAAAAGCTTGACCTGCTTGAACAACACATTTAATTGTTTCCGGGTGCGAACGAGCCATCACAACAACATGGGTTGCACCAGCTTTAGCCATCATCTCTGCCTCTAAATATCCGCCATCCATCGTCTTGAGATCAGCAACAATCGGGTAATCAGGAAATTCTGAACGCAAAGCTTTCACGCCATGCAAACCTTCAGCCAAAATAAATGGGGTGCCAGCTTCTAACCAATCAACACCTGCACGTACCGCAGTATGTGCCATCTCCATCGCTTCCTTGATATCTGTCAGATCCAAAGAAACTTGGACAATGGGCTTCATGGTTTCCAGTCTATTAAAAAAGCGTGCAAGTAACCATACCCGAATTAACGACCTTGGCTAGCTCTCTTTAATCTATCCCGAATTGCTACAGCAATATCATCGCCTGCAGGTTCTTGGACGACTACTCGCTTTAATTTTCTGTGATCTGCATTTCGCAGGGCCTCATATAAAACATGTGCATACTCTTCATTATCTTTCGGTGCAGCTAATCTGATCACGCCTTCAGGAGTTGGCAGATTGGCGAGTGCAATAAAGCCATCTCCAGAATTTGGTTGCGTTCCAATAACAACGTGTGCAATCGGTGCATAGTGATTCTCGAGAGATCCACTCACGCGAATTTCTTCACCAGCTTGACTGATTGCTAAACCAGTCGCCTCAATAATCATGGGCTCTGTGATAGCTCCGGGTCTGAGAATGCGTGGTGCTGCAGATGTGCAATCAATAATTGTTGACTCGACGCCGACATCAGAATTTCCGCCATCCAAAATGACATCTTCACCCGAAAGATAATCGCTGAGTTCTTCCGCAACAGCTGCGGCAGATGTGGGTGATACATGGCCAAAGCGATTTGCACTAGGGGCGGCAATGCCTTTACCTCCGATTTTCTTACACTCTTGAATAAGTGCCAGCGCGATCGGGTGATTGGGAATACGAATACCCACTGAATCTTGGCCACCTGTAATGAAATCTTTTGCGAGTGGACTTCGCTTCAGTATGAGCGTCATAGGTCCTGGCCAGAAAGCTCGCGCAAGTTTGATTGCATAATCAGGAACTTCAGCTGCCCACTCCGCTACATCATTGATATCTGCTACATGGACGATCAGCGGATGATTTGTAGGTCTATTTTTCACAGCAAAAATTCGTGCAACTGCCTCTTCTCGTGTGGCATCTGCACCTAATCCATAGACAGTCTCGGTTGGGAATGCGACGAGCGATCCAGCCATTATTTTCTGGGCGGCTTCGCGTATTGCATCAGCGCTGCAGTTGGAGAGGAATTGCCCAGTAGCCATAAGTTCAATTATCCCGCCTTTTTGCGAGAAGATAACCACATGGCAGAGCGCATTAAAGTGATGCAGATTATTGCCCGCATGAATGTGGGTGGGCCGGCTGTCATTGTTGCTGAATTAATGCGTGGACTAGATTCAACAAAGTTTGAACAAATTTTGATTACTGGTTACTGCGATAAGAATGAGGCTGATTACCTCAATGAAGTTGCTACGGATATCTCTGCAACTCGTATAGCAGGGTTGGGCAGATCGATTTCTCCACTTGCCGATATCAAAGCTTTTTTGGGATTAATTAAAACTATTCGCACATACAAACCAGACATCATTCATACTCACACCGCTAAAGCAGGCGTACTGGGCAGATTGGCATCCATTATTGCTGGGCGTGGGGTGATTCGGATTCACACATTCCATGGGCATCTACTTCATGGATATTTTTCTCGTTGGAAGACCCAATTAATTGTTTCTATTGAAAAATTCCTCGCCCGTCACACAAATTATTTAGTGGCAATTGGTAACCAAGTAAAGAATGATTTAATCAAGGCAGGAATAGGTTCAGAGGCACAATTCCATACTTTCTTCCCCGGATTGCCATCACCTCGCACCGCATCTAAGAGCGATATTCGTGCGCAACTCGGTTGGGATCACCACACAATTTATTGCACCTTTGTTGGTCGCCTCACGCAGATTAAACGCCCCGATCGATTGCTCGATGTGGCTGCCGCACTTGTTGCGCGGGGAACATCACTAAAAATTATGGTTGCTGGAGAAGGTGAGCTCTATGAGCCTTCAGTAACACGTGCCAAACGCGAATCGTTACCGGTTACATTTTTAGGTTGGCGTAAAGATATTGATGCGCTCTTTGCAGCAAGTGACATTGCAATTTTGACAAGCGATAACGAAGGAATTCCTTTGACATTGATTCAAGCAGCGCAGGCAGGCTTACCAATCGTTGCAACCGATGTCGGTTCCATTTCAGATATCGTGAAAAATGGTGAGACTGGATTCCTCACCGCGCCCGCACCAGGAGCAATGGCGAGTGCGCTCAGCACGCTGGTAAATGATCAAGAATTAAGGAACCGATTGGGACAAGCTGGAAAAACACGCGCATATGAATATTTCTCTCTGGAACGAATGCTCAAGGATCACACAGATATTTATCAACGCGCTCACAATAATTAATGGATAATTAAGATATGACGCGACGTATCTCAATTATTGCGATGGCAACTCTTGCTCTTTCCACCCTTCTGCTACCTACTTCACATGCGGCAGAGGTTCGGTATGTCACGGTCAAGGCGCAAGGTTCGGTGAAAGTGACCCCTGATGCAGTCCGAATCAACGCAACTGCTACTCATCTGGCAAGCACCAGTAAAGATGCGCTTGCGGCTACAGCAAAGACTGCTGCAGCGCTCAGAAGTGTGCTTAAGAATTCCAAGATTGACTCAAAAGATATTGCCACAACAAGTGTGACAACTTTCCCTGAATATAAATATGGCAATGATGGTGTGACGACTTTACTTGGTTATCGGGCAACACAGTCCTTTACGATTACAGTAAAAGCTGCAGAATCTGCTGGAACTATCGTTGATGCGCTCGTTGCAGCAGGAGGAGATAATCTACAAATCAATGGCGTCTCTCCCTTTGTATTGAATTCAAGTAAAGCAGCCGATGCAGCTCGGGCAGTTGCTGTTAAAAATGCAAAGGCGCGAGCGCTTTCATATGCAAAATTACTCGGTGTCACTCTTGGAAAAGTTAATTACTTAATCGAAGAGAGCGCACCAACTCCACCTTCACCAATATTTGCAACCGCAAAGAGTGAAGCGGATGCAACAGTTGTTGATCTTGGGCAACAAGAAGTGGTTGTCGCAATCACAGTTCAATGGTCGCTGCGATAATTTGAGCCAATCTCACTCTCTTTTAACTATTTTTATGAGCGAGTTTGGTAGTGCTGCTGTAAGCAGGTACGATTTGCGAGCCTCAAACGTCCCCATCGTCTAGGGGCCTAGGACATCGCCCTTTCACGGCGGTAACACGGG
>CAZGXO010000059.1:0-6458 GCA_964529875.1 uncultured Candidatus Planktophila sp. | reverse complement strand
GTCCTGGAACTCCTGCATCCTGGAACTTACGTGTTGCAACAGACTTGAGGTCACCAACTTGTGATGATGTTCCAAGCCATGCTGCAACCTTGTTCATTGCACCAAGAATGTCTGGTGATGAGAACTTGAGCTTGCCTTGCCACCACTGGTTGTACTTCTTTGGTCCAACTTCACGAAGAACCATCTGCTCAATCCAGTCAGTTGCTGGCCAACCTGTTGCTGCACCAGATTCAATACCTGCGCACCATGGGTTTGCACCAGCAGCCTTGAACTTCGCTGCTACTGCTTCCATTTCTGCCCACGTTGTTGGCACTGTAACGCCAAGCTTCTTGAATTGTGCTGGTGAGTACCAAACAAGTGACTTCGATGATGCGCCAAATGGTGCACCGTAGATACGACCGTTAACGGTGGTAAATGAACGCCATGCTGGGTTGTAGTAAGCGTTGATATTTGCAAGTGTTGCTGCAGATACTGGAACTGCCTTACCGGTTTCAACCATGGTTGTTACCAAGCCTGGCTGAGGAATGATTGCTAGGTCAGGTGCGTTTCCGCCCTTAACGCGAACTGGAAGAAGAGTTTCGAACTGGTCAGTGCCTTCGTAAGCAATCTTGATGCCTGTGCACTTTGTGAACTCAGCGAAAACTTTCTCCATTACTGAAGCTTCAGGATCGCGGATACCAGCAAAAATCTTTACTGTTCCAGTTCCCTTCCACTTAGCATATGCATCGCAACCTGCAGCTGATGCTGAAGTTGCTGTGAAAGTTGTTGCTACTAGTGAAAGAGCTGCAATTGCTGCTCCAACAAGTAGTCCCTTTTTCTTTAGCATGTAGGTACCTTTTCTTTTTTTGTGAGGGTTGTGTGCGGGTATATACGCCGCAAACGTGAGAGAACGCTAATGCGAGCAATTAGCGAGAGCCAACTTTTCGCATGCGGGGGCTTGGGAAGGTAATAGAAACGTTATTTCGCAAAAATTCACCCCTTTCTTACGCGTAAGCGCCCCACATTCGGGTGGCTGAATATGGGCTACAGGGGTACCCTCAAGGCACATTTTGCAGAATTTTGCAGAGGTTCTTATGAGCGGTGTTGTTGAGATCGCAGAGCGGGCGGGCGTATCCCCTGCAACGGTGTCGCGTGCGCTGCGCGGATTGCATCACGTCAATGAACGCACTCGTTCAAAAATTGTGGCAGCTGCAATGGAACTTAATTATCCGCTGCGCCCTGATTTACTGCCGGCAAGTGCCAAGAAGAAAACAAATCGCATTGGCGTTGTCTCTCCCTATCTTTCTAGGTGGTTCTTTACCCAAGCAATTAATGGTGTGGAACAGAGTTTGCGTGAAGCAGGATTAGATCTGCTGCTTTATAACTTCTCGCAAGTAGATGCGCGGCAGCGAATCTTTCAACAACGACAATTGCGCGGCAAAGTTGATGCGTTGATTGTTATTAGCTTGCCGCCAACAGATGATGAATTTGATTCGCTCTTAAGTTTAGGAATTCCCATCACCACTATTGGTTTTACTCATGAAGGGTGTAGCAGCGTCTGTATTGATGATGTGCAAGGTGGACGAATTGCGGCGCAACACCTGATTGATCTTGGCCACCGCGAGATTGCCCAACTTTCGGGGCCGCGTGAGACGGCGATGAAGTTTGACGTTTCGGATAATCGCACCAAAGGTTTTACTGAAGTTCTCAACAGCGTTGGAGTTGAATTCAACCCTGATTTTGATATTCGCGGTGATTACAATATTTATACAGCAGAACTTGCGATGCAATCATTTTTGCGCCGTAAAAAATTACCTACTGCAATTTTCTGTCACTCAGATGAGATGGCTTTTGGCGCTATCAAAGCTATTCGCGAACGCGGTATGCGAATTCCAGAAGATATCTCTGTCATTGGTTTTGATGATCACGAATTAGCAACGTATGTTGGTTTAACTACCGTTGCCCAACCTCCACAATTTGAAGGCCAGATGGCAGCTGCGGCAGCAATTGCAGAAGTTGCAGATCCATCGCTGGCGCGGAAAAAGATCAATATTCCGATTAATTTAATTGTGCGTTCGACAACCGCTGCAATCTAATCGGGTCTCATAGGTAGCGTATTCTCATCGCCATGAGCCTTGTTGCAAACCTCTTTGATGCACATTCAATTGTGGGCGATCTTGGCTTGATTGGCGTACTCGCCATCATCTTTGCTGAGACCGGGTTGCTTGTAGGACTTGCCTTTCCTGGCGATTCACTTCTTTTCATTGCAGGTGTTGCTGCATCTGGTTCTGGTGCGGCAATTTTGGGCGGCGCATCTCTTAATCCCACTGCGCTCTTTATCGGCGCGCCACTTGCCGCAATCATCGGCGCACAAGTTGGCCATTGGTTTGGCGCAACATATGGCAAAAAATTATTTGATCGCCCAGATGGCAGAGTCTTTAATCAAAAAAAGGTGCAGGCAACACAGAAGTGGCTCACTAAATACGGCGTTGGAAAAGCAATTATCTTGGCCCGCTTTATCCCCTTTGCGCGCACGCTCTTAAATCCGATGGTGGGTATTACCGGACTTCCAGCACGCAAGTTCTTTATCTGGAATCTCATCGGCGGAATTATCTGGACGCAAGGAGTTATCGGCGCCGGCTATCTCTTAGGAGAAAAATTAAAAGGTTCGATTGATTCTTATCTGCTGCCGATTATTGGCTTGATTATCTTTATTAGTTTGATTCCGGTCTTTATCGAAATCTTTCGCGAGTGGAGCACAAAGCGCCACCATTCGTAACTAGGTGAGGGATTAAGTTAAAGCCCTAAATCTGTGAGCGAATAAGCGGCAAGGTATGGGTAACCTGCATCGAGAATCGCTTGCTTCGCGCCGCGTTCCACAATAACTGCAACACCAACCACGAT
Source organism: uncultured Candidatus Planktophila sp. (assembly GCA_964529875.1). Classification (GTDB taxonomy): domain Bacteria; phylum Actinomycetota; class Actinomycetes; order Nanopelagicales; family Nanopelagicaceae; genus Planktophila. The sequence goes on along the minus strand of CAZGXO010000059.1, from coordinate 3,575 downwards.
TGCGCCAGCTTCTTTCAACGCTTCAACCGCTGTCAGAACTGATCCACCTGTTGTCGATGTATCTTCAACAGCGAGCACGCGCTTTCCGGCAACATCAGGTCCTTCGATGCGACGCTGCAGGCCATGTGCTTTTTCAGCCTTTCGCACCACAAAGGAATCAAGCGCCCGCCCGTGCTGTGCGGCAACGTGCATCATGGCGGTAGCAACTGGGTCTGCGCCAAGAGTGAGCCCGCCTACTGCATCAAAATTTAAATCTTTTGTCAGCTCCAACATCACTTCACCAACAAGTGGTGCTGCCACATGATCGAGAGTCACGCGGCGCAGATCTACGTAGTAATCAGCTTCTTTACCTGAAGACAAGATCACTTTGCCGTGGACAACGGCTTTCTTAATAATTTCGGCTTTTAATGCTTCGCGTGCGCTCATGTGCGGACTGTATCGCTACTTCTGATCTTCTGGATAAATGATGACGCCACTTTTCTTGCCAGTCTTGAGCGACTTCGGTGGATTCTCGGCAAGGAGCGCATTCACTTCGATACGTAACTTAGCAACTTCCAGCGCCATATTTGCCATCGCTGTCTCTAATTCAATGATGCGCTTAATGCCGGCGTGATTAATTCCTTCGCCTACCAAACGTTGCACCATGCGAAGGGAGGCAATATCGCGCAGCGAATAACGGCGATTGCGACCGATGGTGCGGTTGGGTGAAACTAAACCTAAGCGATCGTATTGGCGAAGCGTTTGTGGGTGTAACCCAGAAAGCTCTGCGGCAACTGAGATGACATAGAGCCCTGCATCATCATCGGGATGTTCTTCACTTGATAGCTCTGGTTTAGGTAAATCTTGTGTCATGAGCGCGCCTTGTTCAAAAATTCAGTGCGCACATCATCGCCTTCAGTCTCTTTGGCAAAAGTTTTTATTGCATCTAACGCTTTACCTTCAAGGCGACGCGGAACTTGCACTTCAATAGTAATTAATAAATCGCCAGTGACTGCACCTTTTTTAATGCCGCGACCTTTTACACGTAGTACTCGCCCGGTTGGTGTTCCTGCTGCAAGGCGCACAGTGACATCATCGCCAGCAAGTGTTGGCACCTTTAAATCAGCGCCGAGCGCTGCTTCTGCAAATGTGACAGGAAGTGTGAGAAGTAAGTTCTCGCCTTTGCGCGAAAAGATAGCGTGGGGCTTTACGTGTAGCTCGATGAAGAGATCGCCAGGGCCAGCTTCTCCGGGAGCGCCTTTTCCTTTCACGCGAATTTTTGCGCCATCGTTGACGCCAGCAGGAACGCGCGCTGAAATATTTTGCGGTCCATTGCCATCGTTATTTAAACGCAAATCTAAAGTGGTGCCAAAGATTGCTTCTTTAAAGGTGATGGTTGCTTCAGTTTGTAAATCTGCACCTTTGCGCGGGCCGCGGCGCATACCGCCACCAAAGAGATTGGCGAAGATATCTTGCGGGTTTCCGCCGCCAAAGAGATCAGAGAAATCTCCACCCTGGAATCCGCCACCTGTTGGTGCGCGAAATCCGCCGCGTTCAAACATTGCGCGCGCTTCATCGTATTCAGCGCGCTTTTTTGAATCTGACAAGATGTCATATGCCTCAGAGACTGCTTTAAATTTCTCTTCGCGCGCAGGGTCTCCTTGGTTCTTATCTGGGTGCAAGTCGCGCGCTAAAGATCGGTAACGCTTTTTGATTTCATCGGCAGATGCTTTTTTATCAACACCTAATACCTGATAGAAATCTTTCTCGTAGAGATCTTTAGCGGCCACTGTTATTCACCTACAGGTTCGGCAACTATGTCAGATACGGGTTCCTCAGCAGGCTCAGTGACAGCAACGCGGGCAGGACGAAGAATGCGTTCCTTATATTTATATCCAGGTTGCAGAATTTTGCTGGCAGTTGCAATGGCAACATCACTTGATGTCTCATGCATCAGCGCTTCATGAATTTGCGGGTCAAAGGCATCGCCTTCGCTGCCATACTTTTCAAGTCCTAAGCGATTGGTAATCGCTGTCAGTTGATCGGCGACAGCTTTAAATCCACCGGTGAGTTCATTGTGGCTTGCTGCGCGATCAATATCATCCAAAGTTGCAAGTAATTCAGTGAGAACTAAAGCGATAGCAAGTTCGTGCGCAACTGCCCGATCGCGCTCCACGCGCTTTCGATAGTTAGCGTATTCCGCCTGTAAACGTTGTAAATCAGCAGTGAGAGCTGCCACCGGATCAGCCTGCTGATCCGGTGCAGCTTCTACTACATCTTCAACAACAGGGGTTGTCTCTTCGGCAACCTGATCTGTTGATTCAGACATTACTTAACTTCTTCGCTGTCGATAACTTCGGCATCTTCAACGCCGTCATCACCTGCAGGAGCGCCTTCTGCTTGTGCTGCTGCACTTGCATACATCAGCGCACCGAGTGCTTGCGAGATTGTGGAGACTTTTTCAGTCTGTGACTTAATTGCTTCAAAGTTTGCGCCACCAAGTGAGGTCTTCAATTCGGCAAGTGCCTCATCGAGTTCCTTCTTCTTATCGGCTGCTTCACCTTCGGTGAACTTATCTGCATTATCAGTCAAGAACTTTTCAGTTTGGTAGACAAGCGAATCTCCGGTGTTACGGATTTCTGCTTCTTCGCGACGCTGCTTATCTTCATTAGCGTGTGCTTCTGCATCTGCCATCATGCGATCGATCTCTTCCTTTGAAAGAGCTGATCCACCGGTGATGGTCATACCTTGTTCTTTACCAGTAGCAAGATCTTTTGCAGAAACATGAACGATTCCGTTGGCATCGATATCAAAGGTAACTTCGATTTGTGGAACGCCACGTGGCGCAGGTGCAATACCAGTCAGCTCAAACATACCGAGCTTCTTGTTATATGCGGCCATCTCACGTTCTCCCTGATAAGCCTGAATCTGCACAGCTGGTTGATTGTCATCAGCAGTTGTAAAGATTTCAGAACGCTTGGTTGGGATTGTGGTGTTACGTTCGATGAGTTTGGTCATCACGCCACCCTTAGTTTCGATACCAAGTGATAGCGGTGTCACGTCAAGGAGAAGTACATCTTTTACTTCACCCTTGAGAACACCTGCTTGCAGCGATGCACCTACTGCAACGACTTCATCAGGGTTTACGCCTTTATTTGGCTCTTTTCCACCGGTGAGTTCGCGGACCAAATCAACAACTGCTGGCATACGAGTTGAACCACCAACAAGTACAACAGAGTGAATCTTGCTGATAGGAATTCCTGCATCCTTAAGAACTGCTTGGAATGGCTTCTTGCAGCGATCAAGGAGATCTGCAGTCATTGCTTGGAACTGCGCGCGAGTGATGGTTTCATCTAAGAAGAGTGGGTTCTTCTCTGCATCTACAGTTATGTATGGCAAGTTGATGGTCGCAGATTGTGACGATGAAAGTTCAATCTTCGCCTTTTCGGCAGCTTCGCGAACACGCTGCATCGCCATCTTATCTTTGGTGAGATCAATTCCATTTGATGTTCCAAATGTCTTTACTAGGTGATCAACAAGAGCTTGATCCCAGTCATCTCCACCAAGATGGTTATCACCATTGGTTGCCTTTACTT
>CAZGXO010000058.1:0-6719 GCA_964529875.1 uncultured Candidatus Planktophila sp. | reverse complement strand
GTTTCGATGCAGCCTGAACATCGTGAAAAGTTATGGCGCTATTTAGAGGGCGCAGCCCTGCATATGGTGAATTCTTTTGACGAGTAATTACTGTTGAGATTTGTTGCCAACGACCAAGATTTCACCATTGCGGATATACCAAAGCACTCCATTGTTATCTCGCACTTGAGTGATACGTAGTCCAACACGTTCTACTTTTCCTTCGACATCTTGCACTTTGACATCGTCGCCAACGCCATATTGATCTTCAATCAACATAAAGATTCCAGATAAAATATCGCGCACCAAAGTTTGTGCACCAAGTCCGAGAGCAACACCAATCACACCAGCAGATGCCAATACTGGCCCTAAATTAAATCCAAATTCGCCAAGCACCATCCCAGCTGCAACAATCCAAATGACTGCATTAAAGGTGGAGCTAAAGACGGTACCGATAGTGCGGGCGCGTTCTGCCTGACGCTTTGCAGTTCCTGGACCTGGCTTTAAATCCGCCTGTGCAAGGCGAGTAATTGCTCGATCAATTGCGCGATGGCCCAGAAAATGGCTGATTGCAGCGATGAGCAGAATGCTCAATACCCGAAGTGGGGCGCCGTTGAACCAATCCCACAGGGCCTGGGTCCGCTCGTTCATGGCGTTAAGGGTAGTGAAATCTTTATGAAAATTTCACCATTAAATACTGGAAAATACCTGCGTAATTGCGCGGTATACGGCAATATAACCCAATCAACGCGAGCCACGCGTTGGAGATAGAGGTCATGATGAACCGCACATTAGTTCTGAACGCCACCTATGAGCCACTGGGTGTCGTTACAGATCGGCGTGCATTGATCCTTGTTCTCAATAATCGCGCAACAATGGTGGAAACATCCGGAACCATTCTGCGCTTTACATCTGGCCAGATTGAATTACCTTCAGTAATTCGCCTCAATAAATTTGTGAAGATTCCTTATCGCCATGCAGTTCCACTTTCCCGGCGCGCAATATTTGCGCGCGATGGTGGCCGCTGTGTGTATTGCCATGCAACTGCAACTTCTATCGACCATGTGATTCCACGTTCTCGTGGTGGCGGTCACAATTGGGAGAATGTTGTGAGCGCTTGTCATAAATGTAATCACCTGAAAGCTGATAAAACGTTGAAAGATTTAGGGTGGAAATTGCGTGCGCTACCACGCGAGCCAGTTGGCGCTGCATGGCGCATCCTCGGAACTGGTCGCACCGAATCTCGTTGGTTGCCATACCTTGAGCCATTTGGAGTCACTGCAGCAACTGCATAGACTGCGCACATGATGAAGCAACTGACACACATTGCAATCGCTGCACCACGCATCAATCAAGAGCCAGGTTCAAATCCAGGTGAAGGATTAACTGCGATTCAAACCTTTACCTACTTCGTGGCAGCGCCAGTTGCGCTCTTTCTTGTGATCTCACTTTTGGTGTGGGCCGGAACAAGTAAGAAGAAATCGCGCGGCACAACCAGCTCGGTTATTACCTCGATCGATTAATTACTTATCTGCAGCGCGCGCTTTGAGAGCGCGTTGCATGGCATCGCGTCCTTCGGTCACAGAGCGGCGAAGCGCATGCGATGCATCTTTACCGGTGACATCCAGCCAATGCTGCGCCTTCTTGACGGTCTCATCGCTGATGACCCAGCTCGGAAAGACCAGCGTTGCAGTTGTTTCGGCGATCTCAAATCCTTTGGTCTCCCAGACTTTGAGAATTGCATCAAAGTATTGATCCACAAATCCAGCAAGTAATTCGTGGTGGATATTTTCATTGAAACCACGGCACATATAGGCGTGGATAGTGTTAGAAAGATTATCTTGGGTAATAGAGGTAAATGCTTTGGCCTTTGCTTCCTTTGTTGGAATCGCAGCATACGAATAAGCGGTGTATTGCTTTCCGTGGGCGGTGTTGTCTTTTGCTGATTCGGCTTCAATATCTGCAGGGCCGAAGATGCCGCGCTTTACACCGCAGATAAAGAGATACCAACGGATTTCTGCATCAATGACTAAACCGCTTTCAGATCCATTGAGAATCGCCTTTAACTTCTCAAAGTGCGCGGGGGTAATTGCATTATTGGCAAAGGCGCGGGCAAATTGCATCTGATGGTCGCTACCTGGTGCTGCAGCTGCCAACATGGCAGCGGTTGCATCCGCCACTTGGGCGCGAATCGCATCGCGCTTTGCGGGATTGGCATAGGCCCAGATGGCAGTTTCAAATTGCAGATATGTTGCGGTGACAATAGAAATATCATTTTCAGTCTTGAGCGCATTGAGAGCAATAGTGATGTAGTCAGACGTTGCTAATTCTCCATCGCGGCAAGAATCCCAGAGCGAAGCCCAGATAAGTCCGCGAGCGAGTGAATCATCAAGTTTTCCAAGATGGGTCTTCATCGTTGCAATCGAACGTTCATCAAAACGCAATTTTGCATAGGTCTGATCTTTATCGTTGATCAGCAAGAGATCGGCAACTTTTTCACCAGCAAGCGCGCTTACTTCGGTGAGATCGCCTGCAACATCAAGTTCGCAGCTGGTGCGACGAGTGAGCTTGTCGCCTTGAATATCAAAGAGCCCAACATGCAATCTATGGGGGCGTAATTCTTTGGAACCAACTGGAATGGCAGGAACTTCCTGCTTAATTGCAATTGATTGATAGGTGTCGCCAGCGATGGAAACAACCGGGCGCAATGTATTGACGCCTGATGTGCGCAGCCAAGTGGCGACCCATGGAGTGAGATCGCGCCCAGATGCAGCTTCTAGTTGATCAATTAAATCCTTCAACGTGGTGTTGCTATAGGCATGCTTAGCAAAATACAGACGTAAACCTTTAATGAAGTTATCGCGGCCAACGTGTGCCACTAGTTGCTGCAGAACTGATGCGCCTTTGGCATAAGAAATTCCATCAAAATTAGAGCGCACCGCATCGAGATCTTCCATGGCAGTTGCGATGGGGTGGGTAGTCGTCATTTGATCCACGCGATAAGCCCAGTTTTTGCGGAGCGAATTAAATTCAGTCCAGGCCTCTTTGTACTTCGTTGATTCAGAGACAGATTGATAGGAAGCCCACTCAGCAAATGATTCATTGAGCCAAAGGTCATCCCACCATTTCATGGTGACCAAATCACCAAACCACATATGCGCCATTTCGTGATGGATAGTGGTGGCGCGGCTGACGTAATTGCGCTCGGTCACTTTCGAGCGGAAGATCAAAACATCTTCGTGGAAGGTAACGCACCCGACGTTCTCCATTGCGCCCCAGTTATATTCGGCAACAGCAATTTGATCGTACTTACCAAAGGGATATGCCAGACCAAAGGTCTTTTCAAAATAGGCAAAGCCTTGTTTGGTCACTTCAAAGATCTTGTCGGCATCGACATATTTAAAGAATGATTTGCGGGCATAGATACCAAGTGGAATTGTCTTCTCGCCCTTGTATTCATCGTGCACTGATTGATAGGCACCAGCAACGATGGCGGTGACATAGGTTGAAATCACTTGTGAGGTAGCAAATTGGATAAATTTGCGATCACCATCTAGATCTTTGGTTGATTCCACTCCGTAATTTGAAATCACAGCCCAGTGCTTGGGGGTGATGGTGCTGATGGTGAAGGTTGCCTTCTGATCAGGTTGATCAAAGCAGGCATACATACGACGCGCATCGCCAGTTTCAAATTGGGTGTAGAGATAGACCTCGTTATCGGCTGGATCTACGAAGCGGTGTAACCCTTCGCCGGAATTTGAGTAGATGCCATCGTGCTCAATTTCTAGAGTGTTCTCAGCAGCAAGTGGTGGCAGATAGATGGTCTCGCCATCAAATTTCGGATCAAACTCGACGCCATTGAGTTTGGCGCTGATGACTTTGCTTCCTACACAATCGAGAAAAGTTGTGGCACCAGGTTGTAATCCGGCAAATTTAATTGTGGTCTTGACCCGAAAGTTTTCAGCGCCAGTTGTCAGGTCTAAGTCAATGCGATAGCTCTGCGCCTTAACAATCGTAGATCGCTCAGCTGCTTCAACTTGCTTGATATTCGTACCTGGCACGAGTTGCTCCTTTAAAAGTTTGCGCGGGTGTTAACGCCTTGCTTGACGTATCCAACCATTAACTCAACTTTTCGTCACACGTTAGAATTTTCTGATGGAGCAGAGCGCAAACCGCACCTATCGCCTGCGCGGATCGCGTATTACTGGTCCACAACAACGGGCACTCGATGCATATTGGCACCTCTACGGGATCTCGTATCAGGATGCGCAGCTCGATATCAACGCTCTCTTCCCAGATTCTCATCAGGTGATTCTGGAAATTGGTTTTGGCATGGGTGAGGCAACTGCTCTCATTGCCCAGAAATTTCCTGAAACCGGATTTCTCGCGGTGGAAGTACATCGCCCAGGTATTGGAAAACTCATGGCCCGGATTGAAGAGTTACAGGTGCGCAATATCCGCATCATTGAAGGTGATGCCCATCTGATTCTCGATGCCATGATTCCTGATGCATCCCTTGATGGCATCCACTTATTTTTTCCAGATCCGTGGCCGAAAAAGCGCCACCATAAAAGAAGAATTGTGACGAAAGATTTCTTGAGTTTGATTTATCCCAAGTTAAAAAGTGATGGATTTATCCATATTGCAACAGATTGGCTGCCTTATGCCGAGCACATTGCAGAAGTCTTTGCCGCAAGTTCGCTCTTTAGCGGGGGAGTTGTGCAGCGACCTGATTGGAGACCGGTGACCCGATTTGAAGGGCAAGGAATTACCAAAGATCACGTAGTTACTGATCTGCGCTATCAGAAGCGCTCGTCTTTATAAGTCGCCAGTTATTTCGTAATTGCTGATCTTGGTAATGCGTCGTTGATGACGCTCATCGCCGGGAAATGAAGTAGCAATAAAGGTGTCGATGAGTTGTTTCACAAACTCTGCATCATGCATGCGCCCGCCCACCGCAATCACATTGGCATTGTTATGTTCGCGCGCTAGCTTGGCCGTTTCGATGCTCCAGACCAGAGCCGCGCGGACTCCCTTTACTTTATTTGCAGCAATTTGCTCACCATTTCCAGAGCCACCTAAGACAATGCCAAGTGATTCTGGGTTCTTAGCCACTGCTTCGGCGCAGGGAATGCAAAAATCGGGATAGTCATCAAGTGCGTCATATTCATAAGGGCCGTGATCAGTTACATCATGCCCTTTAGCAACCAAGTGGTTGATTAACTCGTTCTTAAATTCGAGTCCGGCGTGATCGCTGCCGATATGGATGCGCATGCGCAATTTAAGCATGTGGCTTAGAGATAAAGAAAAACCCGCCACGCAATCTGCGTGACGGGTTTTCTACCCAAGGAGGAACTACACCTGAAAGACCTTATGCAGATCGAGTAAGTGAAGCAGTTGAAGCAGTTGTTCCTGAAGTGGTTGTTCCACCTTTAGGACCATGTCCACCGCGGTGTCCATCCATGTGGCCACCTTTGCCGCCCATTGGACGTGTTGCATTCACTTCTGCTGTCACATGTGCTGTGAGATTTGCTTTGAGTGCAGTTGCTTGAGCTGCAGTTAACTTTCCTGCAGCAACATCTGCATCAATTCGCTTGGTGTGATCTGCAACGAGAGCTGCAATCAATGCATCTTTCTTTGCACCAGCGATTGTGGCAAGTGATTCGCCAGCCTTAAGTCGAGTTTCAAGTGTTGCAGTATCGATTCCGATGGTGGATGCGATGAGTGCAAGTTGAGCTGCGCGATCTGGCATTGTTGGGCGAGCAGCATCTGCTGCAGACTTAGCCGCATTTGCTGCTGCAATAATTGCATCAGCTTGTGCTTGAGTGATGGTGCCCTTTGCTACAAGCGCTGAAAGAAGTGCAGTTAAATCTCCGCGCATTCCTTTAACACCCTGTGTTGCAACTGTTGATACTCGAGTTGATGAGCTCTTCGATGAAGCCGCAGCAATTCCAACTGTTCCGGCTGACACCGCGACAGTTGTAATCAAAACTGCAGCGACTCTCTTCTTTCCTGACATTGATATGTCTCCTGTCCCGTTCGTGAAGTCGAAACCCTCGTTTCCGACCTGAGAGAACTAAAGCCCCCAATATTGATAAAGATATCTCTAAAGTCTGTGAGCCACCTGAGAATTCCAGCTCCGCTCACGCGTAAGCACCCCTTCGACAGCGAGTTTTCTGAAGGGGTTGCCCGATTTCCCTATGCCGTAGCGAACTTCACACTGGGAACACCATTTACCGTCGGAGGTAACCCGTGAAGCGTCACCGCTTTTCTAGCGTATTCCTGATTGCATCAATATTGATCGTTGCTAGCTCTGAAATTCCAGCAAGCGCTGCGGGTCGAAGCGCCTCTTCAATTCCCAACACAATCCTGAACGGAAAAGGTGCGCCGCTGATAACAACTGGAATCAATGGAGATTTCTATATTGATACACGTTCTCTCCTTATTTACGGACCAAAGAAAAATGGAAAGTGGCCAGCTCCAACGAATTTACAAGGACCAACTGGTGCAACCGGTGCTGATGGAAAAAATGGCAGTGATGGCAAGAATGGTTCTGACGGAAAAAATGGCGTTGATGGAAAGTCCGTAGCAAATGCTTCGACAACAACTGTTGCCGGCCCTGCAGGTCCGCAAGGAGAGAAAGGTGCAACGGGTGCAACCGGCCCAGCTGGTCCAGCTGGTCCAGCTGGTCCACAAGGTGCAACTGGTCCAGCCGGAAGCGGAAGTGGAACACCAGGACC
>CAZGXO010000057.1:0-6789 GCA_964529875.1 uncultured Candidatus Planktophila sp. | reverse complement strand
TCGGCTGCTTCGCCTCAATCCCAATTTTCCTTGCGATGAAGCGATTTTCAGAGGTGAAAGATTCGTAACGATTGGGCTAAATTCGGACAAATGCCATTTTTGGGGTTCCTTTTTCGCGTAGATGCGCATATTCTCGCGGTCTACGAAAGCACACCGGCAAAGGAGCTGGACGTAATTGGCGAATACCTTAGTCGCAGAAGAGAACCAAGGGATTGCCCAGCGCACACCGAAGCAGATTGCGTGGGGACGTTTCAAGAGAAATAAAGTTGGTGTCTATTCCGCATGTGCGACCATCTTCTTTCTCTCGTGCGCGCTCTTTGCTCCTCTCATTACTCGCGCATTTGGTGTCAATAATAAGGATCGCTACGAAGATACTCTCAATGAATTTGCAATGCCGATCGGCCGCCTCGGTGGAATCTCGTGGGACCACCCACTTGGAATAGAACCTGGAACTGGCCGCGATGTATTTTCACTTTTACTGTACGGATCACGAATCTCGTTCCTTGTAGCAATTATTTCAACTGTTACTGCAATTAGCATCGGCATGATTGTTGGGATTGCTACCGGTTATTTCCGCGGAAAAATTGATTCCTCTGTTGGACGCTTTGCAGATTTCCTTCTCTCTTTTCCAGCGACCTTCATGATTATTGCGCTCTCCCTTCCACTTGTTCAGCGCGTGGAAGCGATCGGAATCGCGCATGACAATGCCGCCCGCATCGTTGTACTTGTGGTCTTTTTAGCCTTTTTTGGTTGGACTGGTTTCTATCGCCTGATTCGTTCGCAGGCGATGCAACTACGTGAGCGAGATTTCGTGATGGCTGCCCAAGCGATGGGCGCATCAAGTTGGCGCATCATCACCAAGGAAATTCTGCCTAATTTATGGCCGACGGCCATTGTCTTTACCTCACTCTCACTTCCCGGATATATCGCTGCGGAAGCGACATTCTCATTTTTGGGAGTTGGCGTGCAGGCACCTGATTCCACATTTGGCCTGGTGCTCTCTGATGCCATTGGGTATTGGAGAGATGACCCCGCTTATCTATTAATTCCCAGCGCCATTTTGATTTTAATTGTGCTCGCGCTAAACCTATTAGGTGATGCGGTACGCGATGCCTTAGACCCGAAGGCAGGTAGATAGACCCTAGATTTCCATAGCGATATGGAATTTTTCGTAGCAATACGAGAAAGAAGTTTCACAGAAGAGATATCTCGCGAGTTTCTCTTAAGTGGAGTTTCACCTTCAGTTCACAACCGTGAATTGAAAACATTTCTACAAGGAGGACACATGTCCGGTTTGAAAACTAGCCGACGCATCCTTGCATCAACAGCTGCTATTGCGCTTGCTGTAGGTGTAACAGTTGCAGCAGGCTCTAGTGCAAACGCTGCCTCTAAGCCAGTTACTGGTGGCACTTTGTACTTCATTACACATCAAGAGCAGTTTGATCACGTTGATCCAGCCCGTGTTTACACAGGCCGCGACATCGCGTTCTTCAACTCTTATCTCTACCGTAACTTGGTTTCATATAAGCCAGTTCCCGGTTCAGCAGGATCATCACTTGTTGCAGACCTTGCAACAAACACTGGTGTTCCAAGCAATGCAGCAAAGACTTGGAAGTTCACACTCCGTTCAGGCATCACATGGGAAGATGGATCAAAGATCACCTGTGAAGATGTGAAGTACGGTGTATCACGTCCATTTGCTAGCGATGTTATTACTGACGGTCCACAGTACCTAGTACAGGCTTTGGATATTCCAAAAGCTGCAGATGGTTCATCTGAGTACAAGGGTCCATACAAGAAGACTGGTCAGGCTCTCTACGACAAGGCAGTTTCTTGCCAGGGAAATACCATCACCTTCAAACTCAACCGCTCATTCGCTGACTTTAACTATGCACTTACTTACCCAGCAGGTGCACCTGTAAAGGCTTCAAAGGACACTGGTGACAAGTACGACCTACGTCCATTTGCAAGCGGTCCATACAAGATCCGTTCATACAAGATCGGCGATCAGATGGAACTCGAGCGCAACGGTGCATGGAAGAAGTCATCTGACCCAGTACGTACTCCATACCCAGATGACATTGTGGTTCGCTTCGGTCTAGCAGAAGATGTTCGCGATCAGATCATGCTTGAAGATCAGATTCCAAACACAGTTTCACTAGATTCATTGCAGCCTGCAAATACCCGCACATTCTTCGCAGATCCAACTAAGAAGAATCAGCGCTTTAACGTCTATGACCCATATGTTCGCTATGCAGCTATGAACGTTGCTAAGGGACACATGGATTGCATCGATATCCGTAAGGCTGTCTTCTTTGCAATTAACACTCAGGCTCTGATCGACCTTTCAGGTGGACGCGAGTTCTATGGTGATCCAGGAGATAACCCAGTTAAGCCAGTTCTTGGTCTTGACTACAAGAAGACCACTGGAAATATCCACGATTCAAACTGGTCAATCAACGGTAACCCAACTTATGCAGCGTCATTAATGGCAAAAGCTAAGTCAAGTTGCCCTGATGCATATGACCGTGCAACAAATCCAGACAAGGGAATTGTTTGGGATATTTCACAGTCAGCTACTAACCAGAAGGCTTCAGTTTTGATTGAAGATGCTCTCAAGGCAGCTGGAATCAAGATTAAGTTCAACTTCATTCCTTCAGGTCAGTACTACTCAACAGTTATGAACCCAGAAAAGCAGAATGACATTTCATCTGCTGGTTGGGGTGCTGACTGGGCAAATGCATCAACAGTTATTCCAGAACTCTTCACCAAAGAGGGTGGATTTAACTTGTCTCAGAACTGGAACGATGCAGCATATGCAGCGTTTAAGAAGAAGTCTGATGCAACCAAGATCGAAACAAATCGTGCAAAGCAAGCTAAGGGATGGCAGGAGCTATCACAGTATGTGATGGATCAGTACTGGATCATCCGACCAGTGTTCTCTAAGGGACAAGATGTCTGGGGATCAAAGGTTGGCGGCGTTTACTACTGGGAGCCTCAGGGCACCTTCGGCTTCGGCCAGTTGTTCGTCCGAAACTAAGTACAACTGCTAACTACTTAGCTAGTTAGTCTGTGCAAAAAGTTGCGGGCGGCTGTGAAATATCAGCCGTCCGCAACTGCATGGTTTGCTAAAAAAATGAGGGTGAGGATTACAAAGAATGATTAAGTATTTGGCAAGGAGATTAAGCGCAACAGCGCTTGTCCTAGTTCTTGTCAGTATGTCAGTCTTTGGAATCTTTGCCGTTCTTCCCATGGATCCAGCCGCTCTCACATGTGGAAAGGCCTGCTCGGCGCCGGTTATTGAAGCTAACCGACATCGTTTAGGGCTCGATGTTCCCGTACACGTTCAATATGGAAGATTTGTTAAAGGGCTCTTTGTCGGCCGCGAATACGGCGAAGGAGCAGCTCGCTTTGAATGTCCTGCACCTGCATTTGGATATTCCTATAACCGCCACGAGTGCGTCACAAAATTAGTCGCTGAAGCTTTCCCAGTAACTCTATCGCTGGCAATTGGCGCCTTTGTTCTCTGGCTCATGGTTGGAGTCAGTCTGGGCATTGTTGCTGCCCGAAAGAAGAACGAATGGCAAGATCGAGCCGCCACTGCCTTCGTGTTGGTGGGCACATCGCTACCCACTTTTATTACCGGAATTTTGATTCTGCTCTTTATTGCGTTGAAATTTAACTTGATTAATCCGCTGGAACTGGGGCGTTGGGTATCGCCATATCAAGATCCCGTGGCATGGTTTAGAACATTTATCTTCCCGTGGATTGTATTAGCCCTGCTTTATGCAGCCTCATATACCCGTTTCACGCGCTCTAACGTCATTGAAACTTCGGCAGAGGATTACATTCGCACAGCGCGCGCTAAGGGGCTAAGCGAGAAAGAAATTTTGCGAAAGCACACTTTGCGCGCTGCCCTTGCTCCCATTGTGACTTTGGCAGGTTTAGATTTTGCCGGTCTACTGGGCGGTGCGATTATCACCGAAGGTATCTTTAATCTGCCAGGTTTAGGGAGACTCTCCATTCGAGCTGTGCTAAATGATTATGATTTACCAACTATCTTGGCGACCACAATTTTGGCCGCATCCTTTGTGGTTATCGCTAATCTGTTGGTAGATATTCTCTACGCCTATATCGATCCACGTGTGAGAGTGGCGTAAGCGATGGCGCAACAACCATTCCTTGAGGTGAAAAACCTCAACGTTGCATTTCCGACTGAAGATGGCTTAGTCCAAGCTTCCAATGACATCTCATTTAGCGTCGCTCGCGGCGAAACGCTTGCTGTCGTGGGTGAATCTGGTTCTGGAAAGTCCGTGACATCACTTGCTGTGATGGGGCTGCATGATCGAAAGCGCACTCAAATCAGTGGCCAAGCATTCCTACATTTAGATTCTGGCCCAGTAGATGTGATCTCTACCGACGAAGAGACTGTTCGTAAGTTGCGCGGTAAAGCGATGTCGATGATCTTCCAAGATCCGATGTCGGCGCTGCACCCTTACTACTCCATCGGTAATCAGTTGATTGAAGCATGGGCGCTCTATAACGAAGGTGATAAAGCGCAAGGCAAGAAGCGCGCCATTGAAATGTTGGATTTAGTAGGAATTCCAGATGCCCACAAGCGAGTTGATGAATATCCTCACCAATTTTCTGGCGGTATGCGCCAGCGCGTGATGATTGCTATGGCTCTGATCAATAATCCATCGCTCCTCATTGCCGATGAACCTACTACGGCACTCGATGTCACAGTTCAATCGCAGATTTTGCAATTAATTCGCCAAATGCAGAAGGAATTTAATACCGCTTTGATTCTCATTACCCACGATCTAGGAGTCGTTGCGGAAGTCGCTGATCGAGTCAATGTGATGTATGCCGGAAAAATTGTGGAGAGCGGTAACGCCGAAGATATCTATTACCGCCCAGACCATCCATACTCAATCGGATTGCTCCATTCAATTCCAAAGATAGGAGAATTGGATTCCAAGCGCTTAGTTGCAATCCCCGGACAGCCGCCGTCGTTGATTAATTTGCCACCAGGTTGTGCTTTCCGCTCTCGCTGCAGTTTTGTTGATCGTGTTCCCAATAATATGTGTAGCACCACTACGCCAACTCTTGATTCGAAGAGCGATAACCATTTTGCGCGCTGCCATCTTCCGGAACCTGAAATGGTCAAAGCTCGCGCTGAAATCGGAGGTTTGTAAATGAATGCATCAACTCCGGTTTTGAAAATTGAAGGTTTGCAGAAGCACTTTGCAACCACCACAGGTGGCGCATTCTCCAAGGTAAAAGGCACGGTAAAAGCTGTCGATGGTATTGATATAGAGATCTTCCCTGGACAGACAGTTGGCTTGGTCGGTGAATCTGGATGCGGTAAGACAACTGCAGGGCGCACTATTTTGAAGTTATACGAACCAACTGGCGGAAAGATTTTCTTTGAAGGTCAAGACATCACTGCGTTGACTCCCAAGCAGATGAAGCCGCTGCGTTCGCAGATGCAGATGATTTTTCAAGATCCATTTGCATCTCTCAACCCACGCCACACGGTCGGAACTTTGATTGGCGCCACCTTTGATGTGCAGGGTGTAACTCCCGAAGGTGGCGTGGAGAAAGAAGTTCGCCGTTTGATGGAGCGCGTTGGACTGAACCCCGAACATATCAACCGCTATCCCCATGAATTCTCTGGCGGTCAGCGCCAACGTATTGGAGTAGCTCGCGCAATTGCCCTGAAACCCCGTTTGATCGTGGCAGATGAGCCAGTTTCTGCGCTCGATGTCTCTATTCAAGCCCAGGTAGTCAACTTGCTTGAAGATCTACAAGATGAATTTAAGATGGCTTACATCTTTGTGGCTCACGATTTATCGGTGGTGCAGCACATCTCAGATCGCGTCATCGTGATGTATCTCGGTAAGGTCATGGAAGAGGCAGATAAAGTCGATCTCTTTACCAAGCCTCGCCACCCTTACACGAAGGCGCTCTTATCCGCTGTTCCGGTCGCAGATCCCATTAAGGGTCGGGCACGTGAACGCATTATTTTGCAGGGAGATTTACCTAGCCCAGTGAATCCACCACCAGGATGTGTCTTTAATACCCGCTGCTGGAAAGCAACTGAGAAGTGCCGTACTGAGGTTCCGCAATTACTGCAGATTGGAAATAACCACCGTCTGGCATGTCACTTCCCTGAAGAGTAAGCAGTTAAGCGAGTTTTCCTTCTACCTGCACTTTTTCTTCACCAATGCGCACAGTAAGTGTGAGCGGTTCTCCCGAAGCTGCTTGGCAACCAACTCCGTACTTGTAGGTCACTTCGCTGCCAGCTTTGAGCGCTTCAGTGGGCGCACCATTGATATCGAGATCTCCGAGAACGTCGAAGCAGACATTAGATCCGGAAGCTGCTTGCAATGAGACTGTTGTGAAATCTAGATCGCTCTTGCCACCATTTTTGATTGTGACATCAAAGGCATTAGATGTCTTTGGTTTCTGATCAATATTGGTCATAAAAATTGTGGGCTTAAAGTTAGATGGAGAAGAGACAGTCACGGTGATTCCGCCTCCTAGATCAAGAGGAGAATCAAAGGCGATAGAAGCTGTGGGCGCCTCTTCCTGTACCAAGGTGGATTTATCTTTCGGCACCTCAGGAGCTTGGTTGGTGACCGAGCGAAGGATGCCTCCTGCAACTACAACAAAAACTATGATGAGTATCCACTGCTTACGTGAAAGTTTTTTCATACCAAAATTCTACCTTCACCAAATCCGAACGCGCTCATTGGGATGAAGCCACAAGCCATCCGTTTCTTT
>CAZGXO010000056.1:0-6909 GCA_964529875.1 uncultured Candidatus Planktophila sp. | reverse complement strand
CGAAGTGCCAGCGCAACTCCATCGCCGGTTGATACTGATGGATTGGTGGTTTGGGCAAATACTTGGCCTAACCCTCCGGTGGCAAGCACAACTGCGCGAGCTAAAGCGCGACCTACTCCATCACGACTTCCCGCACCGATCACATGCAGTGTCACTCCACAGACTTCGCCACTTTCATTCTTCAACGCATCAAGAACAAGTGCATGCTCTACAACTTCAATATCTGGATCATTCTGAACTGCGGCTAATAGTGCGCGCGAGACTTCTGCACCCGTTGCATCTCCTCCAGCATGAATAATCCGATTCTTTAAATGCCCACCTTCACGGGTAAGTGCAATTTCTCCACTGGCCTCTTTGTCAAAGATTGCGCCACGTTCAATTAATTTACGTACAGCTTCTGGTCCTTCTGTAACTAAAACTCTCACTGCATCCACATCGCATAATCCTGCGCCAGCTACCAAAGTATCTTTCTCATGTGCCTCAGGTGAATCACCATCGCCCAGTGCTGCCGCAATTCCCCCTTGCGCCCACTTGGTAGAGCCTTCATCAACGTGAGCTTTCGTCACCAGTAAAACTGAAAGTCCATAGGTGCGACATTGCAAAGCAGTTGTCAGGCCAGCAATTCCAGAACCAACAACCACAACATCAGCAGTTGCTGTCCAACCAGGTGCAGGTGCAAGTAATCTCATGAACGAACTTCCATAGCCATATTGTCAATCAAGCGAACCCCATCAATCCAACCCGCAACGATTGCTCTCACATGTGCAGTCGAAGCATTTGCTGGTTGAAAGGTATCTTCATCGATCAGCGTTGCATAGTCCAATTCAAACAGTGGCTCCTGTGCAAGCAGGGCTTGTAATTCTGATTCTGATTTTGCCTGTGTCAGTGACCGATAAATAACGGTCGCTGCATTTCTACCTTTTTCACTTAAGTGAATATTGCGAGAGGACATTGCTAATCCATCTGCTTCACGCATTGTCGGTGCGGCAATAATTTCAACTTCCTGAGCAATTTTCTTGATTAGGAATAATTGCTGGAAATCCTTCTCCCCAAAGATTGCACATCGTGGTTTTACGAGATCAAAGAGTCTACGAACAACCGTTACTACCCCATCAAAATGTCCTGGCCGCGCTGCACCTTCAAATTTTTCACCAATTTTATCGGCCTGCAAGGTGACAAAACCATCAGGGTAAATCTCTTCATAACGAGGTAGCCATAAATGTGTTACTCCAGATGAAGCAGCTAATTCGATATCGCTTTCTGGAGTACGTGGGTATTGTGCTAAATCGCTAGCACTTTCAAATTGAAGAGGGTTAATGAAAATACTTGCGACTACATATTCGCTGTAATTCTTGGCAATCTGAAAGAGAGATGCGTGGCCAGCATGAAGAGCGCCCATAGTCGGTACAAATGCGCATGCAGAAGGAAGCTCTTTTGCATGTGTCACTACTTTCATGGCTCCAGTCCTTTCAGGTACCGGGCAGGCAGTGAGTTAATTCTAAGGTCTTACTCCAATTGCTCCAAAAGTTGAGATATTTTTCCATGCGTAAGCAGTACAGCATCAGGCTCTATCTCGTGCCATGGCTCTAAAACAAAGCGCCGTTCATGCGCGCGTGGATGAGGTAATTGCAATTCCTCCGCTTTGCTGAGCAATGTGCCATATTGAATGAGATCTAAATCTAATGTGCGTGGACCCCATTTTTCATGTCGTTCTCTTCCTAAAGTTTTTTCAATTCCATGTAGTAAGGAGAGTAAATCCGCAGCAGGTAAATCAGATTCAAGGATGCACACTGCATTAATAAAATCGGGTTGATCGAGATTACCAACTGGTTTTGTTACATAGTAAGAAGAGACCGCAACTACTTCAGTTGCTTCTCTAAGCAGAGTTACTGCTACATCAATCTGTTCTTTAGGATCTCCCAGGTTGGCACCAAGTGCCACTACCGCTTTCATCGTGAAATGGTGACTGAGATATCTGCGACCTCAGAAGTAACTGGTGCTTTTGGTTTATGTACAGTGACTTCGATGCGCTGGATTTCTGGATATAAATTTTTGATGCGGTCTGCAATTCTGCCAGCTAACCGTTCGATGAGTTGAACTCTTTCACCAGTTATCTCTTCCACCACTAAATTGGTGAGATTGCCGTAATCGATTGTGTCACTCAAGTTATCGCTTCTACTTGCCAAACTAAGATCTAATTGAATATCTAGATCTACAAAGAAATCTTGACCCATCTTTGCTTCATGCTCAAAAACTCCGTGATAGCCAAAGCCCCAGATTCCTTTGAGAGTAATACGATCATTCATCGATGTATCGCCTCATAATTTGCACGCACACCATGAACTCTAACTCCCCAAATTCCTTTATCCGATAGCGATTTGGTGAGGGCTACAGTTGCCGCTTCGCGATCGTCTGGTCTTTCTCCACCTAAGAAGCGCTTTCGGGAGTGGCCAATCAGCACTGGATAACCGAGCGCCGTAATTTCATGCAGTCGATCAATCATCTCCCAGTTATGGTGCGCATCTTTTGCAAAGCCAATGCCCGGATCAAGGATGATGTTTGCAGGCTGTATTCCAGCAGCAAGAGCTTTCTGCACTTGCTCATTTAATTCGGCAATTACCTCTTGAACCACATCTTGATAAATTGCCTTGGAATTCATATCTTTAGAATGTCCACGCCAATGCATCAAAATGTAGGTGCAACCGAGTTCGGCGACAGTACTCAACATTTCTGGGTCGGCAGCTCCGCCGCTTACATCATTCACAATTTGAGCACCTGCTTCAACGGCACGCTTTGCCGTATTTGCGCGCATCGTATCGACGCTGATCGTTGCACCTTGTGCACAAAGCGCTTTAATTACTGGAATAACTCGATTTAATTCCTCAACTTCCGTAACTCGTTCTGCACCTGGTCTCGTTGATTCACCACCAACATCAATGATGTCTGCTCCGTCTTTCATCATCTGTAATCCGAAGGCGATCGCATCCTCTGTTGCAAAGTGGTCACCACCATCAGCAAAAGAATCTGGAGTTACATTGAGAATTCCCATTAACTGCATGGAAATTACCTATTTGTAATGAGGCTCATCGCTTCAGCACGGGTAGCTGCATCACGCAATACCCCACGTACAGCTGAAGTTGTAGTGCGTGCTTGTGACTTACGCACTCCACGCATTGACATACACAAGTGCTCGCAATCAATAATCACAATAACGCCCATCGGATCCAATATTTCGACCAGCGCATCTGCAATCTGCGTCGTTAATCGCTCTTGGACTTGAGGGCGTCTGGCAAAGAGATCTACTAAACGTGCAACTTTTGATAGACCAGTAATTTTTCCACGCGGGATATACCCAACATGAGCAACGCCATGAAAAGGAGTGAGGTGATGTTCGCAATGTGAAAAAACTTCAATATCTCTAATAATCACTAACTCTTCATGGCCAATATCAAAAGTTGTCGTAAGAACATCTTGTGGGCGTTGCCAGAGACCTTCAAAATTTTCTTTCCACGCCCGTGCAACGCGCGCTGGAGTATCGCGCAAACCATCGCGATCTGGATCTTCACCTAAAGCTAGGAGAAGTTCGCGCACTGCTTTCTTGGCACGTTCTTCATCGTAAGGATGCTCTGCACGTCCATCATCAGGCCCCATGGAGATGGAGGAAATATCACTCACTCGATGAAGATTTCTTTACCCGGCGAGGTTTCTTAGCAGGCTCTTCTTGCGCCACGCGTTCTGGAATTGCAACAGGTGGTTGCGTTGATGGAAGTCGATTTGCTGAACCTGTCCATGCGGGACGCTTAGGCCATGGCACAACTTTGGCAAAAATTTCTGCAATCTCTTCTTTATTGAGAGTCTCTTTCTCCAATAATTGCAGCACCATTTCATCAAGAACTGATCGATTAGCCTGCAATATGTCATACGCCTCTTGATGCGCTTTCTCAATTAATTGTCGAATCTCTGTATCAACAACTGCGGCAACGCTCTCTGAGTAATCGCGCTGATGTCCGTAATCGCGCCCCATAAATGGAACCGAATCATCGGTACCTAATTTGATGGCGCCAATTGCTTCAGTCATTCCATATTGCGTCACCATGGCGCGGGCAAGTGCAGTCGCCTTTTCAATATCGTTGGCAGCACCAGTTGATGGATCGTGGAAAATTAATTCTTCAGCTGCTCGACCACCTAATGAATATGCCAATTGATCGAGTAATTGATTTCGAGTTGTCGAATATTTATCATCATCGGGAAGCACCATGGTGTACCCCAATGCGCGACCCCGAGGCATAATCGTAATTTTGTGCACTGGATCTGTATGCGGCAGCGCATGCGCAACTAAGGCATGTCCTGCTTCATGATAGGCAGTTACCCGACGTTCCTCTTCTGACATGATGCGCGATTTGCGTTGTGGCCCTGCCATGACGCGGTCAATTGCTTCATCAATCTGAACCTTAGTAATTGTCTTTAAACCTTCTCGCGCTGTTAATAGCGCAGCTTCATTTAAAACATTGGCAAGATCTGCTCCGGTATATCCCGGTGTGCGACGAGCGTAAGCAACGAGCTCAATATCTTTGGCAATCGGCTTATCTTTTGCGTGCACCTTCAAGATTTCTTCGCGCCCTTTCAGGTCCGGACGCTCTACAGGAATCTGTCGATCAAAACGTCCTGGACGTAGCAGCGCTGGATCTAAAACATCTGGCCGGTTAGTTGCTGCAATTAAAATGACTTGGCCGTTAGCTTCAAAGCCATCCATTTCAACAAGTAATTGGTTCAAAGTCTGCTCACGTTCATCATGTCCGCCGCCAAGACCTGCACCACGTTGGCGACCAACCGCATCAATTTCATCAACAAAGACAATTGCAGGCGCATTGGCTTTAGCTTGTGCAAAGAGATCACGAACTCTTGCTGCTCCAACACCAACAAACATTTCTACGAAATCTGAACCAGATATTGAGTAGAAAGGAACTTTTGCCTCACCTGCTACTGCTCGTGCCAGCAAAGTTTTACCGGTGCCGGGAGGGCCATAGAGCAGTACACCCTTTGGAATTTTTGCACCGAGAAGTGCATATTTATTTGGTTCGGCCAAGAAATCTTTAATCTCTTCAAGTTCGGCAATTGCCTCATCTGCGCCTGCAACATCTGCAAAAGTATTTTGTGGGACATCGTTATTTTGCAGTTTGGCTCGTGATTTGCCAAAGGAAAATACTCGATTGCCTCCTTGTGCCTGACTCATCAATAAGAAGAAGAGCAATCCAATAATCAGGATTGGGCCGAAGGTAAAGAAGAAGGTAGAGAGGAATGATTGTGTTGGAACATCAACGCTCCATCCCTTGCGAGGAGGATTGGCGGTAAGTGCGTCGACCAAAATCGGTTCTTGGCGAGCAACATATGACGCTTCGACTTTGGTAGCACCTTTAATGGTGTCACCGTCTCTCAGAATTAATCGGATTTTCTGAGCCTTATCTACCAAGACTGCAGAATCTACTTGGGCTTTAGATATCGCATCGAGAGCTTGGGAGGTCTTAATCTCGGTGTAGCGATTGGATGCATTGGTAATTTGTCCAAAAATTGTGACGGCAAAAATTGCCACAATGATCCAAAAAAGTGGTCCTTTAAAAATTCGACGTGAATTCTTTTGTGCAGGCTTCTTCGCACCTTCTTTACTCGAAGGCTTTACCGACTTTTTAAATTTTTGTAACGGGGATTGGGAAGTCATCAAGTTCCTTATGAGTACATGTGCTTTGAGAGCACGCCGATAAATGAAAGGTTGCGATACTTTTCATCGAAATCTAATCCGTAGCCAACCACAAATTCACTAGGAATATCAAAACCTACATACTTAACTTTGACATCGACTTTGGCAGCATCTGGCTTCCGCAAAATGGTCAGAATCTCGACGCTCGCAGCGCCGCGTGAGAGCAGGTTCGATGAGAGCCACGAGAGGGTTAATCCTGTATCGACAATATCTTCAACAATGAGGACATGGCGGCCAGTGATATCTCGATCAAGATCTTTCAGAATACGAACTACACCGCTTGATTTAGTCCCTGACCCATAAGAAGAAACTGCCATCCAATCAATTTCCACATGAGTTTGCATAGCACGTGTTAAATCGGCCATCGCCATTATTGCGCCTTTGAGAACACCAACCAGCAGTACTTTCTTATCTTTGTAATCTGCATCGACTTGCGCAGCTAATTCGGCAATGCGATTGTGTAACTGCTCTTCAGTTGCAATTACCTTTTCTACATCAGTTCCTACTGTCGCAAGATCCACAGTGTCTGCTCCTCAATTATTGCTTTGTATATGGCTACTCTGCCAAGAGCGAAAGTCTGCCCGAAATTCGCTCAACCTTCACACCACCCGGCAGGCTGACCGCACCTTGCCCGCTCCAGGCTGTGACCAGCGCCTCTACTGCCGCCACATGTTCTGCGTTGATTGAACCATCGGGCGCCCCACAGGCATACATTGCGGCACGAATGACACGAGTACGAATCGCACGGTGCAGAGTTGCCAAGTGATCACAATCAAGAGATGAGAGATCGCTTGCGGCAATTTCAGTTGCTGCGATTGCATCTAGAGCATCTGCATCATCACGTAGCAAATGCGCAGTCCGAGCAAGTGCTGAACTAATTCCTGGTCCCAACTTTTCTTCCATGAGTGGAAGTACTTCATGGCGCACTCGAGCGCGAGTGAATTCCAGGTTTGTATTATGTGGATCGTTCCAAAATTCAATCCCTAAATCTTGGCAAGCTTTTTCCGTGTGCCTTCTCGTTAATGAAAGAAATGGTCGCAAGTAGATTCCGTTTTCAGTAGCCATACCAGAAAGTGAACGTGCTCCAGAACCTCGCGCTAATCCAAGGAGAACTGTTTCCGCTTGATCATCAAGTGTGTGGCCCAAATAGATTT
>CAZGXO010000055.1:0-7078 GCA_964529875.1 uncultured Candidatus Planktophila sp. | reverse complement strand
ACGTGGAGGCACCTGGAGCTGCTTGAAAATATCCCCAGTAACGCCAGCCTTTTGTAGCTGCCTGCGCTGTTGTGATGGAGAGTGATTGTGTTGCTAACAGAAGCGCTGCAAAAAAGAGAGCGCTACCTTTTCTGATGAATGTACTGCGTGAAGTGATTGTCACTGTGTGAACTCCTCTGTAAAGGAAGTTTCACAGGGGTAGTTCGCTAGTGGGTGGCGCTGCCTTGAAGTGGCGCGACATTTACCTTTGGACTACACCCCGCAAACCTCGGCGGGTGTTGGTCAATTGCTTATACCCAGTAGGTAATCCGACTTAAACAGTGAAACTGTCTTACGGTTGCGGGTCAGCGTCGGAATTTCACCGAACTTCCCCTACATGGGTACATATGAAGTTGTGAGCGAAGAGAACCATAGCCACAGTTGGTTGGCAACTCACCACGCACCATTTAAGGTGATTACATGGAATATAGGCGCCTTGGCAGTACCGGAATGTATGTCTCTGAAATTTCCTACGGCAATTGGATTACTCATGGATCTCAGGTGGAGACAGATGCAGCCATCAAATGCGTTCGAGAGGCGCTGAATCAGGGAATTACTACATTTGATACTGCCGATGTCTATGCCAAAACAAAGGCCGAAGTAGTTCTTGCAAAAGCTCTCAAAGGCGTTCGCCGTGAATCATACGAGCTCTTTACCAAGGTCTATTGGCCTACAGGTCCTGGAAAAAATGATGTTGGTTTATCGCGCAAACACATCATCGAATCATGCAACGCATCGCTCAAGCGATTAAATACTGACCACATAGATCTTTATCAACTTCATCGATTTGATTTTGAGACTCCGCTTGAAGAATCACTGAGTGCGCTCGATGATTTAGTGCGGCAAGGAAAAGTAATCTATGTGGGTTTCTCGGAATGGACAGCAGAACAAATCGCCGCTGGTTTAAAGATTCAAGATCAACGCGGATACAACCGTTTTATCTCTAGCCAACCTCAATACTCTGCTCTGTGGCGAGTGATAGAGGCGGAGGTAGTTCCACTCTCACGCAAAGAGGGGATTGGTCAGATTGTGTGGTCGCCAATGGCGCAGGGAGTGCTCACCGGCAAATATCTTCCCGGCAAGAAGCCACCGAGTGGTTCACGAGCAACTGATAAAAAGAGTGGTGCCGCCATGATTTCGCGCTGGATGCGTGACGATGTGCTTACTGCAGTGCAGAAGCTAAAACCCATTGCAGAGAGCGTGGACCTCACAATGTCGCAACTGGCGCTTGCTTGGGTGCTGCAGAATGACAATATCTCTAGCGCCATTATGGGAGCGACCAAACCTTCTCAAATTAAAGATAATGTCAAAGCAGCGGGAGTGAAGTTACCTCTTGATGTTATGACAAAAATTGATCAAGCAATCGGTGCTGTTGCAGAACGTGATCCCAAGAAGAATGTCAGTCCTAATCCACGTCCGGTGTGGGAGTAAAACGCAGACTGGTTAGATTGAATCTCCAGCATTGACTTGAGGTCTGGGCATACGCATACGGCGCATCTGCGTCGATCGAAGCCACCCGTACATTCCGATTCCCTTGAAATCGCCACCAGGAAAACGTTCAGCTGCAAGGGCTTTGATGCGCCGGCTGAGAAAAATTCCATTGACGACTGAGGTAAGCAAAACTCCCCACATGAGAACAAGACTTGCTATTTGCGCAAGAGGAGTAGGAATCAAAGTCAAAATAAGTACTGTGAAAATAATTGGCAAGAAATATTCACCAATAGATTTACGAGAATCTACATAATTTCTGACAAAACGCTTTACGGGCCCGCGATCGCGTAATGGCAACGCATTCTCATCACCACGCATCCAAGCCGCACGAGATGCAACGCGAGCTGCGCGTGCTGCCTCTTTCGCTCGTTTCTTCTCTGCCTTGGTTGAGGCAGGGGCAAGAGATGAAACTTTACGTGCTGCCTCTGCTTCCTTGCGCTTTGGGGTTGGGCGACCTTTTTTCTGAGGTGTAACTGATTCCGATGATTCACTCATGAGCGCACTATAGGGCGAGCATCTGCGTCAAGGCTAACTTTGAATAATGTGCAACATGTTCGCTTACCTTGATGTGATTCACAATATGTCCATCTACGAGTGATTCCATCGCCCACACCAAATGTGGAAGATCAATGCGGTTCATGGTGGAGCAGTAGCAGACCGTTTTATCGAGGAAGTGAATCTCCTTATCTGGATTTTGTGCGGCAAGCCTTGCCACCAAATTCAATTCCGTACCTACAGCCCATTTACTTCCGGGTGCAGATCCTGACACTGTGTGAATGATCTTTTCGGTACTACCAATCACATCAGCTGCTGTGACTACCTCATGGGTGCATTCTGGGTGCACAATGACTTGAATACCGGGAATACGGTCCCGCATCTGCACAACATTCTCTCGGGTAAATCTTCCGTGAACTGAGCAGTGACCGCGCCACAAAATCATGGTGGCACCTTTAATTTCTTCCTCCGTTAAACCACCAAGTGGTTTCCATGGATTCCAGACAACGCAATCGGCGAGTTGAATTCCTAGTGAGAGCACTGCAGTGTTTCGTCCGAGATGCTGATCAGGTAAGAAGAGGACTTTCTCGCCTTTGGCTAGCGCCCATTCGAGAGATTTCTGGGCATTTGATGATGTGCAGATTGTTCCGCCATGTTCGCCAGTAAAACTCTTTATTGCTGCAGAAGAATTCATGTAAGTAACTGGAATAGTTGAGCGAGCAACGCCGATTCGCTCTAACTCTTTCCAACAAGCCTCAACTTGTTGCGCCGTTGCCATGTCAGCCATTGAACAACCAGCTGCTAAATCTGGGAGGATAACTTTTTGATGGGGTGAAGTCAGAATATCTGCGCTCTCTGCCATGAAATGCACGCCACAGAAGAAAATAAATTCGGCTTCGCTTTGGGCAGCAGCCTGGGCTAATTTGAAACTATCGCCGGTGATATCTGCGAATTGAATTACTTCATCTCGCTGGTAGTGATGGCCCAGTATTAGCGCTCGTTTACCAAGGGCTTCTTTTGCTTGTGTAGCACGCGCTATGAGTTCTGGGTCACTTGCAGCAGGAAGTTCTCCAGAACATGAAACTCCACGTTCGGATGCAAGATCGCGTCCTTGCCCGAGAATGAGCAATTCCTGTAACGAGACGGCCATGGCTTCATTGTCCTGCGTTTCGGTTCGCGGCAGCAACTTGGCAGGGCTATTCTTAGGCTATGACAACAGAAGCAACTCCTGTAGAGATTTCAACTGGCATCACTTTGACAGAAGGAGCTGCCACAAAAGTTGCGGCGCTGCTTGCTCAAGAAGGTCGCGATGATCTCTATCTGCGCGTTGCAGTTCAACCTGGCGGTTGCTCTGGTCTTCGTTATCAACTTTATTTTGATGACCGCAATCAAGATGGCGACATTTTCCGCTCTTTTGGCAGCGTTCGAGTCGCTGTCGACAAGATGAGTGATCCTTATTTGATGGGCGCAACTATTGATTTCGTTGACACAATCGAAAAGCAAGGATTTACCATCGACAATCCCAATGCACAAGGTTCCTGTGCGTGCGGCGATTCCTTTAACTAAGAGCCGCAACTTACCAACTCTTTTGTAGTGATAATCCTGCTATGAAAATTGGAGTAGCGGGCTCGGTCGGACTAGACCACATCATGACCTTTCCAGGAAAGTTCACTGATTCACTCGTTGCCGGTTCGCTAGAAAAGGTTTCGCTCTCCTTTCTCGTTGATGGATTAGAGGTTCGTCGTGGCGGGTGCGCTGCAAACATTGCATTTGGCATGGGGGTTTTAGGTCTTCACCCAATTCTCATTGCAGCTGTCGGTAAAGATTTTGGCGACTATCAAGCGTGGCTGACACGCCACGGAGTAGATACCTCCCACACATTGGTTTCGACCACGCAACACACAGCCCATTTCACAGTCACAACCGATACCGAGCTCAATCAGATTGCCTCCTTCTTTCCTGGAGCTATGTCAGAAGCGCGCAATATCGAATTGCTCAGCATTATGGAGAAAGTTGGCACATTGGATTTACTCGTCATTTCTCCTGATGACCCTGAAGCCATGCTGCGCCACATGGAGGTAGCGATCGCCCAAGGAGTTGCTGTCGCGGCCGACCCTTCGCAACAGATGGCGCGTATGAGCGGTGAAGAAATTAAAAAGTTAATCAACGGAGCTACTTATCTCTTTATGAATGAGTACGAGTTAGCGCTAGCGATTCAAAAAACTGGTTGGTCTGATCGCGAGATTCTCGAGAGAGTGAAATTTCGGATAGTTACTCAAGGATCACAAGGTGCTCGTGTGGAAAGTATGGACGGTACTTTTATCAAAGTTCCATGTGCCAAAGAGAAAGCAAAGATTGATCCCACAGGAGTTGGAGACTCATTTAGATCTGGATTTGTCGCAGGTTTAGCGTGGGGGCTTTCACTAGAGCGATGCGCGCAATTGGGCTCCATGATTGCAACGTATGTCATTGAAACCATGGGAACCCAGGAGTACCGCTTTAGTAAAGAAGAATTTGTCTCTCGTTTTCAAGAGGCGTACGGATCTGCAGCTGCGCAGGAGATTGCCTCACACCTACCCGCGTAATTCTTGCAGAGTGCGCACAAACGATTCTTTGAGGGAAGCAATATCTGCAGGCGTCACGCCTTGATGCAGAGTGATTCTTATATGTCCAGAAGTTGGATACCCCATCGCGGCGAGGACATGGCTCGGTTGTATATCTGCAGGTGAACAAGCAGAGCCTGTATCAACATCAATATCAATTGCAGAGAGCGCTCGTACCAGTTGTTCGCCGGCAACTCCATCGACGGTCATGGAAATCTTATCGGCGATAGCTGGCGCATCTGGTGCAACAATTTTCACACCAGGAACTTTGCTGAATTGGTGTATAACTTCAGTGCGCAGCGTTGGATCAATAGGAGAGTAATTTTCGAGAGCAACAGCTGCAGCAATCAGAAGCGGTAATGAGTAAGTTCCTGGAACTCGGATAGGAGCAATATGTGGAATCGGGTAGCGATACTTGGCGCTATTGACGGCCAAAATTCCAAGTCCGCTAGGGCCTGCCCATGACGTTGCATCAAAGAGCGCGGTATCCCACTTATCTGGAAGCGGTACTTGTGCTCCAGAAGTCGTTGCATCGATGGCAATCGATGAGAAAGCTATCTGCGGATTTCTTTGAATGACACCTGTTTCAGAGTTGGCTAATTGCAGCGAAAGAACTGCAGGTTGGTGAAAATCTGTTGGATAAATAATTTCTCCATCTGGATTTACCTGAAGTTCTAAAACTTTTCCATGATGCGATCTCGCAACTGCTCTTATTTTTCCTTTATCGGTAGCTGCGTATGCAAAAGCAGTGTCTCCGTCAAGGAGCCCAGCAATTCCGAGGTAATGTCCCAAAGCCGGTTCGCCTAAAATTTCTATTGCATGAGATGGGATACCCAGTTTGCTGGCAATAGTTTCAACTGCTTGGTTACGAAGAATGGCAGCCCGTGCAGCGCTCTGCGAAATCTTTTTAGGGTCAGCCCAACCCTGGTCGAAAGCGGCTAATAGCGCACTCTTTGCGGCAGGATGCAGAGCGGACTCGGAGGAGAAATTTCCTGTGATGCGAACCACCGAACGAACGCTACTCGCTCGGGCGACCGCCTGCACACCCACGACTATCCTTGCCCTATGTCCCGCACCTTGCGTAAAGGCGTCCGCTCTCTCATCGTTATTTCCCCACTTGCCTTTCTGCTTGGCGGTTGTTCCTTTGATTCCAAAAATATTTCTGGAATGGGTTTTCCTAAAGATGTCTCCAGTGTCAACGAAATTTCTATTTCACTCTGGCAAGGAGCATGGATTGCGGCAGGAGTGGTGGGTGTATTCACCCTCATTTTGATTCTCTGGCCCGCAGTTTTTCATCGCGCCAAAGTTGGCCAACCAGAATTTCCCAAGCAGACGCAGTACAACATTCCCGTTGAAATTCTCTATACCGTTATTCCTTTTATCATCGTTGCCGTGCTCTTCTATTTCACTGCGGTGAAAGAGAATAAAATCGTTGATAAGACGTCACCAGTAAAACACGAGATCTCAGTCGAAGGCATTCAATGGTCATGGCAATTTGCCTATCCTGAAGCAGGCGAGAATGCCGTAGTCACAGGCACTCCAGCACAGCCACCAACGTTGTACCTGCCGCAAGGTGAGAAGGTGCGCTTTACTCTGACCGCAAATGATGTTGTCCATGGATTCTGGATTCCGGCATTTATGATTCAAATGCAGAATCTGCCGGGTGAGACCAATCATCTGCAATTTACCGCTAATAAATTGGGCGAATTCCCAGGTCGCTGCAACATCTTGTGCGGTCGTAACCATTCTCAGATGCTTTTCAAGGTAAAGGTAGTAACACCTGAGCAATATCAGAATTACATTAACTCGCTAAAGGCTGGTGCGGCATGACCACGTATGCAGAACGTCCAACGATTGCAGCTCCTCGACAGGGAGTTCAAAAGACTTCTCTTGGAAGCCAGTTTGTCAAAACAATTACGACGACTGACCACAAGCGCATTGGATATCTCTATTTAGCAACTTCCTTCTTCTGGTTCCTCTTCGCGGGAGTTCTCGCGCTCTTTATTCGCGCCGAGCTTGCCCGACCAGGAATGCAATTTATGAGTGTTGAGCAGTACAACCAGGTCTTCACAATGCACGGCACCATTATGTTGTTGATGTTTGCAACGCCGCTCTTTGTTGGTTTTGCCAATGTCATCATGCCGCTGCAGATTGGAGCGGCGGATGTGGCCTTCCCACGTCTTAATATGTTGTCGTACTGGTTATATTTCTTTGGTTCTATTCAAGCAACGATTGGATTTCTCACTCCTGGGGGAGCCGCTTCATTTGGATGGACCGCTTACGCGCCACTTGCTAACTCAACATATTCACCCGGAATCGGCGCAGATCTCTGGGTTATGGGTCTTGCAATTTCTGGACTAGGAACAATTCTTGGTGGAGTTAACTTCATTACGACAATCTTCACAATGCGCGCCCCTGGCATGACGATGTTTCGTATGTCCATCTTCTCC
>CAZGXO010000054.1:0-7315 GCA_964529875.1 uncultured Candidatus Planktophila sp. | reverse complement strand
CTCATCTTGATTGCGTGTGCGCATCACAACCAACATACAACCCAACAGAATCAGAATGACGCCAGGAATAATAAGAATTGTTGGTTGCTTACCAATCTTGAAGATATACGAAAGCGCCGCTGCAATTGGAACTTCAAAGAAGACGATCATTGAAACCACTGCGGGAGATACTCTCTTCAGGGTGAGGTTAAACATGGTATGTCCCAAAATTTGGGCTCCCAGAATCAAACCAAAAAGAATGAGCCACTCCCGCGCTGGAAAGGGAATTAATTGATAGCCGGCCAAGAAAACAAAAGGCAGGGCAGTGAGAGAACAGAATGAGTAACAAATTGTGGTGTAAGAGAAAGTTTCTAAGGTTCGCTGCGCTCTAGAACCAATCAACATATAAGCAGCAGCGAGCGCACCCGATATGAGCGCCGCTACATCGCCCACAAAGGAGCGGCGATCAAGTTGCAGATCGATACCAGTGACGAGCAGTACTCCGGTAAAACTAATAAACATGCCAAACCATGCCTTGCGCGGAATATGGCCACCAGTGAGTTTGACGAAGAAGGCGGCAAAGATTGGTTGCGTTGCAACAATGGCAGTGCCCGCTGTAACGCTGGTAAATCTCATAGAGAGAAAAAATCCAATGAAATGAAGGGCGAGAACAAAGCCGGCCAATAACGCCCACTGAACACCAATGCGATTTAATTTATGTTTAAGAGCAAAGGGCAATGTCACAAGCGCTCCACCTAAATTACGCCAAAAAATTAAGGTCGGGACTGGCATCGCGCTGAGTGCGATCAGCGGACCTGAGGATCCAACGCCAAAAATTCCAATAATCAGGCGAATCAAATCAGGGCGTGCAGGAAGTGCTGTGTGATGATGCACGGTATTCTCGAATGAATTTCGCACCTCTGACATATGCCAAACCTAGCCGATAGTGCACGCGTTACTCTTATCCCATGAGCGGAAATAACATCACTCGCATATTTCTCGCCCGTCTTGCAGGTACTGCGGTCTTTGACCCTAATGGTGATCCGGTAGGCAAGGTGCGCGATGCTGTCGCGACCCTGCGTTCTAATAATCAACCACCTCGCATACTTGGTCTCGTTGTCGAAGTTCCACTTCGTAGACGCGTCTTCGTTCCTATCACACGTGTGACCTCCATTGAATCAGGAGCTGTTGTCATTACGGGCTTACTCAATATGCGCCGATTTGAAACACGCACTGGTGAAATGTTGGTGCTCGGTGATTTTCTCGATCGCACCGTCTCACTCATTGAAGATGGACAGCAAGTTACAGTTGAAGATTTAGCGATGGAACAAAATCGCAATGGCGATTGGTTTATCACTCGTATTCACGTGATGCGCAAAGGGCGGGGACTACGCCGCAAAGGCGCCACATCCACTGTTGCTTGGGAAGAAGTTTCGGGCATCACCCATCCTGAAACTCATCAAGGTGTTGCACATCTGCTCACAACGCTCAGCACCTTACGTGCTGCCGACTTAGCAAGTGTGATCCATGATTTGGCTCCGAAGCGCAGAGTAGAAGTTGCGCGCGCCCTTGATGATGAGCGCTTAGCAGATGTACTCGAAGAGATGGAAGAAAGTGCGCGCGTTGCGTTGATGGCAGAACTTGAAGGTGAACGTGCAGCAGATGTTCTGGAGGAGATGGATCCTGATGATGCCGCTGACTTATTGCGTGAAATTGGCGAAGAGAAAGCACAAGCTCTGATCGAATTAATGGATCCAGAAGATGCAGAAGATTTACTGCGCTTGATGACCTATGAAGATTATTCAGCTGGTGGCATGATGACAACCGAACCAATCGTGATGTCAGCCGATTACACAGTTGCTGATGCCCTCGCTGCAGTCCGTCAAAGTGAAATCTCAGCAGCTCTTGCATCACAAGTATTTATTACACGCCAGCCTCTGGAAACTCCCACTGGACGATATATAGGAATGGTTCATTACCAGCGTTTACTTCGTGAACCGCCAGCAACTCTGCTCGGTTCCATCGTCGATACTGCAACGAAAGGGTTAAATCCCAACGCATCGCTGCATGAAGTTTCGTCATACTTAGCCAGTTACAACTTGCTGACGCTGCCAGTTATTGATGCCAATGAACGATTGCTTGGCGCAGTAACAGTGGATGACGTACTTGATCACTTATTGCCAGAAAACTGGCGCCATGATCACCGTGATTCAAGTGCATCAAGCGCTGTCACCACAGCGGCGTTAGAGAGTATCGATTCACAATTACCGAAGGAGGGTTAACGATGGCACGCAATGACCGCCTAGATACCCCACGCGAAGTACGTCGTTCACTTCGCGGCAATTACGACCCCGAAACTTTCGGTCGACTCTCCGAGAGATTTGCCAGATTCCTAGGAACTGCGCGCTTCTTGGTTTATATGACTGCCTTCGTTGCAGGGTGGGTTGTCTGGAACACGCTCGCTCCTGTTGATATGCGCTTTGATAAATATCCCTTTATCTTTCTTACGCTCATTCTCTCTTTGCAGGCATCATATGCTGCGCCTCTCATCTTGCTTGCACAAAATCGCCAAGCTGACCGAGATCGAGTTGCGCTCAATGAAGATCGCGCACAAAACGCGCGAAGCATTGCAGATACCGAATATCTCACTCGCGAATTAGCAAGTTTAAGAATCGCACTTGGTGATGTTGCAACGCGAGATTATTTACGGAATGAATTAAGCGAAGTTGTGAAAGAGATCGCAGAAGAGCTACGCAAGCCCGAGTCTGACGCCAAGTAAAGATTTTTCGCGCACAATTAATTGCGAAACTATTTCTTCAATAGCTTGTGCGCTGGCACTTTCTGGCGTTGCAATGACAGTTGGAGTGCCATGATCTCCGCCCACACGCAGTTGCGGACTAAAAGGAACTTTTCCAAGGAGAGGCACATCACCTCCCACTAACTGTGAGAGGCGCTTGGCTGTCTCTGCGCCTCCTCCTTCACCAAAGAGAGAGGTCAACTCGCCACATTTTTCGCATGGGAAAGCCGACATATTTTCGATAACGCCAATAACTCGTTGGTGAATTTGGTGAGCAATGCGACCAGCCCGCTCTGCAACTTCTGCCGCTGCAATTTGTGGAGTAGTAATCACCACAATCTCTGAAGATGGAATTAATTGCCCAAGAGAGATTGCCAGATCCCCTGTGCCGGGAGGTAAATCTATGAAGAGAAGATCGAGATCTCCCCAATATGCATCTGAGAGCAATTGCTCGAGAACTCGATGCAGAAGTGGCCCGCGATATGCAATGGCATCGCTGCGCTCTGGCTTAAACATCTCCATCGAAACAACTTTCACACCATACGCTTCAAGCGGAATAAACATCTGATCAATGGCAGTCGGACGTTGCCCAATAAGTCCCATCAATCGCGGGACAGAATGGCCATACACATCTGCATCAAGAATGCCAACGCGTAATCCCCGTTTGGCGCTGGCTACTGCCAGATTTACCGTCAGTGATGATTTACCAACTCCACCTTTTCCTGATGCCACTCCGATTACTCGAGTGAGTGAATCTTTCTGAGCGAATGAGATAAAACTTTCGCGACCATTGCGCAGCAACTTCTTGATAGCGGCGCGTTGCTCTTCATTCATCGCAGTAAATGCAATATTCACTTGCGAAATTCCCGGAACTGCCATCACTGCAGATTCGATATCCCGTGTCAGTTGATCCTTCATGGGACAACCAGCAATGGTGAGATAAATTTCTAATTGTGCGATACCGGATGTGACCGAGACCGATTTGACCATACCCAACTCTGGCAATGTCCTATGTAATTCAGGATCTTTCACCGTTGCTAAGGCGGCGTGAATTGCGGCTTCTTGGCTCATAACAAATCAGGATCTATTCGATGTTTAATTTTTGATTTCTTTGGTTCGGATTCATCCAAGACGCTATCCAGTTGTTTTTTCAGAAATGTTTTAGGGTTTAAATCAGTGGGAGTGAGATCCTCAAAGCCAGGGCCGAGATTCTCTTTCAGCTCATTGGTTGCACTGGTAGCAACCTCCCGCACGCGCTTTACAAATTTAGCAGCATCCACTGCAAAATGTGGAAGTCGGTCGGGGCCAATCAAAATGACAGCCAAAATCAGCAATCCAATAATTTCGCCAGCACCAAAATCAAAAAACATAGTGCACGAACTTTACTCTGCTATTTGGATGCTGCGAGAGTGAGCGAAATTGTCTTGCTGACGCCAGCGCGCTTATATGTGACTGAAATCTTCTCCCCCACGCTATGCGAACGGACTGCAACGATTAATTCTTCAGGAGATGTGATTGCCCTGCCATCAATTTCAATAATGATGTCGCCGGCTTTTAAGCCAGCTTGGGCAGCAGGACCACCTGCTTGCACACCGCCTGCAGTTTTAGCAATCTGCGCGCCATCACCTGAGTAGTTCATATCAACTGAAATTCCCATAATTGGATACTGCGCACTTCCATTTTTAATTAATTGTGCTGCAGTTTTACGTGCTTGATTGATGGGAATTGCAAAACCTAAACCAATCGAACCTGATTGTCCGTTAAAAGAGGAGCCGAGTGATGCAATTGCGGAATTCACTCCGATGACTGCACCTGTTGCATCAACGAGAGGACCACCTGAATTTCCTGGGTTAATGGCTGCATCAGTTTGGAGCGCATTGATATATGAATTCTCGCTATTGCCTTCCCCGGCAGTAACTGCTCGATCCTTTGCGCTGATGATTCCAAGCGTGACAGTTCCAGAAAGTCCAAGTGGAGAACCGATGGCAATGACTGAATCACCTACTGCAACTTTGTCGCTATCTCCAAATTGCAACGCTTTCAGATTCTCTGCCCGCACTTTAAGAACTGCCAGATCGTAAGCGCTATCGCGCCCAATTAATTGTGCGGGAAAAGAATTTCCGTTATCAAAGCGCACGCGAATGTCGCCACCGCTTGTCACTGCAGAGGCAATCACATGATTATTGGTCAGAATAAATCCGGCGCTATCGATCACAAATCCCGAACCAGTTGCACCGCCTGAATTTGCCCGCGCTTCAATGGAGACAACGGATGGCAGCACCCGTTGCGCAATTTCAGCTACTGATCCTGCAGGACGTTCGATTGCAGATTTTGATTCCACTAAGTTTGCAGAATTTCCGAAGAGGGATCCGTTAGATGAGGCGCCAAAAACCCCGCCAATCACACCAGCGATCAGTGCAATGACAGTTGCTGTGCGAAGGGTGACGGTGCGTCCTAGCCCTTGATGGCTTGGCGCAACCCACCATGGACCATGATGGGTAAGTCGATTGCGGCTTTGATCATCATTATGTGAACTCATAAAAATTCTCGTTTACATTTTTGTGGCGAGCAATAAACCATCGCCAGTTGTGATGAGAACGCTCATCCAAGATTGTGTATCAGATTTGATGAGTTTTCCTGCTTCGCGAAGGGCAATGGTCTTGGGATCACGCTGTGCTGGATCTGGAACTTTTGCGCCTCCAAAGAAATTATCAATCACAAAGACTCCGCCACTTCGCAGGATTCGGTGTGCTTCGGGAATGGCATAGGTGAGATCTTCAGGATTGTGGCGATACACCACTAAGTCATAAGCGCGGTCTGCCAGTTTGGTCATAACATCCATCACCACATTGGTGATGAGTCGAAAACGGGGAGCTGCAATCTCGGCTTCGGCAAAGGCAATCTTGGCTATCGCTGCATGTTCCATCTCATCATCAATTGATGTCAGAGTGCCGCTTGCAATCATTCCATCGAGTAACCACAGTGAACCAACACCAGAACCAGTTCCAACTTCAACCACTGACTGCGCACTCAGTAACTGTGCTAAGTGGCGCAGATATGCGCCGGCGCCAGGTGAAATGTCATGAGTACCGATTTCGACGCCGCGAGCACGGGCTGCGCTCTTTACCGCATCTTCTGCAATAAAACTTTCGGCATATGAGTGAGGATCGATAATCACGAGAGCGACACTATCCAATCAATCAAAAAGCGCACGCCGAAACCAGTGCCGCCTTTCACATTTTCTCCAGCATCCGATTCACTCCGAGCAGGTCCAGCGATATCTAAGTGCACCCACCGCGAATCCCCCACAAAATTTTCGAGAAAGAGCGCTGCAGTTACTGACCCTGCTGAGTAATCTCCCTTATCGCCGGCATGATTGAAATCTGCAATATCGCTTTCGAGGGAATCTCGATAATCATCAATCAAAGGCATATGCCAGACGCGCTCACCGCTGGATTCACCAATTGCCACGAGTTCCCTGGCCAACTTTTCATCACGTGTGTACATCGCTGCATATTGACGACCTAATCCAAGAGTTGCTGACCCTGTAAGCGTTGCAATATCTATCAAATAGTCAGGATCGTACTTCTCCTTGGCATAAGCCAAACCATCTGCAAGAACTAATCTGCCTTCTGCATCAGTGTTAATAATTTCAACGGTAGTTCCGTCATATTGAGTAATGACATCGGAAGGGCGCTGCGAAGTACCAGAGAGCGCATTTTCCGCACACATCATCAGCGCAGTTACTTTCACGTGGGGTTGCAAATCAACAAGCGCGCTAACAGTTGCAAGTGCAGCTGCGGCACCTGCCATATCGCTTTTCATCGCTGTCATATATTCATATGGCCGTTTGAGTGAGATGCCACCAGTGTCAAAGGTAATTCCTTTTCCTACGATAACGACGTGTGGCAGAGCAGCAGCAGAACGCGCTTTGCCTTTAGGAGTGTAGGTCACTTCAATAAAGCGCGGACCTGGTTTCGGTGATGATTGACCGACTGCACGTAGCCCACCAAAACGTGCCAACTCTTTTCCGGCAAGCACAGAAATCTCTAAACCTTTATGCTCTGCAATCTTCTTTGCCTCAGTTGCCATCCAGAGCGGGTTCTTAATATTAGATGGCGTAAGAATGAGATCTCGCGCCGTGTACAGCGCTTCGCTGATTGTTGCGGCAATCTGCACAGACTTGGTATCTGTTGTTGCGAGAGCTAATTGCGGCACTTCCTGGACTTTGTCAGTTTTTACATTCCACTGATATGCACCAAGCGCTAGCGAAACTCCATGCGCCTTAATTTCAGATGGGCTTAATGCACAGAGTGAGATAAGAGAGAGCGCTTTACCGCGCACTTTTTTACCAAGCACTGCACCAGCTGTGCGCAACCCACTCAGTGAACGGTCTCCAACTCCGATGAGATATAGCCGTTCTAGTTCCGAGTCCTCACTCGCAATGGGAATTTCAAAGAGTTCGCCAGCCTTACCGGTTGCTGCAAAAAATCTCAGTTCATCGGACGCACTCACTTCGAAGTACTTTTCAATCTGCGT
>CAZGXO010000053.1:0-7335 GCA_964529875.1 uncultured Candidatus Planktophila sp. | reverse complement strand
CGATCATGTAAACGTTCAGCGGTTGCACCCATTGCAAGTGCATCTTGCTCCACTAATTTCTCGGCAAGATAACGGGGATTGGGATCCATTAATTCACCCATGGGATGGTTTCCCATATGTTCCACGCCACCTGCAAGTGCAATATCAATGGCGCCCATTGCAATTGCCCCAGCAATAGTTGTCGTTGCAGTCATTGCCCCGGCGCACCAACGATCGATGGAATAACCGGGTACTGATTGAGGTAGGCCAGCGAGCAGCGTTGCACTTCTTCCAATATTCATCCCTTGATCACCAGTTTGTGTTGCAGCAGCAATGGCAACATCTTCAATCGCATCAGGTGAGACTTTGGGATTTCGCTCAAGCAAACCGCGCATGGCGCGCACCATCAAATCATCGGCGCGAGTTCCGGCATACATGCTGCCGGCTTTTCCAAATGGAGTACGGACTGCATCGACAAGTACGACCGAGCGAAGCGATTGGGACATGGGAAACCTTCCTCAACAGATATGTTGCTAGGTTACCCGTCAGTAAAGATTTTTGCTAGGCGGTCAAACGCCGCGAAAGTTGCTTCTTTACGCGTTGATCAGAGTTTTGGCCTTCTTGGCAGGCGCAAGATAGGCGCTTAAGGTCAAACCAAGATATGCACCCCAGATAATAAATTGCAACCATGATGTGGTGGTATCAAATCCAATTGTTCCACCGAGCGCTGCGGCGGCAAATGAATCCTTCGGCATCCACGATGTGACATCCCAGATAAAAGCATCGGCGCCAGGAAGTAATCCAAACTCTTGGAATTCATGAATTCCATACGAGAGAACTCCAGCTGCTACAACTACGAGAGCAACGCCAGAATAGGTAAAGAATTTTGAGAGATTAATTTTGACTGCTTGGCGATAGATTCCAATACCCAGTGCGACGGCAAGAGCGAGGCCCAAGATCAGCCCCAAGGTTGCAGTGGAGAGCGCACCTACTGCTTGAAAATTGGTGTAGAGAAAGAGTGAGGTTTCTAGGCCTTCTCGCGCGACTGCAAAAAAAGCGAGGATGGCAAGAGAGAGCGCGCCAGATGTCACTGCAACTTCTGCTTTGCCATTTAATTCATCACGTAATCCACGTGCAGTGCGCTTCATCCAAAAGACCATCCATGTAACAAGCCCCACTGCAACAAATGAAGTGGTGCCGGCGAACATCTCTTCGCCTTTGCTAGAAAGTTCAGCTGAGGTATAAGAAAGGAAGGCGCCAAGTGCCAGGCTTGCCGCAATCGCTGTAGAAACGCCAATCCAGAGTGGGCGCAGGTGATGGCGGCGGTCAGTCTTGACGAGATATGCGATCAAAATGCCGACAATCAGGGCAGCTTCCAGCCCCTCGCGAAGGGCGATGGTGAAGGTGCTGAGCATGCGATGAGGGTAATAGAGCGCCCTGAATTACGCAACTTATCTGTTGCGTAATTCATCACTCAGGAGTCGCTCGACTCCTCGGCTTCGGGGATTTCTAGCGGCTCAGTGTGGGTAAGCGCCTCTTCCAGAATGGGGGCTGCGATCTCAACCTGCCAGGAGCGCGCCCCCAGGGCAGTGAGAGCTGTATTCACGCCATCTGTCGGTGGCTGCCAACAGATGCGCCGCACCAATTCGGGGGAGATGAGATTTTCCAGCGGAATGGAGAGTTCATCTGCAGTTTTCTGCAGATTAAATCGCGCGTGCGAGAGCGGTGCATATTTTTCGGGAAAGCGCTCGCGCCAAATTTTTACGGGAGGCATCGCATCGCTCTTGGTACGTGGTTCGGGCCATTCTGATTCTTTGAGATTGATGGCGGTGGTAATAGCTTGAATCCATTCTGCTGCATGATCTAACCACCGCGCTCGCAAACCCAGCGGTTTCAATATTTTTTCTAGATGTTTTCGATTGGTGATTGGCCCTTTATCGGATGCCACCGCTAATTCTGTAAGAGCAGTATCTGATAGCAATCGACCAGGTGCGATATCTAACTCTGCCGCAATGGTATTTCGGATATTCCACAGTTCGCGGACTACCGCCATGTGATTGCGCTTTTTCACCTTATGCATCCCAGAGGTGCGCCTCCACGGGTCAATGCGAGGTGGAGCAGGGGGAGCAGCCAAAATCGCTTGAAAATCCTCTTTCGCCCATTGCAATTTGCCGGCACTTTCAAGAATAGCGGCGATGTGATTACGTAATTCAATCAATAATTCCACATCAAGGGCCGCGTAGTTGAGCCAATCTTCTGGAAGCGGTCGCTGCGACCAGTCAACTGCAGAGTGTTCTTTGGCAAGGGAGATATGCAGTAAGGATTCAAGGAGCGGGCCAAGACCAACACGCGCCAGCCCCGCAATTCGTGCACCTAATTCGGTATCAAAAAGTATCGCTGGATTAAGTCCTAACTCACGGAGACAGGGTAAATCTTGAGTACTTGCGTGCAAGATAACTTCTTCATTCTGTAGCAATTCATTGAGTTGGAGAAAAAGTGAATGTCGCGGACCAAAAGGAATGGGATCGATTAAGTGAAGTCCGCCGCGCTCTCGCTTCATTTGAATCAGATAAGCGCGGGCGCTATAGCGATAACCGGAGGCTCTCTCGGCATCGAGTGCGATTGGGCCAGTACCGGCGGCAATTTCAGCTAAAGCTTTTTCAAATGCGCTCTCGGTATCAATTACGTGCGGCAAGCCACCTGTTGGGGTTAACAGCGGCGCAGGTAACTCCTCTTCAGCCACGACGTCGCACGGAGCTAATGGATGCAACTCCATCCGGAATTGGTGGAAGCCCCGCTACTTCACTCATGAGATTGCACCACGCATGGACATGAAGAGCCATGTCATCAATCTGTGAGATAAGCGGCGTCCACGAAGCACGGATCTCAATCTCTGAACCTTCATTCCGCGGCGCTAATTTTCCAAATGAAGAGCTAGAAACTCTGGTTACTGTGCCACTTGGAGCGGTGTAACTCGCTTCAGTTGCAGAGAGAGAATCAAGCAACCAATTCCAACCTACTTCAGGGAGTAAGGGATCTTCTTGCATCTCGCTATCTACATCCGCACGTAAAAAAGTCACGCAGCGGAAATCACCTTCCCAGGTATCTTGTCCGCCCGGTTCATGCAAAATCACGAAACGACCTGATGCGATTTCTTCAGATCCACCATCCTCTGATTGCAAAGAATTTTGAATATCTGCGGTAAATGCAAATGAATACGTGGCAAGCTTTTGAGGTGCTGGAACTTCTTCCAAAATAATCTCACTGCGCGGGGTGATGGTGCGCAACTTGTCAATCATCTCTGCGAAAGAAAATTTATAGTGCGAACCAGAAGTACTTGAGTGAGATTTCACTGGTTAATTCTAAAGTTGACCGAGCCTTTCAAGTGGGAGGCAGGGCAGATATGCAGGTAAAGTCCGCATCGTGGCCGCCTTTCTTGCACTACTTTCTAGCGCATTGTGGGGTTCTGCCGATTTCTATGGTGGCAAACTCAGCAAAAAGCATTCTGCATTTGTAGTTCTCGGTGCACAACAATTCTTCGGTTTTCTTACGGGCGCACTTTTAGTTCTCGTCACCGGAGCTTGGAGCGCACCAGCGCTAGGAAAAGATGGGTACTTAATCCCTGGAATTCTCGCGGGCCTTGCCGGTTACGCGGGATTGGTCTGCTTATATGCGGGATTATCAACTGGCCGCATGGGTGTTGTTTCGCCCATTAGTTCGCTCTCTGCAGTTATTCCGCTCAGCTATGCACTTATCTTTAAAGGAGATCAACTTACCTTCTTAGTTTCTGTCGGAGTTGTTCTTGCAACTTTGGGAGGTTTTTTAGCAAGCGGCCCAGAAGTTTCTCAAGGACTTCCGCTCAAACCGGTTCTCCTTGCACTTGGTGCCGCAGTTTCATTCGGCACAGCACTCGTCTTCATGTCTATCGGATCAAAATCGAGCGCCCTCATGACTATGGCAACGATGCGAACTTCTACAGTTCTTATTGGTATTTATATTCTTCTCAAAGCGAAAAATTATCGAAAATTTAGCGCGCAAGAGTTGCCGGTTCTTATCTTCATAGGAGTTGCGGATTTTGCGGCAAACTTACTGCTCGGTGTTGCTACAACAAAAGGCTTGATGTCACTAGCCATGGTTCTCGGATCTCTTTATCCCATAGCAACAGCGCTACTTGCTTATCAATTGCTTCATGAAAGATTACATAAAGTTCAGTACATCGGAATTATCAGTGCAGTAGCCGGAGTGGCGCTCATTTCTGCTTTTTAAGGCGCAGGTTTGGCTCGTGCAGAGATAAAGCGAACACCTTCTCGTATTTCTTCATGCATATGGTCAAAGTGATGTAAAAGCTCTTCTAAATCTATTTTGTCTTCTCCACCCGTGATAGGGGTGATACTTAATTCCAGAGTATCGATGGCGCCTGCAGCGAGTAGTTCTGAAATGATGCTCACGCCAGCTTCAATATGAATCGTCGGACCAAATTTCTGCGCAGCTCTTGCCAGCGCTTTTACTGGTGAAAGATTCCAACAATGCGCTAACCGATTATTTGCTAGGGGGTTGATGAGAGAACGTGAGAGAACTATCACGGGAACAGGCGTTCTTTGATACGGCTCATTGCGCGCAGTGTTTCCGCCGATGATGATGCAATCTGCGGTTCGTCGACGAGCCAGAAATTCAGTTCGATCTACAGGTGTCGTAATACCAGATGAATTTCCGCCCTTTGAGGTAGATCCATCTGCACCGGCCACGAGCGTCACGATTACGGGCATGAGCGTAAGAATATTCTTATTCACATACTTTTATGAGGTAAATCCCCGTATACGAATTGAAATTGGCTGCACGAGGGCATTAGCCTTAAAACATGAGATTGGCGCTCTATCGCTCAACTTTTGCATGTGTACTTGTGGCTTCTCTGATCCCCAATGTGCAAGCACATGCCGAGCCCACTCTTGCGC
The DNA here is from genome assembly GCA_964529875.1 of uncultured Candidatus Planktophila sp. Taxonomy (GTDB): domain Bacteria; phylum Actinomycetota; class Actinomycetes; order Nanopelagicales; family Nanopelagicaceae; genus Planktophila. The sequence goes on along the minus strand of CAZGXO010000053.1, from coordinate 2,404 downwards.
AAGTGCAAGCTCAAGTGAATCGCTTAGAAGAAGAGGCAACAACAGCGGCAGAAGGTGCACAAGAAGCAAAAGTTAAATTAGCTGCGCTGACTCGTAGTTTGGCTGGCATTCAAGCCCAAGCAGCGGCGCAAGGTAAAACTGTGGATGCAATTTCAAAGACGCTCGGTTCCATTGCCGTCAATCAATATAAATCAGGCACCTTAAGTCAGAGCCTGGAACTTCTCTTCTCTTCAGATCCCACTCTTTACCTATCGTCTGCTGCATCTCTTGAAGCAATCACGCGCCGTAAATCCACCCAACTTCGCAAATATGAATCTGCTGAGCAACAGCTCAACGCGACATCGTTAACAGTTGCGGATCGATTGGCGCAGGTAAAAGCTCTGCAGAAGAAGTTAGCCGAGCGAAGCGCTCTTGCGCAGCGAAAACTTGCCCAAGCTGAGGCGCTCTTGGCGAAGTTGAAAAAAGAGGACCGAGAACGCTTAGCCAAACTTGCCGAGGATCGGGAAAATGCAGATCAGGCTGCCTCGCTTGAAGCTGCCAAGAGCCTTGCCGGAGTTTCAGGGCGCGCAGGTATTGCTCTGAAATATGCGCTCAAGCAAATTGGCGATCGCTATGTATTTGGCGCAGCAGGTTTAACGTATTGGGATTGCTCTGGGCTGACGATGCGCGCCTTTGAAGCGGCCGGAGTATCGCTTCCACATTCTTCGGCGGCGCAAGCTCGAATGGGTAAATCAATTCCTTTTAACCAAAAGAAACCAGGTGACTTACTCTTCTATGGTCGTCCCGTTTCACATGTGGGAATTTATTTAGGTGGCGGAAAGATGGTTCATGCGCCGCGATCTGGTTCTCGCGTGAAGGTTGCAGATTTAGGGATGGGTAGAAAAAAACTGGTCGCTGTTCGCCGCTTCTAATGAATTTTCCACGGATACTCTGTATCACCAACGATTTTGGTCCTCGTGCTGGAGGAATTGAAACTTTTATCATCGGTTTAATCGAACGCCTACCAAAAAATTCAGTCGTCGTTTACACATCATCGCAAGAACTTTCAGCGCCATTTGATGAGAAATGGCTACAGGATTATGGGGTCGAGGTAATACGCGATACATCAAAGGTATTGCTGCCAACTTTCCGCGTGGGAAGAGCAGTCCGAAAGGTTGCGGAAGAACGTGAAATCAAACATGTATTTTTTGGAGCAGCCGCACCTTTAGGTCTGCTTGCGCACGGCTTACGAAAAGTTGGCGTTGCAAGAATCATTGCCCTCACCCATGGCCATGAAGTCTGGTGGGCGCGAATCTGGCCATTTTCGATGGCGCTGCATCGAATTGGAGAAGGCGTTGATCACTTAACCTATTTGGGAGAATTTACTCGATCTAAAATTTCGCAATCTCTTTCAGCCCGCGCGCAGAGTGCCATGGTGAAAATTGCACCAGGGATTGATACCGAGCACTTTAAGCCAACCGAGAGCGCCATCCGCCAAGAGTTAGGTCTTTCGCATAAGAAAGTAATCGTCTGTGTTGGCAGATTAGTTCATCGTAAAGGGCAAGATATTTTGGTTGATGCTATGCCCACTATTGTGAAAGAAGTTCCGAACGCTCATCTACTCTTTGTGGGAACTGGGCCAAGAGAGGATTATCTAAGAAAACAAGTTAAAAAATTGGGTGTAGAAAGTTCAGTTACCTTTATTGGCAGAATTCACTATCAGCAGTTGCCTGCATACATCTGTGCTGCAGATATCTTTGCTATGCCATCTCGATCCCGATTGGCCGGTTTAGAAGTAGAAGGTTTAGGAATTGTTTATTTGGAGGCTAGCGCATGTGGGCTTGCGGTCATCGCTGGAAATTCGGGTGGCGCACCAGATGCAGTCTTACAAGGTAAAAGTGGTTTAGTCGTTAATGGTCAATCTAAAACCGATGTGGCAGGCGCTTGCATCACTCTCTTAACTGATAGCGCTCAAGCTCGCGCTATGGGTGAAGCTGGGAGAAATTGGATTATCAATGAATGGCAATGGCGCAGATGGTCAGAGGAATTTGCCAACCTGCTTATAGGAGACCAGATTTCCGCGCCACATTAATTGCCTGCAAGCGATTTCTTACCCCCATTTTTTGATAGAGGTGAGTCAGATGCGTTTTCAACGTTGATTCAGAGATAAAGAGTGAAGCCGCCAATTCTCGCAAGGTCAAATCACCCGTCAATTGAGTGAGTATTTGTAATTCACGATTTGAGAGGTTAAATCGCTCTCTCTTTCGCTTGATGGTTTGAGCTAATTCGCGCGCGCTAAATATGAGAGGCATTTTGATTGCATGATCAACAGCTGCAATTAATTCACTGAGGGGAGCCGATTTATTGACAAATGCGCTAGCACCAGAATCCAAGGCGCTCAATAAGTATTGATCATCATCGCTCA
>CAZGXO010000052.1:0-7518 GCA_964529875.1 uncultured Candidatus Planktophila sp. | reverse complement strand
CAAGCTCGAGAAGCGAGCGTACGTGAGCGATCGAGCGCTGAAACCGGCTTAACGGGTGCACTTGGACTTTTGCTGTCCGATGTCGATTCTATAACCGGCGAGAATGCACGTTCCCTGATTGCAGAACTTCGTGAATTAACCGAGAAGATATCAATGGCGATCTCTATTCATATTGATGCTGTCAATCGAACACAACTTGTGCGAAAGAAACCTCTGATTCGACTCTTTCGATTAGCAGGTACAGCACCAGAGCCTGTGATTTATGAATTTGAAAGAGATGCCATTTAACAATGGCTGAAGCAAAAAGATATCGTTTTCTTTTTATATTCTTTATTCTGGCGGTAAGTTCTATCGTCTTTCTTTCTCCCTTTGCTACGGATGTGAGATCCACACTCTTTGAGCAAACTCCAAAAAGTATTTTGAGCGGAATTGCAGGAGAAGATGGCCCCATTCTGGCTGTGAAAATCGACGATACAACGATGGCGCATCCACAAGTGGGTCTTGAATCAGCCGACATCATTTACATTGAACAGGTAGAAGGAGGACTCACTCGCCTTGCTGCTATTTATTCATCTCGTATTCCGCCCAGGATTGGCCCCATACGTTCTGCTCGAGTTTCCGATTTAGAGTTACTGGCGCAATTTGGCAAAGTTGGTTTTGCTTATAGCGGAGCACAGAGCAAATTTCGCCCAGAGATTGAGGCGGCAAATCTGGTGGACCTTGGCGCCCAAGCTAAACCACCAACTATTTACACGACTGATTCCACGCGAATTCAACCTTATGCCATGATCTTGCGCGCCGATCTTTTGATGGATTTAGTCAAAGAGAAGGGAATTACTTTAGCTACACCGAAAAATCCTGGATGGACTTTTGCTCAAAGTACTGACCAGGGCGTTGCAATTGATTCGGCACACATTTCGTGGCCAGCAAGTTCTTACGATGTCACGTGGTCGCAAAAAGATAAGAATTGGAGACTTTCGCACAATGGAAAGGCAAATTTAAACGAGGCAGGTAATGTTCTTACCGCAGATACTTTTGTCATACAGATTGTTAAAATTTCAGATTCAATCTATAGAGATAAAGTTGGGGGAGTAACTCCTCTCATCACATCGACAGGTTCAGGTGAGGGATTTATCTTGAGAGACGGCAGGTACATTGCAGCGCGTTGGGAGCGACCAACTGCAGAAGATGGAACTCGCTGGACTTCCCAAGAAGGGGTAGAAATTCCCTTTAAACCTGGTGCGATTTGGATCGCACTCACGGATAAGGCACCTAAATTCGCCGTCAAGATTGAGGATGCACCAGGTTCTAAATCAAAGTAGAATGCACCTCTGCGCAAAATTCTTACAAGGAGTTTGACCACATGTCTCAGAACACTGGCCAAGAATCAACAGGCACCGCCCGCGTAAAACGCGGAATGGCAGAAATGCTCAAGGGTGGCGTCATCATGGATGTCGTCAATGTTGAACAAGCCAAGATTGCAGAAGATGCAGGGGCATGTGCGGTGATGGCTCTAGAACGAGTACCTGCTGATATTCGTGCGCAAGGTGGCGTTGCTCGTATGTCGGATCCAGACATGATTCAGCAAATTCAAGATTCAGTCTCTATTCCGGTCATGGCCAAAGCTCGCATTGGTCACTTTGTAGAGGCGCAAATTTTGGAAAGCCTTGGAGTGGATTACATCGATGAATCTGAAGTTCTTACTCCCGCTGACTACACGCATCACATCGATAAATGGCAATTTAAGGTTCCTTTCGTTTGTGGTGCCACAAATCTGGGAGAAGCGCTCCGTCGTATCAACGAAGGAGCCGCGATGATCCGCTCGAAAGGTGAAGCAGGCACCGGAGATGTTTCAAATGCGATGACTCATATGCGCACTATTGGCGCCGAGATTAGACGTCTTACTGCAATGCGCGAAGATGAGTTATATGTAGCGGCAAAAGAGTTGCAGGCGCCGTATGCACTGGTGAAAGAAGTTGCTGAAACTGGCAAGCTCCCAGTTGTGCTTTTCACGGCAGGCGGAATTGCTACTCCTGCAGATGCAGCGCTCATGATGCAGATGGGTGCAGATGGCGTCTTTATCGGGTCAGGAATCTTTAAATCAGGAAATCCTGCGCAACGTGCGGCAGCATGTGTAAAAGCAACAACCTATTATCAAGACGCAAAAGTGTTAGCAGATGTATCACGAGGTCTAGGCGATGCCATGGTTGGTATTAATGTTGCTGATATTCCAGTGCCACATCGTCTAGCAGAGCGTGGTTGGTAGTTTTAGGATCGCATGAATGTTGGCGTTTTAGCGCTGCAAGGTGATTTCAGAGAACACATTGCAGCAGCTCGTATCTGCGGCCATAGCGCTTTCGAAATCAGGCGAGCAGAAGAGTTAGAAAATATTGATTCTTTAATTCTGCCAGGGGGAGAGTCAACAACGATTGTGCATCTAGCACAGTTATTCAATCTCTTTGAACCCATTAGATCGAAAATTGCTGCGGGTTTACCGGTTTATGGTTCATGCGCGGGGATGATTCTGCTTGCCGATCGTATTCTTGATGGCAAAGTGGGACAGAAAACTTTTGGTGGTATTGATATGACAGTGCGTCGTAACGCCTTTGGTCGCCAAGTGGATTCCTTTGAATCGGATATCACTTTTGGCGAGCGTCAATTCCATGCAGTATTCATTCGTGCACCTTGGGTTGAAGATGTGGGCCAGGATGTAGAAGTGTTGGCTGTTGCGGCAGGGCACCCTGTGGCTGTACGTCAAAAGAAGTTGCTCGCCACGAGTTTTCATCCAGAACTCACCAATGATCTGGTTATTCATCGCTACTTTTTTGATGAGATTTGTAAAGCCCGTTAAAGTATCCCTATCTATAGCAAAGAGGTGTTGTCATGTCAGGCCATTCCAAATGGGCAACGACAAAACATAAAAAGGCGGTTATTGATAGCCGTCGGGCAAAGAATTTCGCAAAATTAATTAAAGCTATTGAGGTTGCAGCTCGTAACGGTGGGCCAGATATTGATGGAAACCCAACTCTCTTTGATGCCATTGCTAAAGCTAAAAAGAATTCCATGCCAGCCGATAACATCGATCGCGCCGTCAAACGTGGTGCGGGATTGGAATCTGGCGGAGCTCATTGGGAAACCATTATGTATGAGGGGTATGGTCCAAATGGCGTGGCCATCATGATTGAGTGTCTTTCAGATAATCGGAATAGAGCAGCCTCTGAAGTTCGCGTTGCAGTGACTCGTAATGGTGGCTCTATGGCAGATCCCGGTTCGGTCTCTTATCTCTTTAATCGTAAGGGCGTCATCATCGTCACCAAATCTTCAGGTGCAACGGAAGATTCCATTTTGGAAGCAGCTCTTGATGCAGGAGTAGAAGAGGTAAATGATTTAGGGGAGTCCTTTGAGGTTGTGTGTGATGCCAGTGATCTCGTTGCAGCACGCACTGCCTTACAAAAAGCAGGTATCGATTACGAATCTGCAGAATCCTCATTCCTGCCTTCCATGCAAATTCCTCTTGATGCAGAAGGGGCTGCCAAAGTATTTGAACTCATTGATGCAATAGAAGAGCTCGATGATGTGCAGAATGTGTATTCGAATTTTGATGTATCCGACGAAGTTATGGCGAGCCTTTCCTAACCTTCCCGCCCGAGCGTTCTAGGCTTGGAAGTTATGGGCCATCCGCAAAAACGTGTTCTAGGAGTCGATCCTGGTTTGACGCGCTGCGGAATCGGGATCGTTGAAGGTGCGTTGGGATCGCCTGTCTCACTCGTCGCAGTTGGAGTTATTCGCACTGATTCAGAGATGTCGCTCGAGCGACGTCTCTTGTTATTGGAAGATGAAATAAGTGAATGGGTAAATGCGCATCACCCCGACGTGATCGCAGTAGAGCGTGTATTTTCGCAACATAATGTGCGCACAGTGATGGGAACTGCGCAAGCTGCTGGCATTGCACTTCTTGTAGCTGCTCGCGCTGGAATTCCTGTGGCGATGCACACCCCATCTGAAGTGAAAGCAGCGGTTACCGGTTCAGGGCGCGCAAATAAAGTGCAAGTAGCAGAAATGGTGAAACGTTTGCTGCAACTTCACGAAGTTCCTAAACCAGTCGATAGCACCGATGCCTTAGCGCTTGCCATCTGTCATTTGTGGCGAGGCGCTGGAAATTCCAAAATCGCAGAGGCTCTTAAAGTTGAGAAGGCACGGGTTGCTAGGTTAGGGAAGCCATGATTGCCCATCTATCCGGAATAGTTCGTGCGATTGCCTTGGATCGCGTAGTGGTTGAAGTTGGCGGAGTAGGGCTCTCTGTCTTGGTGTCACCGCAGACGACTTCGCAATTAAATGTCGGGGCACCCGTACAACTTTTCACCTCGCTCGTTGTACGAGAAGACTCACTCACGCTCTATGGTTTTATTGATGAAGAGAGTCGGGCGACCTTTGAAATGGTGCAAACTGTCACCGGAATAGGTCCAAAAGTTGCTCTTGCAATTGTAGGAACTCATTCTCCACAATCTTTAGCTGCAGCGATTGCTCGAGAAGATGTTGCTGCCATTGAGAAGATTCCCGGAATTGGAAAGAAGAGTGCGCAGAGAATTATTCTGGAATTGAAAGGCAAAATTTCCGACTTTGGTGGTACGCATCCGCGGACTTTGCATCAACCAGCTTGGCGCGAACAACTTGCTGCCGCTTTGATCTCACTTGGCTTCTCTGCAAAAGATGCGGATGCGGCTATTTCTGAAACGCTCCTTAATATAGATGTTGCTAAGGCGCAGCCCACAGAGGCAGATTTACCTGAACTATTGAAGTTGGCGCTGCAAAAGGGAAGACGTTCATGAGTGAACCAGACCGCGTTGTAGATCCTGCAGAACGTAGCGATGAGCACACGGCAGAGAATGCTCTACGTCCCAAAACTTTAAAAGAATTTATTGGACAGCATCGTGTACGCCAGCAGATTGATGTCTTGCTGAGCGCCGCAAGAAAACGCGGTGTTGCATCGGATCATATTTTGCTCTCTGGACCTCCTGGACTTGGTAAGACGACGCTGGCCATGATTTTGGCTGCCGAGATGCAAGCACCTATTCGAATCACAAGTGGACCGGCAATAACCCATGCTGGAGATCTGGCTGCAATTCTCTCTTCACTCGTTGAAGGAGAAATTCTTTTTCTGGACGAAATTCATCGTTTAGCTAGACCAGCAGAGGAACTCTTGTATTTAGCGATGGAAGATTTCCGGGTTGATGTTGTCGTTGGCAAAGGACCTGGAGCTACTGCAATTCCACTTGAATTACCACGCTTTACATTAGTTGGCGCCACCACAAGAGCTGGTCTATTGCCTTCACCTCTCAGAGATCGATTCGGATTTACGGCGCACCTAGATTTCTATGAAGAGAGCGAATTGCAAGAAGTACTTTCTCGAAGCGCCTTACTTCTTGGAATATCAATAGCCCAAGATGCCGTTGCTGAGATTGCTGGAAGATCGCGTGGCACTCCCCGAATCGCGAACCGATTACTTCGTCGCGTTCGGGATTATGCACAAGTAAATGGTTCCGATACTTTGACACGAAAAGATGCAGTAGCGGCCTTAGAAGTCTATGAAGTTGATGAACAAGGGCTTGATCGATTAGATCGTGCAGTTTTGCTCGCACTCATCGAACGGTTTAATGGCGGACCTGTGGGAGTTTCTACTCTCGCAATTGCAGTGGGCGAAGAGGTTGAAACTGTTGAATCTGTTGCAGAGCCTTTCCTTGTTCGCAACGGATTTATGGCACGTACTCCACGTGGTCGAATTGCAACTGCGCAAGGTTTCCAGCATGTGGGACGTACGCCACCTCCGAGCCTTGCCACTCTTTTCGACACATCCGCCTCGTAGCACCTAGACTCTGCCCTCATGTCCTCATCACTTAATAGCGCAAAGGCGCCTGTAAAGACCACCGGACGCCCACTTCGTGCGCTAGCGATCATGGCAATCATTGTTGTTGGTTTGCTAGGAACAGCGTTGATACAAGGCGCATCTTCGGTTCGACTCGGACTTGATCTGCGCGGTGGCACGAGCGTTACCCTCCAACCTCGCGCCTCAAATGATTCCAATAAAGTGACATCAGAGGCAATTGATCAAGCAGTTTCCATCATCCGCCAGCGCGTTAACTCTTTAGGTGTGGCTGAATCAGAGGTAACTGCGCAAGGAAGTGGAACCAATCGACAAATTGTTATCTCTGTTCCAGGTGAATCTGGTCGTCGCGTTGTAGATCTTGTAGGACAAACTGCAGAATTACGTTTTCGCCAAGTACTCGCTGAAAGCGGTGCTCTTGGTGGAAGCGCTCAGGGCCAAGCAACACCACCTGCTGGCGTCTCTGCTGACATCAATGCCCGCTTTGCAGCACTTGATTGCTCCAATCCGGCAAATCTGCAAGGAACTGGCGCAGATGCTCCAACTGACACCATTGTTGCCTGCGCACGTACTGGTGCAAGTAAGTACATCTTGGGTCCAGCTGAAGTTCTGGGACGTCAAGTTTCTAAAGCATCAGCAGGAATAGACCAGCAAGGTGCCAGCGCTTGGTATGTACTTCTTACCTTTGATGGCGAAGGAACGAAAGCTTTTGGTGCACAGACTGCGCGCGTGACATCACTGCCATCACCGCAGAACCAAGTTGCGATTGTGCTCGATGGTTTAGTTGTCTCTGCTCCTTCCATTCGCGAAGCAATTCCTTCAGGAAATGCGCAAATCACTGGATCATTTAGCCAAGTAGAAGCGCAAGATTTAGCAAATGTTTTGAAATACGGTGCACTTCCACTTGCATTTGATCGCGGTGAAGTGCAGCAAGTTTCTCCAACTCTCGGAGCTGATCAACTAGAAGCTGGACTTCTTGCCGGAGCCCTGGGACTTCTCCTGGTAGTGATCTTTTCCATGATCTATTACCGCGGATTGGGCATTGTTACCGTTGGATCGTTGGCAGTTGCAACCGCAATCCTCTATCTACTCTTCCTAGTCCTTGGAAAGTCCATCGGATTCACTTTGACGCTGGCAGGTATTGCCGGAGCGATCGTGGCCATTGGTGTTACGGCAGACTCATTTATCGTCTTCTTTGAACGTATCCGAGATGAACTACGTGAGGGACGCACATTGCGCGTTGCCGTTGAGACCGGTTGGGCTCGCGCACGTCACACCATTATCGTCGCCGATATGGTCTCGCTGCTTGCAGCGCTCTTGCTCTACTTCTTTGCAGTGGGTGGAGTTCGCGGCTTCGCATTTACTCTTGGATTAACAACTTTGATTGACTTGCTGGTCGTCTTCCTCTTTACCAAGCCACTCGTGACGCAATTGGCAAAAGTCAAATTCTTCAATTCAGGTCATCCTCTTTCTGGTTTATCACCGAAAAGCGTGGGAGCTAAACCACGAAACCCAATCACTCAAAGTGCAACACCTTTGGAGGCATAAGAAATGGCGAAACTTTCCGGCCTTGGTGGGCGTCTGTATTCAGGTGAAACTTCTTTTAATATCGTTGAAAATCGAAAGCGTTGGTATTT
>CAZGXO010000051.1:0-7638 GCA_964529875.1 uncultured Candidatus Planktophila sp. | reverse complement strand
GCAAACTTCTGCATCATCTCGGCATAGGTCACAACTTCTGGTCCACCAATGTCGCAGACGCGATTTTCTGGGTGGCTTAAATTTGCAGCATTGCGCAGGTAATAGAGCACATCGCGAATAGCAATTGGTTGAGTGCGATTGGAGACCCATTTCGGAGTTGTCATAATCGGCAAGCGGTGCGTTAAGTGGCGCAACATTTCAAAGGAGGCAGAGCCTGAACCAATAATGATGCCAGCACGTAATTCCAGAACTGGCACAGAAGTGGAAGCTAATTGCGCGCCCGTATTCATGCGCGATGTGAGATGGCGGCTGCGATTTTCATCATTGGCAATGCCGCCCAAATAAATAATCTGCGAAACGTGCGCTCGCTCGGCAGCGAGCGCAAAACCGCGCGCCATTTCTGCTTCGATATTTCCAAAATCTGCTGCGGCGTTAATCGAGTGCAATAAGTAATAAGCGGTATGAACACCAGCGAGCGCACGTTCTAAATCGCTTGCGCTGCTGGCATTTCCTTCAACAATTTCCACAAACTTTGACCAGCGCTGTCCGGTAATTTTCTTAGCATCACGGACAAATACCCGAACGCGCTTATCATCATTGAGCAGATCACGAACTAAGCGACCACCAACATAACCTGATGCGCCAGTAACGAGATAGAGCCGCCCTTGATTCTGCGTATCCATACATCTGAGCCTAGACTTACCGAGTGGCGACTTCTACTTTAAATTCAACAAAACCACGCGTTGTCATTCTCGGCGCTGGTTTTGGTGGGCTGACTGCCGCCCGCGCACTCGCCAAAGATGCTGATGTCACCTTGGTTGACCGCCATAACTTTCAAACATTTCTACCGCTGCTCTATCAAGTTTCTACCGCCGGTCTTGCGGCAGACCATGTGGTGCACCCAATTCGTGGAGCGCTCCGTAACTCTGGCGTTAAATTCCGTATGGGCTCTCCTATCTCTGTCGATCATAAAAATAAAAGTGTGAAGTTAGATTCTTCAGAAGTTTTAGAGTTTGATCACTTAGTTGTTGCGCTCGGCTCTGCCACCTCTGACTTTGGAATCCCCGGCGTTGCAGAACATGCGCTTGGCATGAAGAGCGTCAATGAAGCGATCACTATTCGCGCTTCAGTAATGCGCCGCTTTGAAGATCTCTGCCGCTTTGAAGATGACACTCGGCTTTCGATTGCGGTTGTGGGCGGTGGCCCAACAGGAGTTGAAATGGCAGGGGCGCTGGCAGAGTTAAAGCGTGGCCCGTTAAAGAACGATATGGCACATGCCGCATCTCATATTGATATCTACCTGATTGAAGCAGGTCCCCGCATCCTGCCGATGTTTAGCGAAAAACTCTCCGCTCGCGCCGAAAGCGATCTGCGCAAGCTTGGCGTATCAGTTCGCACCAATACTGCGGTGCGCGAAGTGCAATCGCGAAAAATTATCGTCAAAGATGGCGATGCAATTCCTGCAGAAGTCACAGTGTGGGCAGCTGGCGTGAAAGGTGAACCGGCGGCGCTTGAATTAAATCTGCCAATTGTTGGTTCGCGTATTGATGTTGATGAAACTTTGCGCGTTAATCACTATCCACATGTATGGGCAATTGGTGACATTGCAGGTGCGCGCGATGCAGCAGGACGCTTTCTACCAATGGTGGCGCCGGTTGCTATGCAACAAGGTCGCTTCGTTGCCAAACAAATTCTGCGCGCACATCGCGGGCAAACGCTTTCACCATTTAAATACCTAGATAAAGGTTCGATGGCAACGATTGGTCGCCACAAAGCAGTGGTGGAAGTTCGAAAGTTTCGTATGGCTGGCGCTCCTGCCTGGTTTGCTTGGCTCTGGCTTCACTTGTTCTATCTCTTAGGTGGTCGCAACAAAGTTGGCACCATGGCAGATTGGACCTGGAATTACCTCACCTTTGATCGCGGCAATCGCCACATTATGGATTCGCTCTAAAGAGAAAAATTCCAATGCCCCAATATCAATCCGTTGCCGGTCATCCGCTCTATTGCTACGAATGGGATAACAATGGAGAAGCGCTAGTTCTCTTGCACGGAGGGCTGAGCCAAACTTCTCATTGGGATGAATATGTAGTTCCACATTTTGCAGATAACTTTCATATCTATGCCTACGATCGTTCGGGACATGGATTTAGCGCAGATCAAGCAAAGAGTTTTCACTATCGATACCAAACAGCAGAAGCGATTGCTTATCTCGAAGAAATTGTGCGCGAACCCGCGCATCTCATCGGTTATAGCGATGGCGGCATCATCGCGCTGATGGTCGCGATCGAACGCCCTGATCTAGTGAAATCAATCGTCACGCTCGGTGCAAACTTCAGGCCCGATGGTGTGCTGCCGATTCCAGATTTTGATGGCCAGATATCTGATGAAGATCTCGCAGAATATAAGCAGACCAGCCCCGATGCGCCTGAGACTTTGCCGCAGAAAATAAGAAAGATGATTGAGATTCAGCGCAGCGAACCAAATATTTCACATGCCGAACTCTCAAATATTCAATGTCCAGTTCTTGTCATGGCCGGTGATGATGACATGATCAAACATGAGCACACAGTTGAGCTCTATGAAAATATTCCACTTGGCCAATTAGCCATCATTCCCGGCACTTCACATAAATTTATTAAAGAGAAGACAGCGCTTACTCAATTACTTATTCAAGAATTTCTTGAGGACTTGAGCTATCCGCACACCATGATTCCGATGCGCCGGGCTAACCCGCAAACGGCTCAATAGCTCCGGTCTTTACATCGTAGATTCCACCAGCAACTGCAACGCCTTCACGTAAGAGTGGGTAGGACCTAATTCGATTGAGGTCACTTGCCAGCGCGGCGCGTTGATCTCGGGTTGTGCGAAATTCCAAACTTGAGGTATTCACGCCATATTTCTCATCAATGATGCGGTGAAAATCGGCTTCATCATTTTCGGCCATCTTGCAATCAGTATGTGGCATCACCAAGATGCGATTGACGTTGAGCAGATACGTAGCTAAAACCAAGGTGCGCAGCACATCTTCGGTAACGCGCGCACCAGCGTTACGCAAAATCTTGACATCACCTGACTTCATACCAATTACTGACAGTGGATTAATTCGTGAATCCATACAGGTGACAATGGCAAGACCGCGTCGCGCTTCACCGGTGAGATCTGAATACTTAAATGTTTTTTGATATTCAGCATTTGCTGCCAAGAGATCATCAAATGATTCGTGCGGAAATGTATTACTTGCCATCGTAAACTCCTGTTCTCATTATCGGAGTATCTACTGGAGCCCCCCATCCGGATTGAACGGATGACCTGCGCATTACAAGTGCGCTGCTCTACCACTGAGCTAGGGAGGCGAACTGCGGGCGTAATTATGGCAGGATGCTCGCCGTGTTGCCAAACTATTGGATGAGCCCGGAAACGAATTCAATCAATCGTTTGCCAATGCTCAATATTGAGCACTTTGAAACGATTTCACTCGATGGCACATGGCGTTTTCAGCTACTGCGTTCGCCCCTTGATCAATCACGTAAAAAGTGGACTTCAATTCCTGTCCCTGGTTTATGGACGATGCAACCCACCAGCGATATTTTCTTTGATAAACCGATTTATACAAATGTGCAGATGCCATGGGATCACGTTGCACCCGATGTTCCAACAGAGAATCCAACTGGTATCTACGAACGTGATTTCCAAATTCCACAATCATGGGCAGGAAAGCGCATCGTCTTGCACTTGGGTGGCTATGAATCTGTTGCGCTGATTGCGATTAATGGCAATGAGGTAGGACTTACTAAAGATTCACGGCTTGCTGCTGAATTTGATATCACCGAATTTATTTCAACTGGCAGCAATACTGTGCGCATCACCGTTGCCAAGTGGTCGGATGCCACCTACATCGAAGACCAAGATCAGTGGTGGCATGGCGGCATTACCCGCTCTGTAAAAATCTATGCCACAGAGCATGTCTACATCGAAAAGTTTGCAACGACTGCTGGCCTCAAAGCAGATGGCACAACGGGCACTTTAAAAATTGATGCCGTCATCGGTTCAATTAAAGGCAAAGATGTTGATGGTTACTCCATTCGCGCATCCATTGAAGAGTTGCCCAAAGTAAAGAGCGCCCACATGGCGGGTACATACATCAAGAATGTAGTTCCCAAGTGGACTGAGATGTCAGCAGAACTTCGCGATGCTGATCGCAAATACTTTGCCGGCGAATATTGGGATGGCTCGATGCCAGAGTCAGTGCGCCAGGCTCGCTATAAGTTAAAGTCGCCATGGCCTGGCCATATTGTTCTCACTACTTCGATTCCCAAAGTGGCAGCCTGGAGCGCTGAAACTCCCAACCTCTACACGCTGCGCATTGAACTTATCAACCCAGAAGGCCAAATCATTGAGATCTCACAGCAGAAAATTGGATTTAGAAGCGTTGTGATTAAAGGAAGAGAGCTTCTCGTCAATGGCAAAGCTGTCTATATCTATGGCGTCAATCGCCATGATTTTCATCGCCACACAGGACGTGTCTTAACCCGCGAAGATATGCGCCAAGATTTATTGGAGATGAAGCGCTGGAACTTTAACGCAGTGCGCACATCGCACTATCCCAACGATGCAGCGTTCCTCGAACTCTGCGATGAACTTGGTTTCTATGTTGTCGATGAAGCAAATATCGAATCGCATGCTTTCTACGATTCCATGTGTAATGACGCGCGCTATGCAGCGGCATTTGTGCAACGTGTTGGTCGCATGATTCAACGCGATATGCATCATCCATCAGTCATCTTCTGGTCACTGGGTAATGAATCTGGCGCCGGCTCCAATCACCGTGCCGCAGCTGCCTATGCTCGCCAGATCGATCCATCTCGCCCACTGCATTATGAAGGCGCAATCAATGGCGATTGGAGAGGCGGACACGATTTAACTGATGTGATCTGTCCGATGTATCCATCAATTGCTGCAATTACCAGTTATGCCAAATCTAAAAAACAAGATCGTCCACTGATTATGTGCGAGTACTCGCATGCAATGGGAAATTCCAATGGCACCTTAAAAGAGTATTGGGATGCCATTCATTCACTTCCGGGATTGCAAGGTGGATTCATCTGGGAATTCTGGGATCACGGCATCGAACAAACTCTTCCCGATGGCACAACGCGCTCTGCTTATGGTGGAGATTTCGGTGAAACCCGCCATGATGGCAACTTTGTCTGTGATGGAGTGGTCTTTCCCGATCGCACCCCCAAGCCAGCGCTCCATGAATTTAAAGCAATTGCCGCACCCGTCTTATTTACTTCAGCAAAGCCGGCATCAGGAAGATTTACGATTACCAACCGCCAATACTTTAAGGATCTCGCTGATTTTGGCTGCTCGTGGACCATCACACGCAACGGCGAAGTTGTAGATAGCGGAACGATTAAAGTCCCCAAGATTGCACCACAAAAGAGCGCGGCTATAAAAATTTCCTCCAAGCATTTAACAAAAGCAGATGGCCCCGGCGAACGTTTCATCACCATCAGCGCCTTTCAACTGCAGCGCAACGATTGGGCAGCAGCAGGACACGAAGTTGCCTGGAACCAATTCGCACTTCCTTCTCGCAAAGCCAGCACAAAACCTGCGCGTACCAACGAACTCTTTTTGAATGCAGTCAATGATGCTGGTGAGATTCAAATTCCAGCAGCAGTCGCAGCTCCGGTTCCTTCTCTTTGGCGCGCACCCACCGATAACGATCGCATCGGCCATATGGCAGATAAATGGGATTCCTATGGTGTTCGCGAATTAACGCGCACTGATTGCACTATTACCGAAACTGCACGCTCTTTTAAGATTTCTAGTATCTGGGAAAGCGCAACCGGCGCAACTATCAAACAAGTGCAACTTGTGACACCGACCGCTGATGGATTTTCGGTCAAAGAAACTATTACAACTCCCAAGAGTTGGGATGACATCGCACGAGTTGGTATCAACTTTGAAATAGATGGCGCACTTTCGCAGTACACATACTTTGGAATAGGTCCCCACGAGTCATATCCAGATCGCGCTATTGGTCGCATCGGTGCATGGGAATCAACTGTCTATCAGCAATACATTCCTTACATTCGCCCACAAGAAAATGGTGGCCATGCCGGTGTTCGCTGGTTTACCTTGACCGATGCTGCCGGCCAAGGAATTCGTATTACCGTTGATAAACCGCGCCAGATTTCGGTCAATCCATTTAGAGCACATGAATTAGCCGATGCCACACACGATGTTGAATTAACTCCATCAGGTGTCACAGTTGTGCACATTGATGCCGCACACCGTGGTGTTGGCACAGCATCATGTGGCCCTGACACCTTAAAGAATTACCTCGTACGTGGTGGCACTTATAGCTTTACGTGGAGCGTAACGGCCATTTCGTAGGCGTTGCATATTTCGGTGATCTGCCATCACCTGATGATTTACCTTGAATGCGCCTGATAATCCAGGGAATTGCAAAGACAAAGAACCAAGCAACGGTCACTGCTTTTTCAACAACCCACGGAGTTTTCTTGGCAGGTGGAAGCGGAGTGCGCCAACCTGCATCAAAAGGTAGGCCTAATTTCTCTTGCACCGCTTGCGCACATCGATCATGGCCAATTGCATTTAAATGCAGGCGATCAAATGCCAAAAACCTGCGATCGCTGAGGAAATGTTCTTGGTTAGCATCAACCACAATTGCGCCAACTTCTTTACCGACTTCGCGCACTGCGCGATTAAAGGCAGAGAACCTGCGTTCCCAAATTTCAGCTCCCTTACCTTTATTGCCGGTTTTTTCCAGCACGGTAAAGAGCATGATGGTGGCACCGGATTGTGCAATCTTTCGCACCGTTGCTTGATAGAGCTCGGTGACAACTTCTGATTGATAACCAGGGCGCAGCGCATCATTAGCGCCGGCATGAAAGGAAACCAGGGTGTCTTTGCCGGTAACAAAGGTGAGTGCAATCGGCACTTGATCATCAACTACTTGCTGAATTAATTTGCCACGCACCGCTAAATTCACATAAGTAAATTCTGGATTTGCCTTGGCCATTTCATCGGCAACGCGATCTGCCCATCCGCGATATTTGCCATCAATGATTTCATCGCTCATACCTTCGGAGTAAGAATCTCCGCACACGATAAATCGAGAAAATGTCATCACTTTTTAACCTTGTAATTAACCTTTACGCCGCGCCTCATCAACTGTGTAGAGGGCAATGGCTGTTGCAACCGATGCATTGAGTGATTCAGTAGTTGCGCTGATCGGAATTGAGACCACCAAGTCACATTTTTCGCGCGTTAATCGCGCCAGCCCTTTACCTTCAGAGCCCACAATCAACATCAAAGGCTCGGTTGCGACCTTCATCTCTGCAATCTTTTCAGTGGATTCACCATCAAGTCCCACCACAAAACAACCTAACTTCTTGGCTTCATCAATGGTGCGCGCCAAATTAGTAACTTGTGCAATGGGCAATCGCGCAGCAGCGCCGGCAGATGATTTCCAGGCAGCAGCTGTCATACCTGCAGCGCGTCGTTCGGTCATCACAACACCTGATGCCCCAAATGCGGCAGCGCTTCGCACAATCGCGCCCAAATTACGTGGATCGGTCACACCATCGAGTGCAACAAGCAACATAGGAT
>CAZGXO010000050.1:0-7930 GCA_964529875.1 uncultured Candidatus Planktophila sp. | reverse complement strand
GCAATCGCATCTGCTCTCAGTTTTACCGGCGGCGGTCTCATTCCATTTGTAGGAGCCTTTGCCCCAACGCCAGGAAAAGCTGCATGGAGCATCATTGGATTTGCAATTGCCGGCCTTGTGGTCACTGGCATAGTGAGCGCCAAAACAGCTGGCTCAAAATTGTTGATACCAACGATGCGCGTGATTGCGGGTGGGTGCCTAGGTATGGCAATTACCGCTGGAATTGGTCAAGTTCTCCATATAAGTGGCATCTAAAGCCGCACAGTTGCTACTCTTTCGCTCTTCACCTCACCATTTCGGTTAGGTACTTCGGGCCAAAGTTGTCCCTCCACTCTTAACGAATCAGTTAACAAGTCAGGGCAGCGAGTAATGGCACTCTCTTTGAATTACCCCGCACCACAGGGTCTCTACGATCCTGCAAACGAGCATGATGCATGCGGCGTTGCCATGGTTGCTACTCTCAAAAAAATTGCAACACATGAGATTGTGGCTAAGGCGCTTGATGCCTTGCGTAACTTAGAACATCGTGGTGCATCTGGTGCCGAGCCCGATAGTGGTGATGGCGCAGGAATCTTGATTCGAGTTCCAGATGCCTTTTATCAAGCGGTGACTGAATTTTCACTACCCGCAGCTGGCGCCTACGCAACGGGTATTGCTTTTATCGCACCGGGTGCCGAAGTAAAGAGCGCTATTGCAAAGATTGCGGATGAAGAAGGTCTGCACATTCTTGGATGGCGCGCTCTTCCAACCAATGCATCTTCACTTGGAAAAACTGCAATCTCTGTGATGCCAAAGTTTGAGCAGCTCTTCATTGCAGGGAAAAATGGCCAGACCGGAATTGCCCTGGATCGTCTAGCTTTCGCACTTCGAAAGCGCGCAGAACATAGCCTTGATCTCTACTTCCCATCTCTTTCATCTCAAACAATTGTCTATAAGGGAATGCTCACGACTGGACAATTAGAAGAGTTTTTCCCAGATTTGAGCGATGAAAGAGTTGTATCGCCACTTGCTCTCGTGCACTCTCGTTTTTCTACCAATACCTTTCCTTCGTGGCCACTAGCCCACCCTTATCGCTTTATTGCTCACAATGGAGAAATCAATACAGTTAAGGGAAATCGCAACTGGATGCGGGCTCGCGAATCACTTCTTGCAAGTGATGTGATTGGCGGAGATCTCAATCGCCTCTTTCCTATTGTGGAGATGTCGGGCTCAGATTCGGCATCTTTTGATGAAGTTTTAGAATTGCTCTATTTAGGTGGACGCTCACTTCCTCATGCAGTGTTGATGATGATTCCTGAAGCATGGGAAAACCATGCAACGATGTCGCAGAAGCGTCGTGATTTTTATGCTTTCCATGCTTCTCTCATGGAGCCTTGGGACGGTCCAGCGTGTGTGACATTTACCGATGGACATCAAGTTGGTGCAGTTCTTGATCGCAATGGACTTCGCCCATCACGTTTTTGGGTCACTGAAGATGGCTTAGTAGTTCTTGCTTCAGAAGTTGGTGTACTTGATTTCCCAGCTGAAAAAGTTGTGCGTAAAGGAAGATTGCAACCGGGAAAGATGTTCTTGGTCGATATTGAAGCAGGACGCATCATTGAAGATGATGAAATTAAAGATTCTCTTGCAGATGCTGCTCCATATGGACAATGGTTGCGCGATGGAATGATCAAACTTTCTGATCTGCCTTCACGTGAACATATTGTCTATCCTCACAAATCTGTTATTCGTCGCCAAAAAGCCTTCGGTTATACCGAAGAAGAAATCAAAATCATTATTACCCCAATGGCCAAAAATGGGGCAGAGGCGCTCGGTTCCATGGGAACAGATACACCGATTGCTGCGCTCTCCGAAAAGCCTCGAGTTCTCTTTGATTACTTCACACAACTCTTTGCCCAAGTAACCAATCCACCACTTGATGCAATTCGCGAGGAGTTAGTAACGAGCCTCGGTGGTTCCCTTGGTCCAGAACATAATCTGCTTGATCCAGGGCCTGAATCCTGTAAGCAAATCTCGCTCGCTTTTCCAGTCATTGATAACGATGAATTAGCCAAAATTATTCACGTCAACGCCGATGATGACTATCCCGGACTTGAGGCATATGTAGTACGTGGACTCTTTCCCGTAACTGGCGATGGCAACACTTTGCGCACCAGACTCGAAGAGATTAAGCGAGAAGTTTCCGAAGCAATTGCACGTGGCGCGCGCATCATCGTTCTCTCTGATCGAGATGGCGATGCTGAAGATTGCCCAATTCCATCCCTGTTACTGACAGCAGCAGTTCATCATCATTTAATTCGCGAGAAATCTCGCACCAAAGTTGGATTAGTTGTCGAAGCCGGAGATGTTCGCGAAGTACATCATGTGGCGCTGCTGATTGGATACGGAGCTGCCGCCGTTAATCCTTATTTAGCAATGGAGACTGCTGAAGATTTGGTCAACCAAGGAGTCATCTCTGGAATCACTCCAGAAAAAGCAGTACGCAATGTCATCAAGAGTCTTGGAAAAGGCGTTCTCAAGGTAATGTCCAAGATGGGAATTTCAACGATTGCCTCATACACAGGCGCGCAAGTATTTGAAGCGATTGGCCTTGCACAAGATGTGGTTGATGAATTTTTTGTTGGTACAACGTCTCGTTTAGGTGGCGTTGATCTTGATGTGATTGCAGAAGAGACCATTAAACGCCACCACTTTGCTTATCCAGTGGGCGGGGAAATTCCCGGAGCCAAACGTTTGGCAGTCGGTGGGGAGTACCAGTGGCGCAGAGATGGCGAGCCTCACTTATTTAACCCAGAAACAGTCTTTGCGCTCCAACATTCAACTCGCAATAAGCGTTATGACATCTTTAAGCGTTACACGACGAAAGTAAATGATCAGAGCAAGGTTTTGATGACCCTGCGTGGGCTCTTTGAATTCAAAAGCGAAGATCGCACACCCATCTCTATTGATGAAGTCGAACCAATCTCTGAAATTGTGAAGCGTTTTTCTACTGGCGCTATGTCATATGGATCTGTCTCGCAAGAACTTCACGAAACTTTAGCAATCGCAATGAACCGATTGGGCGCTAAATCGAATACTGGCGAAGGTGGCGAAGATCCTGCTCGTTATATTCCACTTCCAAATGGCGATTCCAAGAAATCTGCCATAAAGCAAGTTGCTTCTGGGCGATTTGGAGTCACCAGCAATTACTTGATTAATGCCACAGATATTCAGATCAAGATTGCACAAGGTGCTAAGCCAGGAGAAGGTGGACAACTTCCTGGAAATAAGGTCTATCCCTGGGTTGCAAAGGCGCGTTATTCAACGCCTGGCGTCGGACTTATTTCGCCTCCTCCTCATCACGATATTTACTCCATCGAAGATTTAGCGCAATTGATTCATGATTTAAAGAATGCCAATAAC
Organism: uncultured Candidatus Planktophila sp.; assembly: GCA_964529875.1. Taxonomy (GTDB): domain Bacteria; phylum Actinomycetota; class Actinomycetes; order Nanopelagicales; family Nanopelagicaceae; genus Planktophila. Next base: position 4,528 of record CAZGXO010000050.1, on the reverse strand, counting down.
CAAGCGCGCGTTCATGTGAAATTAGTAGCAGAGGTGGGAGTTGGTACTGTCGCTGCCGGTGTATCAAAGGCACATGCTGATGTAGTTCTTATTTCTGGCCATGATGGTGGCACCGGTGCATCACCTTTAACATCTCTCAAGCATGCTGGTGCGCCGTGGGAGCTCGGACTTGCTGAGACTCAACAGACGCTGCTCTTAAATGGATTACGCGATCGCATCGTGGTGCAAGCTGATGGCCAACTCAAAACTGGTCGCGATGTAGTAATTGCAGCGCTGCTCGGTGCTGAAGAATATGGATTTGCTACCGCGCCGCTTGTTGTTTCTGGTTGCATCATGATGCGGGTATGTCACTTGGATACATGTCCAGTAGGTGTGGCAACGCAAAATCCAGAACTTCGTAAAAAGTTCACCGGTAAGCCAGAATTTGTGGAAACTTTCTTTGAATATATTGCCGAAGAAGTACGTGAAATTTTGGCATCTCTCGGATTTAGAACGCTGCAAGAAGCAATTGGCCACGTGGAATACCTTGATACGCGGGCGGCAGTCGATCACTGGAAAGCGAGCGGCTTAGATTTATCACCACTCTTAGTTCGCCCAGAAGTGAATTCGCCACTTCATCGCACCACTGTGCAAGATCATGGTTTAGCTGCCGCCCTTGATAACACGCTCATCGATTTGGCAAAGCCTGCGCTTGATAAGAAAGAGCCTGTGCGCATCGATCTGCCTGTGCGAAACGTTAACCGCACCGTCGGAACCATGCTGGGCGCAGAAATCACTCGGCGATATGGCGCAGAAGGACTTCCTGTCGGCACGATTGATGTGACATTGCACGGTTCTGCAGGTCAATCACTTGGCGCATTTATTCCGCAAGGCTTAACGCTAAGGCTCTATGGCGATTCCAATGATTATGTAGGTAAGGGTGTTTCTGGCGGTCGCATCATTGTGCGCCCAGATGAGAAAGCACGCTTTGAATCAGATAAGAATGTGATTGCTGGAAACGTAATTGGTTACGGCGCAACTTCTGGTGAGATTTTTATTCGCGGGTTAGTGGGCGAGAGGTTCTGCGTAAGAAATTCTGGCGCAACCGCAGTGGTCGAAGGAGTAGGTGATCACGCCCTTGAATATATGACTGGAGGAGTTGCAGTCATTCTTGGTGCAACTGGCAGAAATATTGCAGCTGGTATGTCGGGTGGACGTGCTTTTGTTCTTGATCTCAACCATGCCATCGTCAATACCGAAATGGTGGATGTTCTTGCAGTGCCGGCAGATCAGAAAGATTATCTACGATCGGTGGTGTCTACCTTCCACGTCGAGACTGGTTCTGAAATTGCAGCGAGCTTGTTGCGCAATTGGGATACCGAAGTATCTCGATTCTCCATGATTATGCCGCGTGACTATGCACGTGTACTTGCGGCAATCGAACGCGCAAATCGCGAAGGTTTACCAGTAGATGAATACATCATGGAGGTGGCAACTCATGGCTGATCCCAAAGGTTTTATGACTACGCCGCGCGAACTTCCAAAACGTAGACCCGTTGATGTGCGAATCAAAGACTGGAAAGAAGTGTATGAACCGCAATCTTTCGAGCACCTGCAAAAACAAGCTGGACGCTGCATGGATTGTGGAATTCCTTTCTGCCACTCTGGCTGCCCACTCGGAAATCTCATTCCCGAATGGAACGATCTGATTTGGCGCGGAGATAAAGCAGAAGCAATAGATCGCTTACATGCAACCAATAATTTCCCCGAATTCACTGGTCGTTTATGTCCTGCTCCATGTGAAACTGCATGTGTGGTTGGAATCAATCGTGATGCAGTCACAATCAAGCAAGTTGAACTACGCACCATTGAAGAAGCATTCGATGCAAATAATGTGAAGCCACTTCCACCAGATCGCCTCACAGGAAAGACCATCGCAGTCATTGGCTCAGGGCCTGCAGGGTTAGCTGCGGCGCAACAACTTACTCGCGCTGGACACACTGTGGCTGTGTATGACCGCGCCGAAAAGATTGGTGGCTTACTTCGCTACGGAATTCCAGAATTTAAAATGGAGAAACACATTTTGGATCGTCGCTTATCTCAAATGGAACAAGAGGGCACGCGATTTCGTCCGGGCGTCAATGTGGGAGTTGATCTCACTGGCTCTGATTTGCGCGCAAAATATGATGCGATTGTGCTTGCAGTAGGCGCAACACAATGGCGCGATCTACCTATTCCAGGTCGCGATAACAAAGGTATTTATCAAGCGATGGAATTCCTGCCATGGGGTAATAAACAAGCGCTCGGTGAAGTACCGCAACCTCCTATTAATGTTGCTGGTAAGCACGTCATCATCTTAGGTGGGGGAGATACCGGTGCAGATTGTCTTGGCACATCAATTCGCCAAGGTGCTGCAAGTGTGACGCAACTAGAAATCATGCCGCGACCAAGCGATGAACGCCCTTCTTCACAACCATGGCCAACGTATCCCATGATTTATCGCGTCTCTAGCGCTCATGAAGAAGTTGATAATCGTATGTATTCAGTCAGCACTCAAGAATTTATCGGCGACGGCCAAGGAAATCTCAAGGCGCTAAAAATTGTAGAAACTAAATTTGAGAACGGAAAGTTTGAACCTGTTGCTGGTACCGAGAAAGAATTACCAGCTGATTTCGTATTTTTAGCGATGGGATTTACCGGACCGGAAAAATCAGCTTTGCTCGAGCAATTAGAAGTTGCCCTTGATGATCGCGGAAATATTAAGCGCGATGAGAATTATCAAAGCAGCGAGGAAGGCATATTTGTTGCGGGAGATGCTGGACGCGGTCAGTCACTAATTGTCTGGGCGATTGCAGAAGGTCGATCTGCTGCAGCCGCAGTTGATCGCTATCTCACTGGTGAAACCCAACTTCCTGCGCCTATTGAACCAACTGCCCGTCCACTGATGGTGTAGAACTCGTTAGTACATATATTCATTAGATAAGGTAACGATATGCGCCGCGCCAAAATTGTTTGCACTCTCGGCCCTGCAGTTGAAACGCCAGAGAAGATTAAAGAGCTCATCGCAGCCGGTATGAATATGGCGCGTTTAAATCTTTCACACGGATCCTATGAAGAACATCAAGGGCGTCTGGATCGAGTTCGCCAGGCTGCAGAATCCATGGGTAAAGCAGTTGCCGTCTTAGTAGATTTGCAAGGCCCCAAGATTCGTTTAGCGCGATTTGAAAATGGACCGCACGAACTTGCTCGTGGCGACATTTTCACTATTACTACCGATGAAATTGCTGGAACAAAAGAAAGAGTCGGAACTACCTATAAGGGCCTTCCAGGGGATTGCAAAGTTGGCGATCGCATCTTGATAGATGATGGCAAGGTGACTGTTGAAGTTGTAGAAGTGAAGGGCAACGATGTCATCACCAAGTGCATCCAGCCTGGTGCAGTGAGCAATAACAAAGGAATTAATCTCCCTGGAGTTGCTGTATCGGTTCCTGCTATGTCAGAAAAGGATGAGGAAGATTTGCGCTGGGGATTACGTGCTGGTGCAGACTTTATTGCTCTCTCTTTTGTGCGCTCGGCTGCCGATATCAAAGATGTTCATGCTGTGATGGATGAAGTTGGAATCCGTGTTCCCGTTATTGCCAAAATTGAAAAACCACAAGCAGTTGCTAATCTCGTTGAAATTGTTGATGCCTTTGATGGCATCATGGTGGCTCGAGGAGACCTCGGAGTTGAACTTCCCATCGAAGATGTTCCCATGGTGCAAAAACGTTGTGTAGAGCTGGCTCGTGATGCAGCAAAGCCAGTCATTGTTGCTACACAAATGTTGGATTCCATGATCACAAACTCCAGCCCAACACGTGCAGAAGCAACAGATTGTGCAAATGCTGTCCTTGATGGCGCAGATGCCCTCATGCTCTCTGGTGAGACATCTGTGGGTGCATTTGCCATTGATGCAGTAAAGACAATGGCGCGTATTATTGAAAAGACCGAAGAGCTAGGGCTCGAACGTATTCGCCCACTGATGAATGCTCCGCGCACCAAAGGTGGCGCAATTACAAAGGCAGCATCGGAAGTTGGCTCGATCGTTGGCGCTAAGTATTTAGTGACCTTTACGCAATCCGGAGATTCTGCGCGACGCATCTGTCGCTTACGTTCACCAATTCCAATCTTGGCAATCACACCAGAAATCGGTACATACAATCGATTGGCGCTTTCTTGGGGAGTGGAACCTATGGTGACTCCTATGGTCAAACATACCGATGAGATGGTGTTGCAGGCAGATCGCATGCTGCTTGAAAGCAAGCGTGCACATGAAGGCGAATTAGTGATGATTGTTGCCGGATCTCCACCTGGAATTCCTGGTTCAACAAATGCAATGCGTGTTCATAAAGTTGGCGATGCGGTCAATGGCGTTGCTGCTGCATACCGAAAGTAGTCGCGCTTACGCTTGCTAAAGAATTTTCTCTGAGGTGGCTCCTGCCATAAGATTGGGATGCGCCTCGGTACTCCAACGGTAGAGAGGGCAGTCTCAAACACTGCATAGTGTCGG
>CAZGXO010000049.1:0-8404 GCA_964529875.1 uncultured Candidatus Planktophila sp. | reverse complement strand
TTTTGGGCTAGAGAATTTCTTATAGAACTTTATACAAGCAATTAATAACCAATTAGAGGAGAGAATCGCAATGGCTCAAGCAGATATCACAATGTATGGCGCTGACTGGTGTGGAGATTGCCGCCGCTCAAAGCGGGTATTTGAAGAACTTGATATCCAGGTAAATCACATTGATGTTGATGCTGATCCATCTGCGGCAGAGAAAGTTATTGAAATCAACGGGGGAGCTAAGTCAATTCCCGTGATTGTCTTTTCCGATGGTACGCACCTCACCGAACCATCAGATAATGATTTGAAGGCAAAGCTCACTTCGCTCGGCATTATTTAAGGTGATAAATCAGCGCTGATGTCAGTGCTGCAGAGATAACCACGACAAAGTATGGCGCCTTCATCAATAACGCAAGAAGCGCAACTGTAACTCCCGCCAATCTTTGATCAATCACGAGCTTAGATTTATCCGCAATCGTTTGAACTGCCACCAGAGCACTGAGCAGTACTATCGGGATTAAGGTATTGATCCGCAACATTCGCGGATTCGTTAAATATTTTTCTGGAACGCTATGACCAATAAATTTTAAGAGAAATGCAATGGCACTCGTTCCAATTACCCCAATCCACATCGCAGTCATGAACGAGCCTTCCATCCAAAAATTACAGCAATGAGTGTGGTGGCAATGATCGGAATGCCCGCTGCAACAAATGGCGTGAGCAGTAGAGCCAGCAGCACCGCACCAATTGCTAATCCCCGCTCAAAGTTTCCGTGAAGCCGGGGCCACACAAGTCCAAGAAATGCAGCGGGAACTGCCGCATCTAATCCAAAGGCAGAGGGGTTACCCATTGCTTGTGCACTCACTGCGCCAACCACAGTGAATAAATTCCAGAAGAAATAAACACCGAAACCAGTAAGCCAAAAGCCAAGTTTCATCGCAGCTTCACCACGATCTTCTTGTCCAATTGCAACACCAGTTGATTCATCAATGGTTATTTGTGCCGCAATAACCCGCTTGAGATTTCGAACTTTCAAGATGGGCGCCATGCGAAGTCCGTATAAACCATTACGAATTCCAAGAAGTGATGCAGTTGCGATTCCAGATACTGCACTTCCTCCCGATCCGATGACACCGACAACTGCAAATTGAGAGGCTCCGGAGAAAGTAAGAAGTGAAAGTAGGCAGGTCTGCAAAATCGAGAAACCTGCGGCAATGCCAGCTGCCCCGAATGCAATTCCGTACAGGCCAACGGTGAAGGAGACGCTAAAACTCTGCGCTATGGTGGCGCGCTTCACGGATGACACGCGCCAATTGTGCCCTACATATCCAACCCGTGATGGGGGTTCAATAGATAAGGTGCGAACATGCCTGAGAATGTGATTTTTAGAGATGATGTATCAGTCGAACTTGTTAAATCAAGTGCAAGTGATGCCGATGTCATTTGGGCCGCACGAGTCTCTACTGCTGGCGAACAATCACTTGCAGAAATCGGTGAAGATCCTGAGCGTTCGGCGGGTTTAATTAATTATTTGGCGCGTGAACGCCACGGTTCTCCATTTGAACACACATCCATGACTTTCTTTATCTCAGCTCCTATTTTTGTCTTTCGCGAATTTATGCGCCATCGCATCGCTTCTTATAATGAAGAATCAGGGCGCTATCGTGAATTAAAACCAGTTTTTTATATTCCCTCAAAAGAACGCAGACTTGTTCAAATTGGCAAGACTGGTGCCTATGAATTTGTCGAAGGAACTCCTGAACAATTTGAAATTTCGGTGAAAGCGATGAAAGAGGCGTATTTAGTTGCCTATGATGCCTATCAAAAAATGTTAGATGCGGGTGTTGCACGTGAGGTTGCGCGAGTGGTGTTGCCAGTTGCAACATACTCTTCAATGTATGTGACTATGAATGCTCGTGCCCTTATGAACTTTTTATCTCTGCGTACTTCACGTGAAGGATCGCATTTTCCAAGTTATCCGCAACGAGAAATCGAGATGGTTGCGGAAAAAATGGAAGCAGAATTCGCAAAACTGATGCCCCTTACCTATGGAGCATTCCAAAAATCTGGTCGAGTCGCGCCTTAAGCGATAAGATGCGCGGATGAGCACTCCCGCCCCATTTGGCCGTCTCATCACCGCGATGGTCACCCCATTTAAGAGTGATGGGGAAATCGATTGGGATGGCGTTGCAAAACTGGCACAACATCTCGTTGACACTGGCCATGATGGAATTGCAGTAAATGGCACTACAGGTGAAGCGCCTACAACGAAATCTTCTGAGAAATTAGAAATTATTAAGATTGTAAAGAGCGTAGTGGGATCTAAAGTCAAGGTTCTCTCTGGAGCCGGCGATAATGAAACCTCCTACACAGTGGAACAAGCCAAGCGTTCTCAAGAAGCGGGCGCTGATGGAATCTTGATCGTTACTCCGTACTACAACAAACCACCACAAGCTGGAATCGAAGCGCACTTTCGCGCGGTGGCAGCTGCTGTAGATCTTCCCATCATGATGTATGACATTCCGGGGCGTACTGGAGTTGAAATTGAATCAGATACCATCGTGAAGTTATTTGAGTCAGTTGAAAATATCGTTGCCCTGAAGGATGCCAAAGGAAATGTGGCAGCAACTTCTTGGGTGATCAAGCGTTGTGGAATTCCCGTGTATTCAGGCGATGACATTCTTAATCTGCCGTTCTTATCTATTGGCGCAGTTGGTTTCGTCTCAGTCTGTGGCCATACCGTTGGTCGACAATTAAAGGAGATGCTCGATGCGTGGTTTGCCGGAAACGCTCCACGTGCTCTTGAGATCCATCAACAATTACTACCGGTGTATACCGGAACTTTCCGCACTCAAGGAGCAATTTTAACGAAGGCAGCGATGACGCTTATGGGATTACCCGGAGGCACAACTCGTTTGCCGCTTGTTGATGCAACACCTGCGCAGATCGAACAACTACGTAAAGATCTGATTGCAGGAGGCGTCACACTTAAAAATTAATTCATGACTCAACATCCACATCCAAATCTCGGCACCCCTTCACGTTTAGTCGATGGGGGATTGCGCATAGTTGCACTCGGTGGCATCTCTGAAATTGGCCGCAATATGACGGTCTATGAAACTCGTGGAAAATTATTGATAGTTGATTGTGGCGTTCTCTTCCCTGAAGAAAATCAACCTGGTATTGATCTCATTCTTCCCGACTTTAGCTACATCAGAGATCGCCTGAAGGATGTTGTTGGAATTTTCCTTACCCATGGACATGAAGATCATATTGGCGCTGTGCCCTATCTACTTCGCGAACGTAGCGATATTCCTGTTTATGGCTCGCCACTTACCATCGCTCTCGTGCTGGCAAAATGTAAAGAGCATCGACTTTCTCCTATTACTCGTGAGGTTCGAGAAGGAAACCATGAAGATGTTGGACCTTTTGATTTGGAATTCATCGCCGTCAATCACTCAATTCCAGATGCGCTAGCAGTTGCCATACATACAACTGCCGGAACAGTCTTACACACTGGTGACTTTAAGATGGATCAACTTCCACTCGATGGACGTATTACAGATTTACGTACTTTTGCTCGCCTTGGCGATGAGGGAGTGGATCTCTTTCTCGTAGATTCCACAAATGCTGATATTCCTGGTTTTACTCCTGCAGAACGTGAAATTATGCCGGCGCTTAATCGCGTCATTGCTTCCACGCAGCGACGCGTCATCGTTGCTTCATTCTCTTCCCATGTGCATCGCGTGCAGCAAGTTATCGATACTGCAGCGCTGCATAATAAGAGAGTCGCCTTTATCGGCAGATCCATGATTCGAAATATGAAGATTGCCGAAGAGATGGGCTATCTCACCGTGCCACCAGGAGTTCTCTTTGATGCACGCGAACTTGAAAATTATGACGATCGGGTTGTTTTGATTTGCACCGGTTCACAAGGTGAGCCGATGGCTGCACTTTCACGTATGGCAAACGGTGATCACCAAATACGAGTTGGCGAAGGCGACACCGTGATACTGGCATCATCACTCATTCCTGGAAATGAAAACTCGGTGTATCGCGTTATCAACGAGCTCACCCGTTTTGGAGCAAAGGTAGTTCATAAGGCAAATGCGCTAGTCCACGTATCTGGTCATGCCGCAGCAGGCGAATTGCTCTACTGCTTTAATATTGTGAAACCAAAATATGTAATGCCCGTACACGGAGAATGGCGCCACCTGAAAGCAAATGCAGATCTCGCTATTTCAGCTGGTGTTAAACGTGAAAATACCTTTGTGATTGAGAATGGAATCGTGGTTGACCTAATAGATCACGAAGCCGAAGTAGTCGGTGCTATTCCCTGCGGTTTTGTCTATGTAGATGGACAGAGCATTGGTGATATCACTGAAACATCTCTGAAAGATCGTAGAATTTTGGGAGAGGAAGGTTTTATCTCCGTCATTGTTGTCATCGAATCTCAGACCGGAAAGATAATTGCCGGACCAGATATACATGCTCGAGGATTTAACGAAGATGCAGGGCTCTTTGATGAAGTTCGTGGCCAAATAGAAAGCGCACTTACATCTGCTGTTGCAGAAGGTGTCAACGGCACTCATCAGCTTTCGCAAGTAGTGCGTCGCACTATCGGAAGTTGGGTGGGACAGAAGCATCGACGACGTCCGATGATTGTTCCGGTTGTCGTTGAGGTGTAAATCGGCGCGCCTACAAAGACGTGTAAAACTCTCCACCTAAGATTGAATGTGTGGCTAAGAAGAAGAAACAGAGCGCGCGCAGATCTATCTTTGCCATCGTAGGTATCGGTATCGCTGGTATCTGGCGATTCTTGGCAAAAACTCTCGGTTCGGGAATCCGTTTTATTGCCCGTGGCGCGCGCGATCTTGACCCGGAGCATCAACGTGATGGCTTTGGCTTATTACTTCTGATTATCTCTCTGGCGGCATTTGCTGGTACATGGTTTCACGCCGATAACTTGGTGAGTCGAAATCTCTTCTCATTTTTCATGGGAGCAGTGGGAGTTATTGGATATACAGCACCTCTCATTCTGCTTTATTTTGCAATTCGACTCTTTAGAAAACCGCAAGATAAACAAGCAACAAGTCGTATCACAATCGGAACGCTTTTATTACTTGTCACTTCAACTGCGCTAGCTCACTTGTTCAGCGGTTCACTCGGAGCACCTAATCCAACAGGGGCCACAGCAATTCGCGAAGGCGGAGGGCTGCTTGGTTACTGGGTTGCAAAACCACTTGTCGCACTGATGACATCACTTCTGGCTTACCCGCTTCTGATCATGCTCTTCGGTTTTGGAATTTTGGTAATCACCGCAACTCCAATTTCTAAGGTGGGAATTCGTCTTAAAGTTTTGGCAATCTGGTTGTGGTCCAAACGCCCACAGAGAAAAGTTGAGGATTTTGAAGTATCGGATACTCCGGCATTTGATACCCCGGTCGTTGCCTGGAATCAGGAGGAAGAGATCGATGAAGCTGAGTTTGACGAAGAGTTCACCGTAGAAATTCCCAGAACACAACTTGATACACAACTGCAGGAAGCTCCGAAAACTAATCGCAGACCGGAGCAACTTCTTCTCACCAGCGATATCAAATACGAGCTTCCTTCACTTGATTTACTGAAGGTCGGGCCAGCTACTAAAGCGAAATCTAAAGTAAATGAATCGGTGGTCGCCGCCCTTACCGAAGTTTTTGCGCAATTTGAAATTGATGCCCAAGTAACAGGTTTTATGCGTGGACCTACAGTCACTCGTTATGAAGTTGAACTAGGAAATGCAGTCAAAGTAGAACGCATAACTGCGCTCTCTAAAAATATCTCCTACGCAGTCGCAAGCAGTGAAGTACGTATCTTGTCGCCCATCCCCGGTAAATCAGCGGTAGGAATTGAGATCCCTAATGCCGATAGAGAAATCGTGGCGCTCGGTGATGTGATGCGCTCTAGCGTTGCAGGTCAAGATCACCATCCCATGTTGGTTGCGCTCGGCAAAGATGTAGAAGGCAATTTTGTCTTTGCCAATTTAGCGAAGATGCCTCATCTATTGGTTGCAGGCGCTACAGGCGCAGGTAAATCTTCGATGATTAATGCCATGGTGACTTCTATTTTGATGCGCGCAACACCTGATGATGTTCGCCTGGTTTTGATTGACCCTAAGCGAGTTGAACTCACGGCGTACGAAGGAATTCCTCATCTGATAACTCCCATCATCACTAATCCAAAAAAGGCGGCAGATGCGCTGACATGGGTTGTTCGTGAGATGGATCTTCGCTACGAAGATCTCTCAAACTTTGGTTTTAGACATATTGATGATTTCAATAAAGCAGTGCGTGCCGGAAAAGTTGTAGCGCCTCCAGGTTCTGATCGCGTCGTTGAGCCATATCCATATTTACTAGTAATCATCGATGAGTTGGCAGATTTGATGATGGTGGCAGCGCGGGAAGTTGAAGAGTCAGTTGTTCGAATTACTCAATTAGCGAGGTCTGCTGGAATACATCTCGTACTTGCAACACAGCGACCTTCCGTAGATGTGGTCACAGGTCTGATTAAAGCCAATGTTCCATCGCGCCTATCATTTGCAACTTCATCTCTTGCCGATAGTCGCGTGATTCTCGATAGCCCAGGCGCTGAAAAGTTAATTGGCCAAGGCGATGGCCTCTTTATTCCTATGGGTGCAAGCCGCGCAATTCGTATTCAAGGTGCATATGTATCAGAACGTGAAATTGAAGCGGTGACTTCACATGTCAAGAAACAATTGTCACCCCGCTATCGCGAAGATGTGATGCAAGTTGCCACCTCAAGTAAGACCATTGATAAAGAGATTGGTGATGATTTAGATATCTTGTTGCAAGCTGTTGAGCTTGTTGTCACCACTCAATTTGGTTCTACTTCCATGCTGCAGAGAAAACTTCGCGTCGGGTTTGCCAAAGCAGGTCGGCTCATGGATTTGATGGAATCTCGCGGCATTGTTGGACCTTCTGAAGGATCCAAGGCGCGCGCTGTCTTGGTTAAACCAGATGAACTCGATGCAGTCCTTGCTACTTTGCGCGACTAAGAAGTTTTTCACTTGTAGTTAATTCTCTTTCTGGGTGCTCTTCAGGGGTGATTTACCCGAATAGGGGAGACTTCACGGAATGAGGTAAGAGGTCTAACCTTAGAATTAGTTCTCACTCTTTCCTAAGGCGGGCACAATGAATCTTGGCGAGATGCTTCGTGATGCTCGCATCGCTGCCCGAATAAGTATTGAGGATTTATCAAACGCGACAAGTATTCGCATTGGCTTGCTCACCGAGATGGAAGCAAACAATTTCTCTCACTGCGGTGGAGATACCTATGCGCGGGGACATATTCGAAATATTGCCAACAAACTCGGTGCAGATGCAGCTGCGCTGATTGATATCTTTAATGAGGAACATTCGACTGAGCGTCGCGCCATGCAGGATCTCTTGGTGGAAAACAATGTCATGAATTCTCGGCCAGAGGGTAAGAAGATTTCGTGGAAAGTACCGGCAGTTATTTCATTGAGCATTCTGGTTGTCTTAGGAATTATCCAGATAGTTATCTCTAATCAAAGTTCAACTCCCAAGCCGGTAGCGAGCCAAAGCGTTGCAACTCCATCACCAACACCATCCGCAGAAACTGCTCCACAACCAAGTACATCTGCACAACCATCTGCACAACCATCTGCCACAACTTCTCGCAAAGGTCCTATCACACTCATGATGGTGGCAACTCGCGGTAGTTCGTATATCGACATCATCGTTGATGGCAAACGCGTTCTCAAAGGTTCTATATTTCAAGGTGAGACTAAAAAATTTACAGGTAAGAGTGCAATAAGTATCTACCTCAGTAATCCTGGTGGCCTTGATGTCACTCTCAATGGAAAGCTGCTGACTAATTTGGGCGGAGAAAACGAAGAGGTACGTCGCACCTTCCGATAACATCACCCCATGACTCGCACTGTCGCAATAGTGACAATGGGTTGCGCCCGTAATGAAGTTGACTCTGAAGAACTTGCTGGACGTTTAGCTGCAGATGGTTGGACGCTAGTTTCTGATGTCGATGAAGCTGAAGTAGCAGTCGTTAATACCTGCGGATTTATTGAATCTGCCAAGAAAGATTCCGTCGATGCCCTGCTTGAGGCGCACTCGTTAAAAGGTCATGGAGTAACACGCGCAGTGGTTGCCGTGGGGTGTATGGCTGAGCGATATGGCAAAGAACTTGCCGCAGCGCTACCAGAAGCAGATGCCATCTTAGGATTTGATGATTACCAAGATATTTCTGCACGACTTTCTGCAATTGTCAGCGGTCATGCACCTGCACCACACACGCCACGAGATCGTCGCGCGCTCCTTCCGATTGCACCCGTTGCACGAGCCGCAGCTCGCGATGAAAGCTTTACCTCTGCAGTAGGAGC
>CAZGXO010000048.1:4700-8458 GCA_964529875.1 uncultured Candidatus Planktophila sp. | reverse complement strand
ACTTTTTGTAGTAATGGATAAGCCGCAGCATTAGATGTTGCGCGCACATAGACAGGTTGGACATAAAGCAGACCATTTCCAACTGGAAGTGTCAGCAAATTACCTAGAACCACATCTGAACCACCTTGGCGCAAAAGCGAGAGCGCATTTGCAACATCAGGCTTTGCTTCAAAGTTAGAGGCAACCTGTGAAGGTCCTGCAATATTGGTACTACGTGGCAATTGCAGCACTGTGATCTTTCCGTAGTTAGGACCAGCTGTTGCATCAACAGATGCAAACGCGGAAAGGTTTTCCCGGCCTCCTCGTGGCACAAATGGAGTAGTGAGCGAGAAGGTTGGCTTATCTGCACCTGGCATTTGCAAGGTCATGTAATACGGAGGCTGTGCACCAGCATTTGCTCCAAATGTTGATGGGTCACGTGGTACGCGCCAGAAATCTTGTCCACCGTAATAAGCAGCGGCGCTCTTGACGTGATAGGAACTCAAGATATCTCTTTGCACACGGAACATATCTTCGGGATAGCGAACATGTGCAAGCAGACTCTTAGAAATTGCACTCTTCTGCTTTACCGTGCCAGGAAATACCTTCATCCATGTCTTAAGGACTGGATCTTTCTCATCCCATTGATAGAGCGTGACAGTTCCATCGTAGGCATCGACAGTAGCTTTCACAGAGTTACGGATGTAATTCACGCTGCGATTAGCTTGTGCAGTCACAGATGTTGAATTGGCAGTCAGCGCATCTTCTGTTGCAGCAGCGAGTGAAGTAGAGCGTGAATATGGATATCCAGTGCTGGTGGTGTATCCATCGATAATCCAGAGAATCTTTCCATCAACCACTGTTGGATATGGATCTCCATCCAATGTCAGCCACGGCGCTACCTTTGCGACACGTTCGCGTGGGTTGCGGTTATAAAGAATTTTGGAATCTGCATTAATTAAATTGGAGAGCACAATGCGCTGCTCTCCGTAGCGCACTGCAAAGAGCAACTTATTAAAGAGGCTTCCGACTGGCACTCCACCTGTGCCGGTATAGGTGTAATTCTTCTGACCGTTAGCGGATGCATCATCTGGATAATCGAATTCAACGGGCGAATTTGTCTTCTTTCCGCCGATAATTGAGTAATCCGGAACATTCTCACCAAAGTAAATTCGTGGTTGGAAATCTCCAAGGCCTTTAGTGGGAGGTAGATCGCCAACAAGGAAGTTTGGTTTGCCATCTGCATCAACGGTATTTCCATACGCTGCCACAAATCCAAAACCATGTGTGTAGACAAGGTGATCGTTAATCCAATTTCGACTTGGATTTCCTTCGATATTTAACTCACGAACTGCCACTACAGCATCGCGCGAGACGCCATTGACTGTGTAGCGATCAATATCAAGTGATTCAGGGAATGAGTAATAAGGCTTGATTTGCTGCAACTGGCGAAATGTTGCAGAGAGGACGTTGGGATCCATCAAACGAATATTTGCAATGGTTGCAGCATCCTTTGCCAACTGACCTGCGCTTGTTGAAATAGTCGCGTTGTAATCCTGCATGGTGACATTTTCTAAACCGTATGCAGCGCGAGTTGCATCGATATTGCGCTGAATGTAAGGCGCTTCCTTGGATGATTCAGAAGGCTTTACTTGGAATTGCTGAATCGCACCTGGATAAATTCCGGCAATCAGAACAGATGAGATCACCATCAGAGCGGTGCCAGCTGCAGGTAATAACCACGAGCGGCGCACAATGTTGGCAAAGAAGAGAAGTGAACAGACAACTGCAATCGCAGACAAGATTGCTTTGGCAGGAAGCAGGGCATTGACATCGGTATAGGTAAGGCCAGTAATGAGGCGACCTTCCTTCAGAACCAGCGCATAACGATCAAACCAATATGCAATCGCTTTCAGAAGCACAATCAATCCGAGCAAGATAGAAATTTGAACGCGCGCAGCCACAGTTGTGCGATCTGTCTGCACTTGAGTGCGAATTCCGCCATACATGTAGTGGATAAAGACGCTGGCAAGCGTTGCCAAAATGAGCGTGGAAATTCCCCAACCAATCAGCGCTTGATACATAGGTAACTTAAAGGCAAAGAAAGCTACATCAATTCCAAATTGCGGATCTTTAACTCCGAAATCGGATGCATTATTAAAGAGCACCCATTCTTTCCAGAAGACCATCCCAGATGAGCCAGCGAAATAGGTCAGCGCCAGGATTAAACCGATGAAGACAAGTCGACGAATAGGTTCAATCTGTGCGCGAAGGCGTTCAACACCGCTAATTTCTACAGTGGTCGGTACATAGAGAGGGCGACGCTTAAAAGCGATGTAAATGTTGGAGGCAATAATTGCTGCGGTCAGTAAACCGACAATGAGAAATAATTGAATCTTGGTAAAGAGAACCGTCGACCAGACGCTGGTAAAGCCAACTGATTTAAACCAGAGCCAATCAATGTAATAACCGCTGAAATAGATAAAAGCTGCTGCAATAACAAAGAGAATTGCGCCGGTAATAAGTAGCGGTGCTCTATTTCGATTCATATCCCTAGATTAGTGCACCCAATCACAGGGTGAGAACTCGAGGAAGCGCCCGATTTTTTATCCATACCCTGCACGCGCCCTAAATATGGCTTTTCCAGATAAGTGACCGCATCACTGAGTTGATCTACTGCGACCACAGTAATGCCGCTCACATGAGTAGGTAATTCATCGCAATTTTCGCGAGCTGCAAAGAGAAGTGTTGCTCCCGATTTTTTGGCGGCAATGATCTTTTCCGCAATACCACCGATTGGACCAACTTTTCCGGATGCAGAAATTGTTCCGGATGCTGCAACTTTGCGACCTTGCAATAGATCGGTAGAAGTAAAGAGATCAGTAATACCTAGTGCGAAAATTAAACCGCCACTTGGACCACCTGTATTTTTAATTGAGACTTCAAGAGATTGATCAGAGAGAGCTGACAGATTGATCTCCGGGTATTTGGTAGCAAAGAGTTTTTTAGTAGCGGCAAGTGCGTTGCTCTGTGATTTCTTCATCTGCGCCTTGCCTTTTTTAATTTCAGTCTTGGTATCAGTGTCATCTTGATACATGACAGTACGTGGCATCACAACGCATTCAGCTTCAGCCCAACATTGCAGTACTTGATATCCCATCACTTTTGCATCTGGGTTGGTGACATAAATCGAGAGCAGATAGAGCTGGCCATTGACCGGATAGGTGGATTGCTGGGCTGCATTCACTTTCAGAACTTTGGGAAAGAGCGGAGTACTTTCACCAGGTTGAATCAGCACAAAATTAAGCGGTGCAACTAAGGGAAGTACAACAACACAGAGAAAGAGCGCTTTGACCAGAAATGGAGTGCGAGAAAACCGCATATGAGGACTAGGGCTTCTCGGAATTATCAGATCGGAAAGAATCCTGAAATTTCTGGAAATTATTTACCGAACGCGAAGTTTCGCTCTCATATTTCCGCTTAAATTTTGAAATCCAGAGCACATAGCAGAGCGCGCCAATGAGGGCGCTAATTGGTACTACCCACCAGATAAGTGCAGCAAAGGCGCTGGTTCCGGCGGCTATCTCGATCATGCCCGCATCCTAGTGCGCCGGTACGACTTTCTCTCCGGGAAGATTTTCGCCCCTCAGTGCGTTAGAGGAGTTAGATAGAATTCAAGGGCTGCACGAATTGCAGAACTTTGATAACCATCGAGAAGAGAAATAACCATCAAGAAGCGAGGAGTAAGCGATGTCACCTTTTGGCTTTACTCCCGATGA
>CAZGXO010000048.1:0-4600 GCA_964529875.1 uncultured Candidatus Planktophila sp. | reverse complement strand
CCGATGAAAATCCCGATGAGAATTCAGGTGATCAGCCGCAAGATTTTGCAGCGATGATGCGACAGATGCAGGAACAGTTGCAGAAACAATTTAAAGAGATGGGAATTAACCCGGCAGGTTTTATCAATCCCCTCGCCGCATTTACCCAAGCGACCCAAGGAAAAGGAGAAGCGCTACCGCATGCAGTAGTGCGCGATACTGCAAAGAGATTTGTACAAGCTCAAGGGTCGCAACCAATGGGCACTAAAGATGTGACAGTTGTTAATAATTCTTTAGAGATCGCAGAGTTATGGCTCAATGAAGCAACGGTCTTTCCGACAACCACTGCCTCACAACAACAGAAAGCAGTGAGCAGACTTGATTGGGTTGATGAAACTCTTCCTGGTTGGCAGAGCACCATGGAACCTCTCGCCACAGGTTTAGCTAGCGCCATCACGAGATTACTTGAGGAAAGTCAGTCGCAAGGTTTTGCCCAAGCGGCACCACCCGGGTTAGAGAATTCGATGGGCGCAATTACCGGCTTACTTCGCTCCTTCATTGGCTCACTCGTTGCAACACAACTTGGCCAGGCAATTGGTGGAGCTAGCCTCAGCGCAACGGGCGCACATGATGTTGCCTTGCCACTACTTGAGCCAGCTCGCCCCATGTTGATGCCAGAGAACATCGATAAATGGAGCACCGATTTAGAGATTCCGCAGACGGAGGTCTACTTATTTCATGCTCTACGCGAAGCTGCTGTAGCGCGACTTTTTGCACATAACCCATGGCTTGTCTCATATATTCAAAGTGCGATCGTTGAATATGGTCGCGGTATTCATATTGATATTGAAGCAATTCAACGCCAAGCAGAAGAAGCGCTCTCTCATTTTGATCCCAGTGATATGAATCCAAACAATGCAGAGAATTCATTTACTATCGCTCTCAACAATGGAATTTTCACTCCTGAAGAGACTCCACAGCAACGTGCAGCGCTCTCCAAACTGGAAACTGCACTGGCACTGATTGATGGATGGGCAGATGAAGTCACAACACTTGCCGCTGGAGATCGACTTCCTGCACTCGAACAACTTCGCGAGATGTATCGCAGACAACGCGCGACAAATGCGCCATCACAACAACTCTTTAAATCTCTCCTTGGTTTAGAAGTCTCACCGAAACTTGCCCGTGAAGCGAGCGCTTTCTGGCAGAAAGTTCGCCAAGAGCGCGATATTGCAACTCGCGATCGCATCTGGAGTGGATTACTTCCCAATGCAGATGAATTACTCGACCCAACTGGCTTCATCTCATCGACTGAAGTGCCCGATGATCTGAGTGGCTTGCTCTAAATACTTGTAAAAAATAGCGAAGTCCCCGGGCGCACATTTTGATATCAGCCTTCCCCTTGCCGATATCAAACGGTTATCCGAGGACTTCGTACGCGCAAAGTACGACGAAATTTCCCGAGAATCAAATAAGAATCGGGTAGACACAGAAAAAATTTTCTGTCAAGAAAAGTAAATTTCGCTAAAAATTATTGCTCGTGGAATACATTTCCTCAATGACAACTCGAGAGTTTGGCGGTGACGACATCAATTCTGGCGATTTTACGGAAGTCACACTTCCAGGAATTGATGAAGGTGAGATTCTTGTCATTCGCTCCACCAGGCGGAAGAAGAATGTCTCGGCATATCGCCAAGGCGGACGGATAGTCATCTCGATTCCAGCCACGATGACAAAGGCGGATGAGCGCGCCATTGTTCCCGAGATGATTGCCACCATTAGGCAGCGCGAAGCGCAGGTGATCCCAAGTGAGAGCGAGTTAGCAAGGCGCATCGATGCGCTACTGACCGAGTTGGCCCCAGAAATTACAGAACGAGCAGCCTCTGTCACATGGCGAGCGATGAGAGAGCGATGGGGTTCCTGCACCACTGTGGATCGAACAATTCGAATCTCTGATCGCTTACAAAGCGCTCCTTCGTATGTACAAGATTATGTCCTCTTTCATGAAGCGATACATCTTCGCTATGCAGATCATGGAGATGAATTCGCGCACGTGCTGGCGCGCTTTGAAGATGGTGAATTAGCGAGCGCCTACCTCGATGGATTTGAGGCGGCTGAGAGGGCGCTCCTTCCTCCCACCGAATTGGAGAAGCTGAATCAGAGAAGGTGAATCAGAGAAGGTGAAATAGCGGCAGATTGTGAGAGTTACCTGCACTTTTTCCGGAATTTTCTCCACATTCGGCCAAGTTCTACCCACTTTCTCCGTGTATAGACACAAATTTGAGCGTGTGCGGGGGTATCGTTGCAACTAGTACGCATGAGCCCAAGCCCATGTGTCGAACGGAGGAAAAAATGGCAGAGACATACAAGGGTGACGCTTACTGCGTTAAGTGCAAAGAGAAGCGTGATTTTGAGGGAACTGTAAAGGTCTCCGACTCTGGTCGTCGTATGGCACAGGGCATCTGCCCAGTCTGCGGTACCAAGGTAAATCGCATCCTCGGTAAAGCTTAATTATTTGCAGTATTGCTACGTCACAGACGTAAGGGAAGCCCTCGCACACGCGGGGGCTTCTTCTTTTTCGCACGCACCCAGAGCGCATCGCCAATTGCAGGAAGTAGTAATCACAAAGCGTTAGCCACATAAAGTAAGTGCGCCTTTTTCGCCGCAGCAGCGCTAGCCCATCATCGCGCTATGAAAAGCGGCACTCTATGAAAAAACTTAAGCGCGGCATCGCCCTCTACCCATCATCGCGAAGCGATGGCTATCTCTGCGGAACTCCGCACCGGCTCATTCCGATCTCACCTGCTGACCATCAAGAACTTCTCGCGCTCGCACTCGGAGGTAGCGATACCCATGATCCAACGCGCACAACCGCAGAGACACTCGTTGAGAAATTAGCGAAGGCGGGTTTTCTCGATCATGAGATTGGCAAGGTGAGTTTAAGCGGGCGATATTCTGCACAGGCAGAGTTAACAGATGCGGCATATGTGCAGATGCGAGCACGCATTACGCCAGAGCTCTCTCACACAACGTGGTTACCGGGTGCAGATGATGGTGGAGTTGCACACTTAACTGCGCGACAAAATCTTTTGATTGAAATATCTGGAAAGAATCGGGTAGCAACGCTGCTTCTCTCGCTCTTA
Organism: uncultured Candidatus Planktophila sp.; assembly: GCA_964529875.1. Classification (GTDB taxonomy): domain Bacteria; phylum Actinomycetota; class Actinomycetes; order Nanopelagicales; family Nanopelagicaceae; genus Planktophila. The sequence continues at coordinate 1,478 of CAZGXO010000048.1, read as the reverse complement.
CTCAGTAGCGGTTTCACCCACACTCGTATCTCTGCAGATACCAAGAGCGCTCACCCGCTCATCGAAGATTCCGATATTGGTCTTGCCGGAATTTCACCGAGCGACATTGGCGCAAGTATCCATAAAAGGGAGTTGCAGTTGCGTCGCGATATCTCGCTCTTTCCACTTGATAAATCCTTCGATTACTCAGATGAGAGGTCGATCCCAGATCTGATTGTGCGCTGCGGAGATATCGACCCACATCACTTGGCAACTTGGATGGCTCGTGGCCAGAAATTTCTTCATATCCCACTTCCCATTGCAGATACTGCACAGATAGGTCCGCTGGTTTTTCCGGGAAAATCACCCTGTATTCGCTGCGCACAGCTACAACAAGAAGAGCTCACAGGTATTCGCGGTAAAAATCTGCTGCAGAATTCGCAATCAAACGATGACTACCCAGTTATTGCAGCTCACTATGTAGCAGCAATCGCTGCAACTTTTATTACCCAGTGGTGTAGTGCGCCGGATGAAATAAAAGAAGTGGCAGGGAAGATAATTTTTTATCATTATCAATCACCTGCCACTTCACGTGAAGTTGCAATAGCCAGACATCCTTTATGCGGTTGCACCTTCCAATAAACGAGCTGCCGCAATCACCTGACGTGGTGGTCTACCAGCACGACGCTTACGTTCGATGATCACGCCATCTTCGATGAGTTGGCCACCCCATACGCCACATGGTTCTTGGCGAGATAGCGCACCCTCTAAACACTTGTTGCGAACTGGGCATGTGCCGCAGAGCGCCTTTGCCTCTGCAATCCCCTGATCTGTCTCGGAGAAGAAGAGTTCAGGATCTGCCACATGGCATGGCAAGGTGAAGGCCTTGTCGTTGTCGTAGGCAAATGTCACATCGCCTAAACCAATGCGCTCGCCGGTCTCTGCCCAGCCTGGTACCTGTAGTTCACTGAAGAGAACTGTCATAGTCCTCACCTCTTCTCTTTCTCTTTCTCTCGTTTGTACTTCTCTTTATCTATTTCTCTTTATCTACTTTGGTTTATCTCCCCAGAATTTGATTTCTGAGGTAAATAAAAAGGACCTCTAAATCCTTTGTGGATTTGAGGCCCTAGATCTTCTAGTGGGTCTATACGGATTAACCGATTAGATCTCCTGTGGCCTCATCCACCGCATAAAAGTTGGCGTAAAACGCTGACTTTGTAGCTGTGGGCCAAGTGGTTCGCTTATGTGAACGCTTGGTCGCTGAGGCTGTATGGGCAGCAGAAGGAACAGCAGCGCGTGCGCCTGCTGTGATTGTTGAAGTGAATTGTGCGTTCATTTCAACCCTTTCTGCTTTTTTCTGCTTTTTGATGAATCTGACAGCGCTAAGGGTACGCGATGCAGCGCAGTGCTGGCAACTAGATTAATTGGCCCCATGACGCTCGGTATTGAGCGTAAATCAACGGGGAATGAGCCCTGATTCGCTTAAGAATGCGCTGGGA
>CAZGXO010000047.1:0-9642 GCA_964529875.1 uncultured Candidatus Planktophila sp. | reverse complement strand
TGTGCTGCGGTGATATAGCCCTTGTGTTGTGCAAATCCATACTGCGGATATTTACGATCCAGCTCAACCATGGCGCGGTCTCTTGTCACTTTTGCAATGATTGAGGCAGCGCTAATTGCGGTGACAACTTGATCACCTTTCCACACCGCCAAATTAGGAAGACCTAGCCCTTCAATCGCATAACCATCTGTCAGCACATAGGCAGGAGATATTGATAGCCCCTGAACTGCTCGGCGCATACCTGCAAGATTTGCAGCATGCACACCCCGCTCATCTATCTCTGCAACTGAGATTTCAACTATTGAAATACTGAGCGCAACTTCGTGAATCAAATCAAAGAGAGCATCTCGCTCTTTCTCTGGAACTTCTTTTGAATCACGAATTGCGGATAACTCAGGAATAAATGGATCTGCTAAAACAACCGCTGCTACAACAAGCGGTCCAGCACATGGCCCTCTTCCAGCTTCATCAACTCCGGCAACAGGGTGTATTCCGGCGCTTTGTAAAAGTTCTTCAATCGCCTTCACTACACACCGCTAAATTACTGAATAGGGTTATGCGATGGAATCAATCCAAAGTTCTTTACCGGCCAAATAATGGCAAATGCACGGCCGGTAATTTTGGAGACGGGAACAAATCCATTATTGACATCATCTTGGTGATATCTGGAATCTGCAGAAGCGCCGCGATGATCGCCCATAACCCAGACTTTTCCTGTGGGTACTGTGACTTTAAAATCCATCTCACTTGGTTTATTGCCCGCAAAAATATATGGCTCTGATGTTGCTTTGCCGTTGATGGTAAGTACACCATCTTTGGCCACAACGGTATCGCCAGCTATTCCAATCACGCGTTTAACTAAGTATTGCTTGGCTGGATTAGGCAGAATTCCAACCGTCACCAATCCTTCTTTTATTTTCTCTACAACTGTATTGGAATTTCCTGCATATGGTTCAGGGAGCCAATTAGCAGGGTCGCGGAATACAACTACATCTCCACGCGAAATTGATTGAGAAAGAAAAGGGACTTTATTAACCGCTACTCGGTCGTTGATTTGTAAGGTGTTCTCCATCGAACCTGATGGAATATAGAAAAACTGAACAAGAAAAGTCTTGATAACAAGGGAGACAGCGAGCGCAACGATTACAAGAATCGGGAACTCACGAAGGACCGAGCCCTTTCGTGCCATTATTTTTCTTGGTTACTTAGCTTCTTCTTGAACTTCAGCTTGAACTTCAGCAACAGGCTCTTCGCTCGCGACAACTTCAACTGGAGCTTCTACTTCTACAACCTGCTCAGCAACAACCTCAGCGACAGGCTCTGCAACTGGTTCAGCAACTGGTGCTGCAGCTTGCGGAGCTTCTGGAGTGGAGAGGATTCCATCGCCGTAACCTTCAACGCCATCACGCTTCTCGCGAATCTTGGCAGCCTTACCGCGCAGATCGCGGAGGAAGTAGAGCTTGGCGCGACGAACTTCGCCCTTCTTGATGAGCTCAATCTTTTCAATGACTGGGGTGTGTACCGGGAAGGTACGTTCTACGCCAACGCCATATGAGACTTTGCGGATTGTGAAAGTTTCGCGAACGCCATCACCTTGGCGAGCAATCACAATGCCTTGGAAAACCTGAAGACGTGACTTATTACCTTCGATAACGCGGACATGAATCTTGAGCTCATCACCTGCGCGAAACTGTGGGATGTCCTTGCGGAGTGAGGCAGCATCTACTACGTCGAGAATATTCATGGTTGTTCCTGTTCGTTACCTTTTTACATGAGCACGAAACCTTGCCGTGCAGACTGCGTATCTTGCCATATAGAGGGCTGTGAGCGTAAATCGAGCGCGTGCTGAGCGTTATCTGCCCAAGCCGAGCAGGGTGACAAGCTCCTGATGCAAGGTCGGACCGGCGGCCAATGTTGTCTGCATGGGGCCAGTCCCGAATTGTGCAAAAGTGGCGCCTGCTTCAGTTACAACTAATCCACCTGCTGCCCAATCCCAATCCTTTAATCCATCTTCGTAATATGCATCGAGTGCACCCATGGCAACATGACAGAGATCAACAGCGGCAGCGCCATTTCGTCTGACATCTCGCGCAACCGGAACCAATTTGGTTAAATCATTAAGCTGCGAAATGCGATGTGCCAAGTCATATTGAAATCCGGTGGCAATCAATGCTCGATCTAGCGCAATTGGTTCATTGCATGAAATGGGATGGCCGTTATAAAAAGCGCCACCACCACGAGTTGCCCACCACGTTGAATTGATCGTTGGCGCCGTCACAACACCAACGACCGAACCACGTTCATCGCGGGCAGCAATCGACACATTCCATCCTGGTAGGCCATAAAAATAATTAACGGTGCCATCAAGTGGATCAATGACCCAGGTGATTCCCGATTTACTTACAACGTTTGCCCCTTCTTCGCCAATAATTCCATCGTCAGGGCGTGCCGAGAGCAGAGATTCCATAATAAATTTCTCTGCTTTTTTATCCATCTGCGTTGCAATATCAATCGCTGTGGATTTTGATTCAATTTCAAATGCGGGCGGTCTATCCATCAGGAGGGCGCCAGCTTCGCGGCCAACTTTCTTCGCTAATTCAAGCAATTCGCCGTACACAACTGCAGTCTAGACGGCTTCCTCTCGAAAATTTACCACCCCATCAGTTATTCTCACCCCATGAGTGAACTCCGTCTAACCGGCAAGACCGAAGATGGCAGCCACCTTTCCCTCGTAGACAATGCTGGAAATAATTTTTCTCTTCGCATTAGCGATACTTTGCGTGCAACTGTGAATCAACCACGACTCTCATCCGTTCCTGCGGTGGAAGAGGTTGAAACAATGTCTGTAAAAGAAATTCAACGCAGACTTCGTGCGGGCGATAGCTTCGAATCAGTTGCGCGTGATGGGCAAATATCTCTCGAAAAAGTAGAGCGCTTCTCAGGTCCCATCATGCAAGAGCGCGAATACATCTTGGACCGCGCCCGCGAATTAGTAATGCGTAAAGATGCTTATCGAAGTGATCTCACTTTTTTTGATGTTGTAGTTGCCAAATTGACTCCACGTGGCGTGGATCAAGATGAAATTACTTGGAATACCTGGCGCCTTCCTGATGGCATTTGGCATATCGAACTGCACTTCCCTAATCGCGATGGTTCAGGTGTTGCTACCTGGAATTTTGATATGACCAGACGGGCGCTCTCTCCTACAGATGACAATGGCGCTTGGCTCATTGATGAAGAACCACCTGCACGTGCAACTTCAACTGGAATGATCTATAGCGCTCCTACTCATCCTTCCCGCAACGAAGAGCCAAAGCGCGAGATACCTCGGATTGCAGATCTCTTTGAACCACAAGAAGAAAAGACTGAGACTCCACGCCTTGCAGTGATTCGGGAAACTCCAACAGCTGCAGATGCTGAAGATGGAATTACTGCGCGCGCAAAAGTGCCATCATGGGATGAAATCATGTTTGGCAAAAAGAGCGAAGAAGACTCAACAAATAATTAATCTCTTACCTCTTTGCAAGTAAGAGTGGCACAGAGCTTTCAATCTCGCTATCTCCACCATGATGGCCAATCATGTTCGCCTCTTTTTCGGCACGCTCTGGTTCTAGGAGCACACAATTACCTTGCGCAATGGCAATCACATCACCAATTCGATCTGCTGCATCCGCAGAAACTGCTGGACCAAAAATTCCTTTACTGATTGCATCCGCTCTGGAGAGCACCACCACTTTTTCGCCTAATTCCGAGCGCCATCGCTCCATCAGTTCGAGCGCAGCAGCATCTGATTCGGTAGTGAGGTAGAGATGTCGCATTCTGGGTTCACCGGCAATGGTGGCGATATCAGTAAGCAATGAGTTATCTCGGCCCAGGTAAATCTTTTCTTCCACATTAATCATTCCATGATCTGCGCAGATCCAAATGCGAGTTCCAAGTGGAACTTTCTCAAGGAGAGATTGCAGCAGCTGATCTACGCTCGTAAGTGCCGCCAGCCATTTTTCAGATCCGACGCCATCTGAATGCCCAGCAGAATCAACATCATTCACATATAAATAGATAAAAGATGGAGATTTTTCCAAGGCGCGTACTGTTTCTGCGACGAGATCTGCTGAGACGTTAGCCCCTTTATATTCAGCGCCTCTGAAGACGGCACGTGTAAATCCCGAATCTTCATACCGTTTTGCCGCCACGTGAGTTGTTGAGATTCCAGCAGCAGTTGCTCTCTCAAAAAGAGTAGGAACTGGTTGCCAGATTTGTGGATCAACGCGCTCATCCCACTTCAAGGAATTGAGTACGCGCCCTCCACTTCGTGGCACGCGCACTGTGTAGCCCAACATGCCATGCGCACCAGGTAATTCTCCTGTTGTTAAGGTTGCCAAACTTGTTGCAGTTGTTGTGGGAAATGAGGTTCTGACAACTCCTTTATTGATTGCCGCGGAGAGAGTTGGTAGGTGACTGGCATAACTTTGGATTACTTCTGCCCCTAAGCCATCTACGAGAAAAAGTACTTCACGCCCCGCAGGACTTTCACCGCATCCAATTGAATCTTCTGTATTCGCTAATCCAAGTGTGGCAAAGATGCTCGGCATGATTTGCGATAGATGCACGGCGGTATCTTCTCACGAGTATTGTTCGCAGCATGAGCGCACCTAGTTTCATAGTCTCACCAGAGGTATCAGCAGCACTGGCTGCAAATAAACCAATTGTGGCGCTCGAATCAACCATCATCAGCCATGGATTACCGCGACCTTCTAATTTACAAGTTGCACGAGAAGTGGAAGAGATAGTGCGATCTCATGGTGCAACGCCTGCAACCATTGCAATTCTTGATGGTCAAGTGCTTATTGGGCTAACAGATCAACAATTAATTGCGATTGCTGAACGAGATGACATCACAAAGGCATCAACCCGCGATTTGGCGATAGTAGCTGCAACGGGTAAGAGCGCAGCGACAACGGTCGCTGCTACAGCACATTTAGCGGTACTCGCCGGAATTCATATCTTTGCAACTGGTGGACTTGGCGGAGTTCATCGTGGCGCCAATGAATCATTCGATGAATCTGCAGATTTAACTGCTCTGGCAGATTTAGATATCACGGTGGTCTGCGCGGGTGTTAAATCAATTTTGGATGTAGCTGCGACGTTAGAGAGATTAGAGACTCTTGCAATTGGTGTTGTTGGCTATAAGACCACACGCTTTCCCGGTTTTTATCTCACTGATTCTGGCTTCGCGATTGAACACCAAGTGAATTCAGCGAAGGAAATTGCAGAGATTATTAGAGCTCGAAAAGCGCTGAAGACAGATAAGCACGCCTTGATCGTGGCAAATCCGGTGACACAGGAGATGGATCGAGCCCGCCACGATGCAATTTTAGAGAGTGGGCTCAAGGGTGCGGCAGCACATGGCGTCATCGGTAAAGCTGTGACTCCATATCTTCTGGAGCACTTTCACACAGCATCCGCTGGTGAATCACTCAAAGTGAATATAGAAATTATCAAATCCAATTCGGCACTTGCGGCAGATATTGCAGTAGCAGTAAACAAGTAATGGAAAATTAGTGGCTGCTCATATCCTCTGTATTGGTGATGTAATGCTTGATGTTGTCACCAAGATCAAGGTGCTTCCTGGTGCTATAAATTACGGAAGCGATACCGAATCTGATATTTCAACACATGGTGGAGGCGCAGCCGGAAATGTCGCATCGTGGCTCACCTGCACCGGAACTTCTGCAACGATAGTTGGACACGTCGGGCAAGATGCAGCTGGCGCTGCGCTGCAAAGTGAATTTGATGCACTTGGAGTGCAGCACCACAATTTAGTCGTTGCCGGTGCTCATTCTGGAGTTGTAGTTGTCTTGGTCGATCCCACCGGCGAACGCACTATGTTTCCCGATAACGGTGCAAATTCAGGGCTAACTTTAAAAGACCTGCCACCGCTCTCCCCTTTTAGCGCTGTCTATCTCTCCGGGTATGCACCACTAGATCCAGCATCACGTGCAGGTGTCATGGAAATGATCAGAGTAATTAAGTCTGAAGGAATTCCCATTTACTTTGATCCAGCTTCTGTTGGTGGAATGAAAGCAGTTGCCAAAAGTGAGATTGAAACTTGGATTTCCTTTATAGATGTTCTGCTGCTCAATGAAGAAGAAGCCGAGTATTTATCCGGTACTAATAGCGTTGAGCAAGGCTTAGAAGTTTTAACAGAGAAATGTCCGGTAGTTGCCATTAAGTTGGGATCTGGCGGTGCTATTGCGCAGAAAGCTGGCGCTCCATTGGTAAGAGTTGCAGCAGAGAAAGCGCACGTTGTCGATACAACAGGGGCTGGAGATTCCTTTGCTGCTGGATTTATTTCCGATTATGTTAAAAATGGTGATCTACTGAGCGCGCTGACCAAAGGCTGCACAGTTGCTGCTCACTGTGTCGCATTACTCGGCGCAAGACCGCGTGTAGGTACCAAGATTTAGCCATTGTCGTTGGCAGAATACCCGCCATGGCAACGAAGAAGACTGCAGCTCCCAAGAAGTCTGCCAAAGTTGCTGGCCCTAAACCTGGTGAGTTTCCCGGCAAAATTGTTGATATTGATGTCTCTTCAGAGATGTCAGAATCATTTCTTGAATATGCCTACTCTGTTATTTATTCCAGAGCACTTCCCGATGCGCGAGATGGATTAAAACCAGTACATCGTCGCATTCTGCATCAGATGAGCGATATGGGTTTGCGCCCTGATCGTGGCCATGTGAAAAGCGCACGTGTTGTCGGTGAAGTCATGGGTAAATTGCACCCACACGGTGATGGTGCAATTTATGACGCACTAGTTCGTATGGCACAGAGTTTTTCTATGCAACTGCCCCTCATTGATGGCCACGGAAATTTCGGATCACTGGATGCCGGACCTGCTGCTATGCGTTACACAGAAGCGCGCCTTGCACCAGCTGCAATTTCTATGGTGGCAGAAGCAGATGAAAATACCGTTGATTTTGGTCCCAATTACGACGGCCAACTTGCTGAGCCCATGGTGCTCCCTGCTGCATTTCCCAATCTGCTCGTCAATGGTGGCTCTGGAATTGCAGTTGGTATGGCAACAAATATGGCGCCCCATAATCTGGGAGAAGTAATAGCGGCGACGAAATTTCTGATTGAAAATCCAAAAGCAACACTCAATCAATTAATGAAGCATCTCCCTGCACCAGATTTTCCAACTGGTGGTGAAATCGTTGGTTTAGATGGAGTCCGCGAAGCCTATGCAACGGGTAAAGGTTCATTCAAAGTGCGCGCCACAACCGAAATCAGCAAAGTAACTTCTCGCAAAATGGGAATCGTGATTAAGGAGCTCCCCTTCAATATTGGACCTGAAAAAGTTGTCGAACGCATTGCTGAGTTAGTCAAAGCGAAGAAGGTTCAGGGGATCTCCGATATCGTCGATCTCACCGACGGCCAGACCGGTACTAATGTGGTCATTGAACTTAAAAATGGTTTTGAGCCCGATGAAGTTCTAGAAAAACTCTACAAATTAACGCCTATGGAAGATGCCTTTGCCATCAATGCTGTTGCTTTAGTTCGTGGCAAGCCACAAACGCTGGGGCTGAAAGAGTTATTGCAAGTATTTATTGATCACAGAATTGAAGTTGTGCGTCGCCGCTCAGAATTTCGTAAAGCAAAGGCGCAAGATCGCCTCCTCTTAGTCGATGGACTGCTCAAGGCAATCATCGATATTGATAAAGTCATCAAAATTATCCGGGGTAGCGATGATGCAGCGGCTGCAAAAGAGAAACTCATAAAAGACTTCAAACTCAATGACGAGCAAGCCACATACATTCTTGATATGCCACTTCGCCGCCTCACCAAGATGAGCAAATTAGAGCTAGAGACTGAATCTAAAGATTTGAAGGCAACGATTGCCGCCCTCACAAAATTATTGAAAGATGATGACGCTATCCGCGCCCAGGTCTCTGAAGAGTTATCGGCTGTTGCTAAATCTTTTGCTACACCGCGGCGTACGCGAATTGGCAAAGATATACCTGCCTAAAAGTTACGCTCGTAAAACAGTAGACTCTTCCGAATGATTGCAACGACAGCCCTGGAATTACGTGCGGGGGCAAGGCTTCTCGTTTCTGGAGTCAATGTGCGCATCAATCATGGAGATCGCATTGGTTTTGTGGGACGCAATGGCGCGGGCAAATCAACGCTTGCCAAAGTTCTCGCAGGTGAAGCTCTCCCAGCAGGTGGCGCTGTGCAACGCACTGGAAAGATTGGCTATCTCCCGCAAGATCCACGAACCGGTGAAGATCAGGGAACAACAATCGATCGCATCTTATCCGCGCGCGATCTCGATCAAATTGCCATTCGTATGGCACAAGTTGAGCACGAGATGGCAACAGCAGAAGGTGCAGATTTAGAGAAAGCGCTCGAGCGCTACACGCGCGTTGATGCAGAGTTCAATGCTGCTGGCGGATATGCAGCAACTGCTGAAGCAGAAGCCATCGCAACGTCACTCGGAGTATCTACTGCTGTCTTTGACCATGAACTCAAGACTCTTTCGGGCGGTCAACGCAGGCGTATCGAATTGGCACGCATTCTCTTCTCCGGAGCACAAACGCTGCTGCTTGATGAGCCCACCAACCACCTTGATGCAGACTCAATTATTTGGCTGCGAAACTTCTTAATCAATTACTCAGGTGGACTTGTCATTATTTCGCACGATGTGAATTTAATTGAAACTGTTGTTAATCGCGTCTTTTATCTCGATGGAAACCGCAATGTGATTGATGTCTATAACTTAGGGTGGAAGCAATATCTGCTCCAGCGCGAACAAGATGAGCATCGCCGCAAAAAAGAGCGAGCCATTGCTGAGAAAAAGGCAGAAATTTTGCAGAAACAAGCTGAGAAATTCCGTGCCAAGAAAGATAAGGCAGCAGCTGCGCGCGCGATGTTTAAGCGCGCAGATCAACTTATCGCAAACTTGGATGAGGTACGTAAGGTCGACAAGGTTGCTAAGTTAAGGTTTCCAACTCCTGCACCGTGCGGTAAGACTCCCCTGTCAGGATCTGAGCTCTCTAAAAATTACGGTTCTCTTGAAGTATTTACCGATGTTTCATGCATTATTGATAAAGGCTCTCGGGTTGTAATTCTTGGTCTTAATGGTGCAGGTAAGACCACGCTGCTGAAGATTCTGGCAAGCCAATTAGAGACAGATACAGGAACTGTGGAACATGGCCATGGCTTACGGCTTGGTTACTATGCACAAGAACATGAAATGTTGGATTTTGAGCGCACGATTTTAGAGAACATGCTCTCTGCCAAGGATGATCTGCGCGAACCTGAAGCGCGCAATGTGTTGGGTTCATTCCTCTTTACCGGCGATGATATTCACAAACCAGTCAAAGTACTTTCTGGCGGAGAGCGCACCCGACTCGCTTTAGCAACGCTCGTTGTCTCAGCTGCCAATGTGCTTTTACTCGATGAGCCAACAAATAACTTAGACCCCGCATCACGAGAAGAAATTTTGGGAGCACTTGCTGAATATCAAGGTGCAGTCGTTCTTGTCTCCCACGATGAAGGCGCTGTGCAGGCTCTCAAACCCGAGCGCGTTATTTTGTTGCCTGATGGAGATGAGGATTTATGGAAAGAGGAGTATTTCGA
>CAZGXO010000046.1:0-9799 GCA_964529875.1 uncultured Candidatus Planktophila sp. | reverse complement strand
GAAGTGATGACATGGAGATGGCCGTTATGAATGGGGTCAAAAGTCCCACCATAAAGCCCAACTCTCAAAGTATTACGACCGATTACTTATCGAAGCGAAGCACGATATAGAGCAAGAAGACAAATGTGCCAAAGGCGATTGCTGCAAATCCAATAGGTGGAAGTGGAAGTTCACGAGTTGCTTCAGATAGTTGGCTCATCATGCGGCAAAGATTACTACTTTCCTGCAAGAAGTTCTAAAAAGCGTGCTTCATCAATAATGGTAACGCCTAATTCTTCTGCTTTAGCCAATTTAGAACCAGGGTCAGATCCCACTAATACGTAGTCAGTTTTTTTAGAGACTGATGAAGATGGTTTGCCACCATGCGCGGTAATAGTTTCCGCAATCGAGTCGCGGGTAAAACCTTCGAGTCCACCAGTAACAACAAATGTCAGCCCCGCAAGCGTCTGTGGTAGATCGGCGCTCTTCTGATTCACCATACTGACACCAGCTTTTTCCCATGAAGAGAGAATGTTGCGATGCCAATCGACTGCGAACCATTCGATGATTGATTGTGCGATTACTTCACCTACGCCATCAATGGCTGCAAGTTCATCTTCGGCTGCGCTTTGAATTGCTTTCATACTTCCAAAGTGATTGGCAAGAGCTTGTGCAGCAGTTGGCCCTACATGGCGAATGGAGAGCGCCACAATAACCCGCCACAAAGGACGAGTCTTTGCCGTTTCAATTGCCGCTAATAATTTTTCTAGGTTTTTACCTTTCGAGCCATCTTTCTTCTTAAAGAACTCAGATTTCATGAGCGCAGATTCATTGAGCGCAAAGATGTCGGCTTCATCGCTGATGATCTGATCTGTGAGTAGCGCAACTGCTGCTTCGTAACCTAAGACATCGATATCGAGCGCGGCACGAGATCCAATGTAATAAATCCGCTCGCGCAGCTGTGCTGGACATTTGTGGGTATTAGGACAACGAATATCAACATCGCCATCAGAGATTGCGCGAAGAGCGCTGCCACATTCAGGACATGAAGTAGGCATAACAAATGGTTTCTCTTTACCAGTGCGCTTATCTTTTACTGGGCCAAGTACTTCTGGAATGACATCGCCGGCTTTGCGAATAACTACCGTGTCGCCAATTAAGACGCCTTTACGTTCAATCTCTTCTTGATTATGCAAGGTGGCATTGGTAACGGTGGAACCTGCAACTTTGACTGGCTCCATAAAGGCAAAAGGGGTTACGCGTCCAGTACGACCAACGCTGACTTTGATATCAAGTAACTTTGTGGTGACTTCTTCCGGCGGATATTTATAGGCGATTGCCCATTTTGGAGCCCGCGAAGTGAAACCAAGTTTTCTCTGATCAGCAATCTCATCGACTTTGATGACTACGCCATCAATTTCATGTTCTACATCATGGCGATGGACGTTGTAATTTTCGATATAGGCAAGGACTTCGTTACGAGTTTTGCTGACTTTAAAACGCGTTGAAGTAGGTAAGCCCAACGCAGCTAAGGTGGAATATGCGCCAGATTGTGATGTGAGCTCTACACCTTGCACCGCACCTATTCCATGCACAACTATCTGCAATGGACGTGAAGCGGTGACTCGTGGATCTTTCTGTCTGAGTGATCCTGCTGCGCAATTTCGGGGGTTGGCAAAGAGTGGTTTACCCGCTTCTTCTAACTCTTCATTAAGTTGATTAAATGCATCTACCGGAAGAAATACCTCACCGCGTACTTCAATTAATTCGGGAATCTCTTTCCCGCTGAGCGTATGTGGCAGACCTTTGATGGTCTTGACGTTGAGTGTGACATCTTCACCAGTGGTGCCATTACCGCGAGTGAGCGCACGTACTAATTGACCATCTTGATAGAGCAAATTGATAGCAAGTCCGTCTACTTTTAACTCACATAAATACTGAGGTGTGGCGCACTCTTTTTCGACACGATCGAACCAAGCAGTTAACTCATCGCTATCAAAGACATTATCAAGGCTCATCATCTTCTCAATGTGATCGTGCTGCTCGAAGGTCGTTGCAAATCCACCGCCTACACCGAGTGAAGGAGAATCAGCTGCGAGAAGTTCTGGAAATTTTGCTTCTAACTGTTGCAACTCTTTAAGGAGCGCATCAAATTGCGCATCAGAGATAGTGGGAGCATCTAATACATAATATTTAAATTGGTGATCGCGAATTTCAGATGTTAAATCAGAGATGCGATGGCGCGCTTTGGTGAGGTCGGCAGCGCTCATGCGGTCTCACAGATTGTGGCTGAGCCAACGACTCGGTCACCGTCATAAATAACCATCGCTTGTCCGGTTGCAAGCCCGAGCAGTGGTTGATCGAGTTCGGCGACGAGATAACCGTTATCTAAGTAATAGGTGCAATCAAGGGCAGCGCCATGTGCTCTTACTTGCACGAAACCGCGAAGTGGCGCGGCGCCGATTTCTGGTCCACAAAAGATTGGTCGCTCACCACGCATTGATGTCACCGCTAAATCTTCGCGTGAACCTACGACAACGGTATTGCTCACAGGTTCAATCTTTAAAACAAAACGAGGAGAGCCATCAGCAGTGGGAACTGTCAGACCTAAACCTTTACGTTGTCCGATGGTGTATGTGTAAGCGCCTTTATGTTCGCCAATCTGCTTGCCATCTTGGTCGACGATGGGTCCGACTTCACTTCCCAAACGTTCGCGTAACCATCCGGCGTTATCTCCTGATGGCACAAAACAAATATCGTGGCTATCTGGCTTTTGTGCGACCGCTAAGCCGCGAGCTTCCGCTTCTTTGCGAATATCAACTTTCTCGGTATCACCAAGCGGAAAGATAGCGCCAGCAATCTGTTCGCGAGATAACACTGCAAGTACATATGACTGATCTTTCAATGGATCAATGGCGCGGTGCAGAGTCTTTCCAGAATTTGAATCTTGTGTGCGCGCATAATGGCCAGTAACTACACCATCAAATCCCATCGCTTTGGCGCGATCTAAGACTGCCGCAAATTTAATCTTTTCATTACAGCGCAGACATGGATTGGGAGTTCTTCCTGCCGCATATTCGCTCATAAAGTTTTCGACAACGCCTTCATGAAACTCATCGGCCATATCCCAAATGTAAAAAGGAATACCAATTACATCGGCAGCACGGCGCGCATCATGTGAATCTTCAATAGTGCAACAACCGCGCGCACCACTGCGATATTTCTGCGGATTAGAGGAGAGCGCTAAGTGAACTCCAATCACTTCATGTCCTGCTTCTACTGCGCGCGCTGCAGCCACTGCAGAATCAACGCCACCGCTCATTGCCGCTATCAGCTTCATGCCCGACCTACTGAATGTGCAGCTAAACCACGTTCAATCACTCGCGGCAGAACAGAGAGCGCAAATTCCACATCAGAATCTGTCGATGTAGCACCGAAGGAGAAGCGAAGTGAAGATTGGGCAACGACATCGCTTCGCCCCATCGCCATCAAGACATGGCTCGGCTGATGAACTCCGGCGCTACATGCAGCACCGGTTGAGCAAGAAACTTTCTCGGAATCCATCAGCAGCAGAAGGGAATCACTCTGGGTTCCAGGAAATGTAATGTTAGAAATTCCTGGAAGGCGCGCTGCTTCTGCACCATTCACAATGGCATCAGGGCGAAGTGATTGCACACCGCTTTCAAATTTCTTACGAAGAGAAGTAACTTTCTCGGCATCGTAATTCTTAGCGGCAACTGCTGCGGCAAAAGCAACAATTGCTGGGGCGTTGACAGTTCCACTTCTGATATCGCGCTCTTGTCCACCACCGTGGAGAAGTGGAGGAAGCTCTACAGCGCGGCGCAAAATAAGCGCACCTATTCCGAGTGGCCCACCAACTTTATGTGCGCTAATGGTCATAGCAAAGAGCCCGAGATTTTTAAAAGATAGTGGCACCTTGGTAAAACTCTGTACTGCATCACAGTGAACCGGAATATCTCCAGCAATCTGCACTACGTCTGCTACGGGCTGAATAACACCGGTTTCATTATTGCTATGCATCACTGATATCAGTGCAATCTCCGCTTTACGTTCTGCCACAACTTTTTTGAGGAAATCTAGATCTATAACGCCGTGTGCAGTGACGGGAATTTCAATCAGTTCGGCGCCTTCATGATCCACTAGCCAATGGGCGGGATCGAGAACTGCATGATGTTCGATGCTGGCAACCAGAATTACTTTCTTCTTGGAATACCAATACAAACCTTTAATGGCGGCGTTATCAGCTTCGGTTCCAGAGCCAGTGAAGATCACCTCACTGGGCGCACAATCCACCGCTTGGGCGATCACTTCGCGAGCATCTTCGACATCTTTGCGGGTCGCACGACCATCGGTGTGAAGAGAAGAAGGGTTACCTAATTTGCGAAGTGATGCGTTCATAGCAGCAATAGCCACATCGCTCATAGGCGTGGTTGCTGCATGATCAAGATAAACGCTCACAGGAGCATTCTAGTTCGTTGGCGAGTATCAGCCTTTTTTCGCTGCAACTGCAGCAGTTGCCTGCGGCAAAACATTGAAGAGGTCGCCGACTACGCCAAAATCTGCAATATCAAAGAGCGGCGCTTCGGGATCTTTATTGACAACAACGATGGTCTTGGAAGTTTGCATTCCAGCGCGATGTTGAATTGCGCCAGAAATTCCACACGCAACATACAGTTGTGGGCTCACAGTTTTTCCAGTCTGTCCCACTTGATGTGAATGGGGATACCAACCAGCATCTGTTGCAGCACGCGATGCGCCTACTGCAGCTCCCAGTAAATCGGCAAATGCTTCAACGGGCGCAAAATTTCCATCAGTGCCACGACCGCCTGAGACCACAATATTTGCTTCGGTTAATTCTGGACGACCGCCTTTGACTGGAGGTTGTGAACTTGCAATCTTTGCTTTCTTAGCAGCGTCGCTAATGACCGCCGTTGCATTTTCGATCGCAGGAGAAGCGGTGTTGAGATCTGCTTCAATGCTGTTCGGGCGCACTGTGATGATCGGAGTTCCGTGCGAAATCTGCGAGTGCACTGTTGTTGATCCGCCAAAGACCATTTGCGTCGCGGTGATATCTGCAGCAACATCAACTGCATCGGTGATGATTCCAGAATCGGTTAATACGGCAACGCGCGCTGCAACTTCTTTTCCAAAGGCATGTGATGCAATCAGAACTGCAGCTGGAGATTTCTCTTTTACGATATGTGAAAGTGCATCAGCGACAGCTGGAACTCCCGCCTCTGCAAATTCAGCAGCTTCCATGACAAGTACGTGAGAAATTGGACCTTGCTTGACCTGACTTGCCCGCGCGGATCCTTTGCCGGCTTCGGCAATGACAACGGCAGTCACTGTGCCAATGCGAGCGCCGGCCGTTGCTAATTCCGCAGTTGTTTTAGTGATCTGCTCGCCCGAAAAATCCGCAAGAATAATGACGTTACTCATATTAATTTCTTCTCTGCTAGATATGTCGCTAGCGCTTCGCCGCCATTACCTTCATCATTGACTTTAACGCCAGCAGCGCGCGCTGGACGTGGTGTTGCATCTTTTACTTGCGACCAAGCGCTCTGTGCAGCAACACCTACTGCTGCCAAATCTTTCTGCGCAATAACTTTCTTCTTCGCCGCCATAATTCCTTTAAATGATGGATAACGCGGTTCATTAATTTTTTCTACAACGCTGACCACCGCTGGAAATGCAGCTGAAATTTCATCAACGCCCGCTTCGGTCACGCGCGTAATTGATACCGAACCCGCAGGATCCACAGTTACTTTGGAGGCAAAGGTTAGCTGTGCCCAGCCGAGGCGAGCGCTGAGCATTGCTGGAATAACGCTCATGCGCGCATCGGTTGATTCGGTGCCACATATAACTAAGTCATAGCCACCATCGCTAATTACTTTGGCAAGCACTGCCGATGTTGCAAGTGCATCCGAACCAGCGAGCGCGTTATCTGTAACAAGAATTGCATCATTGGCGCCCATGGAGAGCGCTTTGCGCACTGCATCAGTTGCGCGCTCTGGCCCCATGGAAATCACTGTGACGGTGTGTGCTCCGCCTTCTTCATTGCCACCATGCGCTTCAACAATGCGCAGCGCTTCTTCGACTGCATATTCATCAAGATCATTGAGAACTGCATCTACATTTTCGCGATCGAGTACGCCGCCCACCATCTTTTTCTCGGCCCATGAATCGGGTACTTGTTTGATGCACACTGCAATCTTCATAGGCGAAGGTTACTGACGGGTAGCCTCTTTCTCAACGTGAAAGGGTTTTTCATACATCACACGGCAAGATAGGCCAATGCTTCCTGCCGACCCGCGAACTCTCGGAGCAACTCTGACCGATGGTGGCTGCAACTTTGCAATCTGGACGAGCGCGGCAACAGCGGTGGAGCTCTGCCTCTTTAATGAGGTCAATGGCAAGTTGGTAGAGACGCGCTTTGCGCTCTCGCATCGCAATGGCCCGATCTGGCACGGATATCTCGCGGGTGTGCGCGCCGGGCAACGTTATGGCTATCGCATTTATGGCACGTGGGCTCCCGAATATGGATCGCGCTTTAATGCCGCAAAACTTCTGATTGATCCATACGCCCACAAACTCGATGGCACACTGACGTATGTTCCAGAAATTTATGGACATCAGGCAACAGATGGCGTTGGCGCTGGTGATACTTCAATTCGAGATGATCGAGATAGCGCACCTTATGTTCCGCTCTCGGTCGTTACCGATTATCGCTCGCGCGAAGTGCACCGCCCCATTTATTCATGGACCCAAGAAGTTATTTATGAAGCACATGTACAGGGATTAACTGCAAAGAATGTGGCAATCCCTGAAGCAGAACGCGGAACATATAAAGCACTGGGCCATCAAAGCACCATCGAACATTTAAAACATCTAGGTGTTACCGCCCTTGAACTTCTTCCCATTCATGCTTACGCGACCGAACCTGCGATTTGGGCACGTGGCAGAAAGAATCACTGGGGATATAACGCGATTGCCTTCTCTGCAGTTCATAGCGAATATGCCGCAACAGATGATCCCGTAAGTGAATTACAGTGGTCGATTGATCGTCTGCATGAGAATGGCATCGAAGTATTTCTCGATGTGGTTTACAACCACACTGCCGAAGGCGGAGTAGGAGGACCTACTCTCTCCTTTAAAGGTATTGATAATAATTCGTGGTATCGAAGTGATGGCAAAGGTAATTACATCGATGTCACCGGATGCGGAAATACCTTGCAAGCTTCGAGTCCGCACGGTGTGCGCCATATCGTAGATTCGCTTCGCTGGTGGGTTGAAGTCGTGGGAGTTGATGGTTTTCGCTTTGATTTAGCAACTGCCATGTATTCCACTCACTCTGCATTTGATTCTGCGCTGATGTCAGCCATTGAGGCAGATTCAGTGCTGAGAAATTTCAAGATGATTGCTGAACCATGGGATATCTCGCGATATTCGCTGGGAGATTTTCCCCATCCGTGGCGCGAATGGAATGACCGTTACCGAGATTCGGTGCGTCAATTTTGGTTAGGTGATTTAGCTCGTGGATATGGCGAAGGAGTTGCAGATATTGCCGATGGCATCAGCGGCTCATCGGATGTCTTCTTCTATCGCGGCCCTACTTCATCCATTAATTTTGTCACCGCACATGATGGATTTACCTTGAGTGATTTGGTGATGTATTCCAATAAGCGCAATGAGGCAAATAAAGAAGAGAATCGCGATGGCGCAATTCATAACCTTTCATGGAATATGGGAGTTGAAGGTCCGAGCAATGATGCTTCACTTATTGCGCTTCGCCACCGGTTAAAAAAATCCATTATGGCAACGCTTCTCTTATCTGCTGGTGTTCCGATGATCAGCATGGGAGATGAAATATGCCGAAGCCAAGCAGGTTCTAATAATGGTTACTCCTTACCTCTTGAAAAGTCAGCGCAGCGCCTTGATACTGCTGAAACTTTTATGGGTGGATGGGCAAACACTTGGGAGTTAAATGAGCTGCAGAAAGATATGCGCGATTCAGTTGCAGAATTAACACGTATTAGAAAAACATACTTGGCAGATGTGGCTGCTGAATTCTTTACTGGGCAATTAGATCTTGGCACGCAACGCAAAGATATTGCCTGGTTTAGTTTGGGTGGCCATGAAATGACGGAAGAACACTGGGCAGATGGTGAAAAGAGAAGTCTTACCGTCCAGATTGAGGCAGGGCCCGATCGTGGATTATTACTTCTTCTTAACTCTTCTCGTGAAGAAACTCCATTTACCTTACCTGATGAGAAATGGGGCACTAGTTTCCGGAGAATTTTTGATGCAGCATCTCCAGTTGAAACTCACGAACCCATCATTCAATTACCTGGATCAAAGGTGAATCTTTCATCACATTGTGCGCAGGTGTGGCTAGTTACTCGTTCGTAATCCCATATAGTTAAAACCGTGCTCGCACTTCTTGCTCCTGGACAAGGTTCACAAACACCAGGAATGTTAAAACCATGGCTGGCAGATTCACATTTAAGAAAACTGCTTGATTCATTTGCTAGCGCAATCGATATGGATTTACTTCATCTTGGCCAAGATGCCGATGCCGATGAAATAAAAGACACAGCCAATGCCCAACCACTCATCGTCGCTACTAGTTTGCTCTCTGCAGAAGCGCTTGCGGTAAAAAACTTCTCCTATGTTGCCGGCCATTCAGTCGGTGAAATTTCTGCGGCGGCAATCGCTGGGGTGATCTCACCGCTTGCGGCCATGAAATTAGTTCGCGCCCGCGGAGTTGAAATGGCGCAGGCAGCAGCGCAGAGCGATGGAGGAATGGCAGCGGTATTAGGCGGAGACCGCACCACAGTTTTACAAGCAATTGCCGATTTAGGTTTAGTGCCTGCTAACGACAATGGTGGTGGACAAATAGTTGCGGCCGGTTCCCGAGAGGCGCTCTCTCAATTAGCGCCTGATGGTGCACGCGTTCGCCCCCTTGCAGTTGCTGGCGCATTTCACACATCAGCGATGCAACCTGCCGTAGAACCGCTTCGCACGCTGGCAGCATCGTTAGAAGTGCACGCACCACGAGCTGCAGTCATTTCTAATAAAGCTGGTGAAGTTATTCACGATGGTCGACAAGCTCTTGATTTAATTGTCAATCAAATTGCCAATCCGGTGCGCTGGGATTTATGTATGGAGCAACTTGCACAATCTGGAATTACCGGTGTGATTGAAGTAGCACCTGCAGGCACGCTTACTGGATTAATCAAGCGCGCAGTTCCTACAATTGAGCAGTTCGCGCTGAAGTCACCAGATGATCTTCCTGCAGCTCGCGAATTTGCCGCACAGCATGGAGGCGCAGCATGACAAAAGCCATCTCAACGAAAGCCGGAAGCGAAAGTCGCATCCTGGCAGTTGGTTCATATCGCCCCAAGAAGATTGTGCCCAATGCAGATATCGTCGACCGGATTGATTCCAGTGATGAATGGATTCAACAGCGCACCGGCATCGAAACTCGCCGCGTTGCAGCCGATGATGAATCTGTTCTCGACATGGCAGTTGCCGCTGCAGAAGATGCGCTGAAAAAAGCGAAGTTAGCAATTACCGATATCGATACCGTCATCGTTGCCACAATTACCTTTCCATTCCAAGCACCATCTGCTGCCACTGCCCTCTTGCAAAGGTTGGGCCATCCCAAAGCAGCAGCTTTCGATATCAATGCAGCGTGCGCCGGCTTCTCTTACGGCGTTGCTATGGCGCACGACTTTATTAAGTCAGGAAGTTCTAAGCATGTTCTTGTCATTGGTGCAGAAAAAATCTCTGATTTCAC
>CAZGXO010000045.1:0-9920 GCA_964529875.1 uncultured Candidatus Planktophila sp. | reverse complement strand
ATCACCATGATTAATTGGCTCATGGCGCTACCCTGCCATGCTCTGCACCTCATTTCTACCAATTTCAGATACTCCACACGGAGCTTTGGGCACTTTCACAGATATTTCACACCTTGGCACATCTACCATGGCGCTGTGAGAAAAGAGATTGCAGCGCTCTGCCTAATTACTGCGCTGGTGCTACCTGCACCTAGCGCATTCGCGGATTCAACACCATCTCCCTCACCCACGCCACAAATTGAAACGTATAAAGATCGCATGGATCGTTTTAAGAAAGAGCGCGAAGCTTTTGAAAATACACTCAAAGATCGCGCCACAAAAATGCGATTAATTAATTCAGATTTTAAGAAGGCAGTTGATAAAGCAATCTCTGATGCCAAAACTGCGTTGGTCTCTGCAAATACACCTGCACAAAAGAGCGCTATCTCCACAACTCGCCAGAGCGCAATTGCAGCAGCTATTGCTGCCCGCGAAAACGCCATCGCCGCACTCGGTGCGCTGCCAACACCACCTGCTCCACCCATGCGTGATGAGCGCAGCGCAAAGGAGAAGAAAGGCGAAAAAGAGAAAGAGAAGCAGAAGCGCTAATTAATCTGCAGCGATTACTTTCATCGTACGCAAGGTTTTTCTGCCATGGCTCTTGGCTTTCTCATGGATGCGCCTAATCTGCAACTCAATATTTTTAATAGCAGAATCAAAGGCGGCAAGATCATTAAAGCCGTGCGCTTCGGCACGGAGCAACGGACCTGAACCGTGTGATGTGATGACAACGCGATGTGAATTCTTACCTTGGCGCGGGTTTGCTTCGTGTGTTACTTCAACTTCAATTCGGTCAATGGCAACGCTAAAACGTTCCATGGAGCGGAGTTTCTCCTCCGCAATTGCCTTAAAGTCACTTGCAAGATTTGCGTGGCGGGTTTGGATAATGATTTTCACAGAGTCCACAATGGCACTAACGCCAGAAAAATGTAAGGGCTTTCTATAGTGGTAGCACGTACACGATGGCGGTCAGAAGCGCGGCAAGACCAAGGGCCTGCGCCAAGATGGCCAGCGCGGTCTTACGATCGGCAGTGCGTGATTCTTTACTTGAGACTTTAGAGAGCTCGCCCAACTTTCCAAAGTTGAAGGTGCCCATAAATCCATACGCTAAACAGAATTTGCGACGAGATTGCACAAAACCAATCGCTGCAACAGAGAGCGGAATAAATATGCCAAGGCGCGCCTGTGGGGTTGCATTGGTCGTTGCCATCCCAATCAAAGAGATAGCGCTGATAACAACTCCGATCAGAGCAACCATTTGGCGACGGCGAATCTCGCCTTTTCCGATATTGCAGGTGCCGGGAATATAGGTATCAGACATTAATTACGCTTCTTCAAATTCATCTTCATCGATCCAAGCATCGGTATTTGCATCATCCTGCTTTTCGATCCATGACAAGAAAGATCCCACTGCGCGAAAAGCTAAGATGCCAACGGTGACCGCAGCAATGATTCGGCGCAGAGTTTTCATGGGTATAAAAATACTCCTACCGTGAGATTTTTGCAGGTTATGACGCAACTGATGCGATACGCGTGACTGCTTCGGTGAGTATGTCAGGGCTCGTTGCAAAATTAAGTCGCACATATTGAGCGCTCTGACTTCCAAATCGAATTCCTGGAACAAAGGCCACTTTGGCTTTTTCGAGAAGAGTTGTTGATGGATCTTCGCCAAGCCCCAGAGCACTTAAGTCGAGCCACGCTAAATATGAGCAATGTGGAATCCGATAGCGCACTTGTGGTGCTTTCTCTTCGAGCAATTGCGCAACAAAATTTCGATTGTGATCGAGTTGCGCCAGCACATCATTGAGCCACGGTTCGCCCTCTTGAAAAGCTGCAACCGATGCAAAACCGCCAAGAAGTGAGGCGCGATAATGGGTCGCTGGTGCGATCTCCTTAAATTTCTCATGGGTCTTCTCATGCGCAGTCACGATGATGGCGCACTTAAGCCCTGCAATATTCCACCCTTTACTCGATGAAGTAACCGTTGCGCCAAACTGCCGAGCAGTTTCTGAGACCGATAAGAATGGGGTGAAGGGTTGTTCGGCATAGGTAAGAGGCGCATGTATCTCATCGCTGATAATGAAAACGTTATGGGCTTTCGCTAACTCAGCAAAACGAGCAAGTTCATCTCTGGTGTAAACGCGCCCAAGTGGATTATGTGGATTACAGAGAAGATGCACAGTGATGCCAGATGCATAGGCGCGTTCGATCGCTGCCCAGTCAATGACCCAGTGGCTGCCATCGACTTCTGCTTCAGATTCAGTGAAGGGCACATCTACTTGCTCAAGATGCGTCTCAGCGCACCATGTAAAGAAATTGGGATATACAGGTGAATTAATCAGAATCTTGTCACCAGGTTTTGTGAGAACACGTAAAACTTCAACGACTCCAACGCCAACATCAGCGGCAATCCGCACTTGTTCTGGATCAGGTGTCCAATTCCAGCGACGCGTTGCAAAATCGGAAAATGCTCGGCCGAGTTCGGGAATTGGCCCGAGATATCCCAGGTCAGAGTGCGCCACCATTTCGGTAAGAATGGTGCGAATAGGTTGCGCAACTGGAAAATCCATCTCCGCAACTGGCAGCGGAAGTACATCGGGTGGAAATGCGCGCCATTTTTCGCTGCGGTGGGTCTGTAACTCTTTCAAAGTAACTGCTTGGAGATCAAAGCCACTCTGCATGGGGTGAGTATCTCACTCTTAATCTCGATTATCTACGCTTATTCTTTGCCTATGCCAGCGCAGACCTTGATCACTGCAGCGCGCATGAAGAAAATCACCGCAGAACTTGCATCGCGTGACACAAAGTTGGCGAAAGTCATTGCAGCACATCCGCTCTGCACAATTGGGCAGAATAAAAATCCCGTTTCGCATTTTGCCGCGTTGGTAGAGTCCGTGATTTCCCAGCAATTAGCCGTCAAGGCAGCCGATACGATTTATGGAAGAGTACAAGGGTTGGTCGCCGGACGAGTTGTGCCAGCGCGAATCGCCGCGCTTTCAGAGCTTCAATTTCGCGAAGCTGGAGTGTCAGGAGCTAAGACCAAAACGATTCAAGGGTTAGCAGATGCGGCGCTTTCGAAGAAGATTAACTTTTCCAAGCTCCACACCATCACAAGCGATGAAGAAATCTTTTCGCAGTTAACCAATTTGTGGGGTATCGGTCCTTGGACAGTCGATATGTTTATGATGTTTCAATTGGGTCGACTCGATATCTGGCCTACTGGTGACCTAGGTGTGCGACGTGGGTATGAAAAGATTTATGGTTTGCGCGAAGAAATCACGCCGGCAGAACTTGCCAAGAAGGGCGAAAAATTCCGCCCCTATCGCAGCGTGGTGGCGTGGTATTGCTGGCGAGCGCTCGGTTAAGCGGTCTGCTCGCTCGCTTGTGGAAAGGCAATACCGGTGCTGGAGTGGCAGTCATAGCCGTTGGGATTTTTCTCTAAATACTTCTGGTGATACTCCTCAGCCACGTAATACGGATGCGAATCTGCGGCAATAATTTCTGTGACAATCTCATCCAATCCAGCTCGGGTTAATTCACTTTGATAGATCGCCCGCGTTGCAATGGCCGCATCATGTTGCGCGGTGGATGTTGTAAAGATGGCGCTGCGATATTGCGTTCCGATATCTCCACCTTGGCGATTCAGTGACGTTGGATCGTGCATGGTCCAAAACTCTTCTAATAATCTGCGATATGAAACCTGAGCAGGATCAAAGATCACTTCCACAGTTTCGGCATGCCCAGTAACGCCGGTGCAGACTTGTTCATAACTCGGATGTGGGCGAACTCCACCCATATATCCAACGCTGGTTGCAATCACTCCTGGAATATTCCAGTAACGCCGTTCTGCTCCCCAGAAACAACCAGTCGCAAAATACGCTTTCTCTCCGTGAGTCATAGTCGGATAACCTACCCTTGTCCCTGCGCCCCCGTAGCTCAGGGGATAGAGCACTGCCCTCCGGAGGCAGGTGCACAGGTTCGAATCCTGTCGGGGGCACTTGGCTTCTCATCGAAATATTTGCCAGTCAAGGGATGCAAATCACCTACAAATCTGAAATCTTTTCTCCTTCCTTCTTGTTTAACACTCTAGTTAACGGGAGAATTACCCACTTGTGCGCAGGTTGTGCACCACATGTAGATCTCACAGATAACGCGAGAAAGCTACGCAGTGCAAGAGCGCAGGAGGGAGTAGAGCCATGGATTGGCGACATCAAGCCGCATGCCGCGAAGAAGACCCAGAACTCTTCTTCCCTATTGGCAACACTGGACCTGCCATCACCCAAATTGAAGAGGCGAAGAAAGTCTGTAACCGCTGCATTGTGAAAGAGGCTTGCCTTGCTTGGGCGCTTGAATCTGGTCAAGATGCAGGTGTCTGGGGCGGGTTATCCGAAGATGAAAGACGCGCCCTCAAACGTCGCGCAGCGCGAAACCGCGCGCGCCTTGCTGATCAAGCAAATAATTAATTCACTGGAAATGTGAGCTCTGCTTGAGTTCTGCCATCCAACCTTCGCAACGTTAATTCACCACGTAATTCATTCTCGGTCAAAGTCCGCACTATCTGTAGCCCCAAATTGGGGGATGTAGAAATATCAAAACCAGTAGGTAGTCCTACCCCGTCATCGCTGACGGTTACCGTCATCTGGTGGTCATTCTGTGACACAGTAATACCAAGCGATGAACCTTTATCCGCCAAGCCATGCTCCAGTGCATTATGTATGAGTTCGGTAATAACCAGCGCCAACGGAGTGGCAAGTCGTGGATCCAGTAAACCTACGCTGCCGGAGCGATTGATCTGCAGCTCACCCATGCGCGGGCTTAGCTCAAGTGCATGTGTAATGAGGTTTCCCAATACATCATCAAAGTCAACAGAAGATTCTTTGCTGCTGGAAAGAGTTTCGTGAACTAATGCAATCGATGCAATGCGACGCACCGCTTCATTAAGAGCGGCGCTGGCGCCTTCATCATCAATGCGCCGCGCCTGTAATCGAAGTAGCGCGGAGACTGTCTGCAGATTATTTTTCACGCGATGATGAATTTCGCGGATAGTGGCATCTTTTGTGATTAGCTCACGCTCACGTCGGCGTAGTTCAGTCACATTATTGAGTAAAACAATAGCCCCAATTCGATCGCCGCTTTGCAGCAAAGGCAGGACCGTAAAATCTATGGTGCCGCCAGGATTCTCAACTTCAACTCGCTTTTGCACTTTGCCAGATAAACCTGATGAAATCGTCTCTTCTTGCGCATCAGGTTTGATGCGAGAAATTTGTTCAGCAACTGCACCTAATGAATGTCCTTCGAGCTCACTCATCCAACCCAAACGACTTAAAGCAGATCGAGCATTTGGGCTGGCATACGAGACGATGCCATTTACATCAAGGCGAATCAATCCATCACCAACTCGTGGCGCCGGATCAAAGAATGATCCCGCATTGGGATAAGGAAAAGTTCCCTCTGCAATCATGCGATATAGATTATGAGCGATTTCACGATAGTTAAGTTCAAGACGTGATGGTTGGCGCATTAACTCTGCATTACGATGGCGCGAAATTACTCCAATTACATGTGCATCCATAATCACAGGTATGGTCTCTTCTTTGACAAGAAATTCACCCATTTTCTCTGGTTGAGTATCACGCACAATGTCAGCGTCTGAAAGCGCCTGATCTATATGAGGACGCTCTCCATAAGAAATCTCATCGCCTAAAACATTGTGAGGAAAGAGCGTTGCCGCAGTCGTAGGTCTGATGTGTGCAACTGCTACATATCCGGTCGGCCAACTTTTAAAATCTTTGCGCAGCGGGACCCAGAGAATCAAATCAGCAAAAGAGAGATCAGAGAGCAATTGCCAATCTGCAACCAGCTCTCTCAATCGGTGGATCTGTGATTGGTTGAGTGGACTTCGCCCTTTCACATAATCTTCAATAGCGGCCATGAAATTACCGTTTTAATTCTGTGAGGGTAGGTTCGATTTCTTGTGGGGCATACCAGGTTAAATCTTCCCCATTGTCATCGACTGCAAACATGCACTGCAGGTTTTGCCAAGTCAGGGCAGAGTTGAGTGAAACTGACATGTCGTGACGTGAACTGATGGCAGATTCAGGAATCTCAAAAGCCAATACATATGCGCCGCTGGCATCGGGAGTGGCAAGTTCTAGGGCATCTTCTGCAGCTACAAGAGTAAGGGCATACTCAATCTCTTCTTCATCTAAATCTGAGTGAGATGAAATGAAAGATGGTGTTGGCGCATAGATATCAGTAATTTCTAAAGTATGAGCACGCGCAAACTCCAATACCTCGCTGGCTGTCATAGCCGCATATCCGCGCATGAGACAAGCCTATAAGAAATTACTGAGCGAACCGACCTGCAATTTCTGTGATAGAACGACGGAGAGCGCTCTTTTCATTGACCTCGTAGAGAGATGAGTTGTTATTTTCTGCACGCTGGGCGCTTCGTGGATCAAAAGGAATTTGCAATATCTCACTGTGTGGAATTGGTTTTATGCTCTGCAAAAGAGATTCATCTCTATCGCTCTTCTTTCCGGGGGTACGCATGTTGTGAATGATGGAAATTGCTGGGCGGATTGAATTTTGCGCACATTCACGGAGCACTCCACGTAACCGCTCAAGCGCTATCTTTGTATCTCTGGTCACAAAGCAGAGTTGATCAGCATTATGCGACACCCAGATTAATATCTCACTCTCCCACCTACGGCTAGTAAGTGATGCCGCAAAGTTTTTTATAGTGCCAAGGTCTAACACCAGATATTGATACTGCGACTGTGCCTCGTGGAGTCGATTGATATCTGCAGCGAGATTGTCTTGTGAAATCTCGGTGGCCCACAAATTTTCTGCAATTCGAAGCACATTATCGCGTAAACCGCGGTGTCCAAGCAGAGTTGATATCGCAGGAGCCGAGCAATCGCTATCCACTAAAAGAGTTTTATAGCCCAATAAACTGAGTTCAGTTGCCAGATTAATGGCAACTAATGTACTTCCGGCGCCATGTGATGCAGTTGAGATGGCAATGGTGCGTGCCGTGCGCGTGATACTCGCGCGAGTTGCCCGAACCATTGGAGCGCGAAGTGAACCTCTTATAATCGCCATTAATTCCAATGCAGTACTAGGAAAATTTGAAGCACCGCTTAATTCACTCTCCTGGTCAACATTGGAAGAAAAGAGGAAGACGGTAAAACCGCGGCTGCGAAATTCTGCGATATGTGATGCGCTGAAACCTGCAAGATCGAGTGAAATCAGAAGAATAGGAAGCGGCTGCGAGCAATGAGAAAGTGCAATCTGCAAATCACCAAAATCCAGAACTCGATGTGTGATATTCCATCCTTGTGCATGCAGTGTGCCTGCTATAAAACCTTCTTGCTCTGCATCTTTGATTGCGGTAATAGCTGCAAGTGATACATCACCCATGCGCACGTACTATGACTACTCGACCACTTGTAGTAGCGGCAAGTACTGCTGGAATATCTGCACGGTCGAGTGAAATGGTAAGAGCTACCTCTCCTCCAAAATTGCTACCTTTGCGATCGAGGGCTGCCACAAAAACACCACCTAAAACATAATCTGGCGCAATTACAGGCTCGCCGCTGCGATGATCTTGTACCTGATATATCGAAATTACTTCACCTACTTGCAGCGCACTTGGAATATCGACAGCACGAACGCTCAATGAAATTTGTTGATGCGTCAGAAATTCTGAATCTTCGGTGAGAGCGCTTCCTTCCAACAATTCGCCGGCTGCAAATTTTCGAAGTGTGATTGAACCAATAGGATTGCTTGTTGCTGGAAGGTAGCGCGCCGCCGAATTCCCAAGCACTACTGATTGATAACCAAGATCGCGAGCCTCAATGGTAGTTCCGGCAGCTATGGGGGTAAGGACCACCCAATATTTTTCTCGTGACGAGGCGGCATGCGACATGAGGAATGAAGCAAGTAACGCGCCACCACAGAGCGCGATGGCAAGAATAAGTCGAGCATGAGATTTCTTTGATGCAGGCATGTGCGCACCGTAGATTCGAATTTGCTATACCCTGCCAATCTTTTCCACACTCATACTTAAGTATGAGAAGAATTAGTACTTACACAGGATGTTTCTCAGTGGTGCAACAGGAAATATCTGACTATGGAAAAACTTCATTCAACTCTCGAACTCATTTCAAGTACCGAAGATCCAGCGATGTGGGCTCATCCAGTTCTCGATCTCTATGCAATTCCAGAGAGGCCGCTCCCTCAACATAAAGCGAAGTTATATGTAGTCCCTTCAACGTTTGGTGAGGATCTCGAACCAGATGAACTCCCGATACCGACTGCTAGCGCAGATTTACCAGAATTGCATACCTGGACAATGAAATTTATTGTCAGTGTTGTTGAAGTGTGGGCAGGAAGACGTCAGCCAGCGCAACTCATTCGCTGGTGCCATCGCGTCATTTATCTAGAGTTATTAAGTCAATCTGGTACACAGAAAGAAATTGGCAGAATCAAGAGCATTCACCAAAGTGAACCTTTTGATGGAATCTGCGAATCAACAGTCGTCATTAAATTTGGAGAGCGTTATCGCTCTGCAGTCATTCGCTTTGAAGGTGTTGATGGCAGATGGCTCTGCACCGCACTTGCCTTACTGTAAATAGTTAAGCAGCTCCATGGCAACGCTTATATTTCTTACCGCTGCCACATGGACACGGGCTATTGCGTGAGACCCCACCACTTGATGTCGCACCGCTCTCATCACTTGCGGTGTATTGAAGTGGCGCTTGCTGAGTAGGTTTATCAGCAACTCCAGTTGCCTTTACCTCCGAGCCATCTGCATCTACGGTAACTTCCACGTTAAAGACCAAGCTAGCAAATTCTTCTTTGATTGCATCCATCATCGCTGAGAACAGGTCATATCCTTCGCGCTGATATTCAACTAGAGGATCACGTTGTGCCATAGCGCGCAGGCCAATTCCCTCTTGCAGATAATCCATCTCATAAAGATGCTCACGCCACTTGCGATCAAGGACTGATAGCAAAACCTTGCGCTCTAATTCGCGAAGTACGTGAGAGCCGAGCTCAGCTTCTCGTTTTGTATATGCCGAAGTGGCATCATCTAGAATCTTAGTTTCGATGTAATCAGGATCAAGCGCCTCTTTTGAACCAACCTCGGCAATTAATTGCTCAGGAGTGAAAGAAATTGGATAAATTAATTTCAAAGCAGTCCATAGACGATCTAAATCCCAATCTTCGGCATAGCCTTGATCGGTTTCAGCGCGAACATATGCGCTGATGGTATCGCCGACAAAGTCACTTACTTGTTCACCTAAATCTTTACCTTCAAGCACCAGGCGTCGCTCACCGTAGATAACTTCGCGCTGTCGGTTCATGACATCGTCATATTTCAAAACATTTTTACGAATCTCAAAGTTCTGCGCTTCTACCTGTGTCTGTGCAGATCGAATGGCGTTGGAGACCATCTTGGATTCAATCGGCTCATCTTCAGGTAGACCTGCCGCTGAAAGGACGCGCTCTACGATGCCTGAGTTAAAGCGGCGCATCAGATCATCTTGGAGCGAAAGATAGAAACGAGATTCACCTGGATCACCTTGACGTCCAGAACGGCCGCGCAACTGATTATCAATACGTCTAGATTCGTGGCGCTCTGTTCCTAAAACATAAAGACCACCGAGAGCTACAACTTCATCATGTTCTTTAGCAATTGCTTCTTTCTGCTTCGCAATTTCTTGCGGCCAAGCTGCTTCGTACTCTGTTGCATTATCAACGGGTGAAATGCCGCGACGTTGTAATTCAAAATCTGCCATAAATTCTGGGTTTCCACCCAACATGATGTCGGTACCGCGTCCTGCCATATTGGTAGCAACAGTGACTGCGCCTTT
>CAZGXO010000044.1:1059-9935 GCA_964529875.1 uncultured Candidatus Planktophila sp. | reverse complement strand
TTTTGGCTCGCTAACTGTTTTGGGAAAAAAGAATTGATGCATGATGTCATTGCTGAATTATTTGAATTAGTTGCAGTAGGAAAATTGCATCCGGTGATTGGAAATACATATCCACTGAGTGAAGCGGCTGCAGCCCACAGAGAGATGCTTGCGAGAGAGACTGTTGGAAAAATTGCCCTTGACCCAGCGCGCTAAATCTTTGATTTTTAACTTTTAGATGTAACCCCTAGACTTCTCTCTCCGTGTTCTTCGCCCCCCTAGCTCAGTAGGTAGAGCGTTTCCATGGTAAGGAAAAGGTCACCAGTTCGATTCTGGTGGGGGGCTCGCAGTAAAAAAACTTAATATGCACTACATGTAATGAGTGTCAAAAGCCGAAGGCGATATGACATTGATTATCTAGGCGGGGTAGCTCAGCTTGGTAGAGCAAGCGGCTCATAATCGCTGTGTCGTGGGTTCAAATCCCGCCTCCGCTACGCAGTAATTTCACCAAAGATGGCAGCTCAGGTAATCTGAGCGCCTTACATCACGAAGGAGTTTTACCATGGCAAGCAAGAGCGCGGACGTTCGTCCAAAGATCACCATGGCATGCGTGGATTGCAAAGAACGTAATTACATTACAAAGAAGAACCGCCGCAACGATCCAGATCGTATGGAACTGAAGAAGTTCTGCCCACGTTGCAAGGCTTCAACCCTTCACCGCGAAACTCGCTAATGCTTAACCCCGATTCAGTCGGGAGTACCTTTGGTGGTACAGAGCCAATTACCGTTACTCAATCTGAAGTTGCTGCATTCTGTGCTGTGATTGGCGAGCCCGATACTTCGATCGCTCCTCCCACATTCACCATTCGCATCACTCTTTCGCAATTTGAAGAGATCCTTACTCGACCAGAAATTGGGTTGGATTGGACTCGCTTGGTTCACGGTGATCAAAAGTTTGAAATATTCTCACCGGTTCGCCCCGGAGATGAGCTCCGTTGCAGCGCAACTATCGAGAGCTATCGAGTCGCTGCAGGAAATGAGATTGTCTCTGTCCGCTCAGATTTAGAGCGCGCCGGCGAACGTGTTGTCTCTGCCTGGTCAACTTTGGTGGTGCGTGCATGATGGAAGTTGGCTTCGAACTCCCCGAGAAGGTATTTACTGTCAATCGCGCACTTCTGAAACAGTATGCAGATGCATCGGGGGATCAAAACCCTATTCACCAAAATGAAGAATTTGCGAAATCAGTCGGGCTACCCAATGTCATAGCTCATGGAATGTTGACCATGGCGCTCGTCGGAAAGTATGTGAGCGATTTTGCCGGTGGAAGCGCCAAAGTTCGCGAGTTCGGCGCTCGCTTTACTAAACCGGTAATAGTTCCAGAAAATACTGATGTTGATCTCACTGTCTCTGCAACTATCTCGGAAGTCACTGAATCAACAATCTCACTCACTCTCTCTGCAACATCAGCAGGAATTAAAGTTCTGGGAATGGCGAAGGCTGTCGTTGAAAAGTGAGCGCTCCAGAATCTGTTCATGAATTAGCGCGCGCTCGGCAGGTAGCTCGGGCTGAGAAGAACTTTGCACTCTCTGATCAATTACGAGATGAGATAGCAGCGCAAGGGTTTGAAGTTGTTGATGGTGCAGGAGGCTATGAATTACGTCCCAAAAAGCGCTATCCCACATATGAATCAACGCGTGATATTCGGGCAATTAATTCAGGTAAGTATGAAATCACCGTTGCACTCATCATTGATGGATTCCACGAAGATGCAATTGAAACAGTGCAAACAATCAAGAAACACAGTGAATGTGCCATCGCAATTTTATCCGTCGGCGAACCTGAAGCCTTAGTCACTCTCTTAGATGCTCGCACATCACTTGTTCACCTCACTCAAAATCTAGGGTGGGGAGAGTGCGCTAATGCGCTGCTGCGGAATATCACGAGTGAGTATGTAGTCATCATGGATCCATCTACTCGTTTCACCGGAGATGCAATCACACCAGCCCTTACCGAACTTAAGCAACGTGAATTTGTAGCAGTTGGTTGGAAAGGTGGGCTGGTTAATCTTGATGATGACTGGCGCAGCATTGACGATAAAGGCGCCGGTGAAGTTGATGTGCTCTTTAGTTACTTTCTCGCTGTGCATCGAGAAGATGCTCTCGCAGCGCGGGGATTTAGCAATCGTGCACTTTATTATCGCAATGCAGATATTGAATTTTCGCTGCAGTTACGACATGCGCAAGGTCGGCTTTTACAGATGGATTTACCACTTGAACAAGCGCGGCATCATGGTTATCACGATACAGACGTGGAATATCGCGACCAACAATCTAAGAAAAACTATGACCGCATACTTGAACGCTTTAGAGGTAAGACTGCAATATTGAGCCCCCGCAGGTAGCCTTAGAACATGACTGACTTCCGCGATCTCACCTCTTTACGTGTAGGTGGACCTGCGAAAAAGTTTGTGGAAGTTGCCACCGAATCCGAAATCATTGCAGCAATTGAGGCAGCTGGTGATGCGCCAATTCTGATTATGGGCGATGGCACCAATATGTTGGTCTCAGATGATGGGTTTGCAGGAGTTGTCATCCGCATTTCTAATAACGCGCTACATGCAGAAGTTGATGCATGCAGTGGAGCCACTCTCACTATTGGTGCGGGTGAAAATTGGGATGAATTTGTGGCAACCACAATCGATCGGGGCTTTGCTGGTTTAGAGACGCTGAGTGGAATTCCTGGTTCTGTGGGAGCTGCACCCATTCAAAATATTGGCGCTTATGGACATGAAGTATCTGAATTCATTACCCGAGTACGAACCTATGATCGCCAAGCGAAAGCCGTGAAGACCTTCACTAATCAAGAGTGTGAATTTGAATATCGAAATTCTCACTTTAAATCTCATCCTGGCCGATATGTAGTTCTTGATGTGCAATTTAATTTACGCAAAGGTGAGTTCACGACTCCCATCACCTATCAAGAACTTGCAGATAAGTTGGGTATCAAAGTGGGAGAGAAAGCAGCGATTAATCAGACGAGAAAAGCAGTCTTGGAACTTCGAGCCGCTAAGGGAATGTTGCTCAATCCAAAAGATCAAGATTCTTGGTCTGCCGGCTCATTCTTTACCAACCCAATTATTAGCCACGATCTTGCTGCGAAACTTCCAGCCGATGCACCTCGTTGGCCAACGGAAGATGGGCGAATTAAGACAAGTGCTGCTTGGCTCATTGAGAAATCTGGAATTCATAAAGGCGATAGCCATGGCGGAGCCCGCGTATCCACTAAGCATGTACTCGCCCTGACTAATTCGGGAAATGCAACGGCGCGGGAAATTATTGAGTTAGCACAAGTTGCCAAGCGCGCTGTTCAGGAAAAGTTTGGAATCACCTTAGAAGCAGAAGTAAATCTGATTGGTATTACGCTCTAAGAATTAGGCCGGATAACTATTCCGTAAGCAATTTTTTGATGCGGCCAATACCTTCAACGATATCTGCATCGCTTGTGGCGTAAGAAAAACGTAGATATCCCGAAGGCCCAAAAGCTTCACCTGGAACAGCAGCCACTTCTACTTCTTCCAAAATGAGGGTGGCAAGTTCTGCGGATGTAGTGGGAACTTTTCCGCGGATTGTTTTGCCAAGCACACCTTTTACAGATGGATAGACATAGAAAGCGCCTTGGGGAGTGGGGCAGTTGAAGCCTGGAATTTCGTTGAGCAAACCCACAATTAATTTACGGCGACGATCAAAGGCCTCGCCCATAGCGTGCACCGCATCGAGATTTCCCGAAAGAGCTGCAATGGCGGCGCGTTGTGAAACGTTTGAAACATTGGAGGTCAGATGTGATTGCAGATTGGTTGCAGCCTTAATGACATCTTTTGGACCAATCATCCAGCCCACACGCCAGCCAGTCATTGCATAAGTCTTAGCGACGCCATTGAGAATGATGCAGGTATCGGCAAGCCCCGGAACTAAAACTGGTAGAGATGGTGCAGTTGCGCCGTCATAGAGAAGATGTTCATAAATTTCATCGCAGATTACCCAAATATTGTTCTTCAGCGCCCATTCACCAATTGCTTGTGCTTGAGCCGGTGTGTAGACAGAACCCGTTGGATTTGAAGGTGAACAAAAGAGCAAGACCTTTGTCTTCGGTGTTCGCGCAGCTTCAAGTTGTTCAACTGTGACTAAGTAATTCTGAGTTTCATCGGCAAATACTTCGACGCTTTTTCCGCCGGCAAGTTTGATTGCTTCTGGATATGTCGTCCAATATGGAGATGGCAATAAAACTTCATCGCCGGGATCTACGATGGATGCAAATGCTTGATAGACAGCTTGCTTTCCACCGTTAGTGACAAGCACTTGATCAACAGTTATTGCATAATGAGAATCTCGTTGTGTCTTTGTCACAATCGCTTCGCGAAGTTCAGGTAGACCTGGTGTTGGTGTGTAGCGATGATTTGCAACAACTTTTGTCGCAGCGCTTGCCGCTTCGACGATGTAATCGGGAGTTGGAAAATCTGGCTCGCCTGCGCCGAATCCAATAACGGGACGGCCGGCAGCTTTCAACGCTTTCGCCTTTGCATCAACTGCCAATGTGGCGGATTCTGCAATTGCTGCAATTCGTGCGGAAATTCTGCTCATGGGGGAAGTCTGCACTATCGCTGGGTAGGGCTGCGCGCTCAGAATGAGTGGCCAAGGCCACCCCGGTTTTACTCAGGTTGCTCGTAGCCTCTACACTTTCGCGCTCACGAAGAAATTTGGTCGCCTTGGCGCGCCCGAAAATTTTCGCGAAGGGCAGTAGCTCAATTGGCCAGAGTTGCCGTCTCCAAAGCGGCCGGTTGGGGGTTCGAGTCCCTCCTGCCCTGCAGAACCGAGTACGACCGAACGACAGATGCACGAAACGAAGAACGATTACGAAAAGGAACTGACATGACTGATGCAGTTGAAGTTACCGAGGAGAAGCTCGGAATTTTCGCGCGCGTTGGACTTTTCTATCGCCAAGTCGTGAGCGAACTTAAGAAAGTTGTATGGCCAACTCGCAATATGTTGACCACTTACACCGCAGTGGTCTTGGTATTCGTTGCTTTCATCATTGCAGTTGTTTCAGTCATCGACTTGGTACTCACCAAAGTCGTCTTCTGGGTATTTGGGTAATGGAAATGACAGACGAGACCACTCCTAAGCAAGATGCCTTTGAGGCAGCGCTTGCTGCAAGCGCCGAAGAGATTTCATCGGCTGCTCCTCAAGAGCCGGTTGATGCTGAAACGACTTTCGTTGCCGATGACCTTGCGCTTGCAAGTGATGAAGATGGCGATATCGAATCAGATGAAAACGATCCCAACGCAGAATTCCGCCGTTCACTTCGTACTGCAATCGGTGACTGGTATGTCGTCCACTCATATGCAGGTTACGAGAAGAAGGTAAAGGGCAACCTCGCCAACCGTATTCAATCTCTTAATATGGAAGATTACATTTTCCAGATCGAAGTTCCAGAAGAAGAGATCATGGAAATCAAGAATGGCGCTCGCAAGATGGTCAAGCGCAATATTTATCCTGGATATGTTTTAGTACGTATGGATCTCACAGATGAATCATGGTCAGCAGTTCGCAATACTCCTGGAGTAACTGGATTCGTTGGCAATGCACATAATCCAAGCCCACTCAGCATGGATGAAGTTGAGAAGATTTTGGCTCCTCGCCCACAGAAGAAGTCTGATAAAGCTGAGATTAAATTTGTTGATTTTGAAGTTGGCGAATCAGTCACTGTTATGGATGGCCCATTTGCAACGCTTCCCGCATCAATCTCCGAAATCATGCCAGAGCAGGCAAAACTCAAGGTTCTGGTCTCCATCTTTGGCCGCGAAACACCGGTCGAACTCTCATTCAATCAAGTACAGAAGATCTAACTGGAATTAACGAAATTTAAAGTAGAAAAAGGAAAAGAGAAGAAAATGGCACCAAAGAAGAAGGTCACCGGATTCATCAAGTTGCAGATCCAAGCTGGAGCTGCAACACCTGCGCCACCAGTTGGTCCAGCGCTAGGTCAGCATGGTGTCAACATCATGGAATTCGTCAAGGCATATAACGCTGCGACTGAACAACATAAAGGTCAGATCATTCCGGTTGAGATCACCGTCTATGAAGATCGTTCATTCGACTTCATCACCAAGACCCCACCTGCATCACGTTTAATCTTGAAGGCTGCTGGAATCGAAAAGGGTTCTGCAGTTCCACACAAGAATAAAGTTGCCAATATTTCAATGGCACAGGTGAAGGAGATTGCTACCACCAAGATGGCAGATCTCAACGCTAATGACATCGAAGCAGCAGCAAAGATCATCGCTGGAACTGCCCGATCAATGGGAATCACTGTTTCCTAAGAAATTTCTTGGCGCCATGGTGGCGTCAAGATGTGGGAGAACCGCGCTGGTTCGCTAACCACAACCCCAAGCTCTACTTCGGTAGAGAAAGAAGGATGAAATGAAGCGCTCAAAGAAGTACACAGAAGTTGCAGCAAAGGTTGTTAAGGATCACCTCTACACACCATACGAAGCTGTCAAACTTGCTAAAGAGACCACCACAACAAAGTACGACTCAACTATTGAAGTTGCACTAGTACTTGGTGTGGATCCAAAGAAGGCAGATCAAGCAATCCGTTCAACAGTGAACTTGCCACACGGAACTGGTAAGACCGCTCGCGTCTTGGTATTTGCTAACGGTGAGCGCGCTGAAGAAGCGCGTGCAGCAGGTGCAGATATCGTCGGTGGCGATGAACTCATTGATGAAGTATCAAAGGGTCGCCTTGATTTTGATGCAGTAGTTGCAACTCCAGATTTGATGGCAAAGGTTGGACGTCTCGGTAAAGTTCTTGGAACTCGTGGCTTGATGCCAAATCCAAAGACCGGAACCGTGACAACTGATGTTACAAAGGCTGTTAATGACATCAAGGGCGGAAAGATTGAATTCCGTCTAGATAAGAATTCAAACCTCCACTTTATTATTGGCAAAGCTTCATTTACTGCAGAACAACTTGCTGATAACTATGCAGCAGCGCTCGATGAAGTAATGCGTGTTAAGCCAAACTCTGCAAAGGGTCGCTACATCAAGAAGGCAGTTGTCTCATCATCGATGGGACCTGGAATCCAAGTAGATCCAAATCTCACTCGCGAACCAGCTGCTAATTAATTCTCCGCAGCAGGGGATTTGACCTAGTTAAGTCCCCTGCTTAAGATTTACCCATAACCAAAGACCGCAGGTCTTGGCTCGCAAGAGCCAAAGTAATTGAGGAATCTCAGCCCGCGTAGGTGTACACGTTAATCCGTGCGCTCTTACGCGTCACGGATTTTTTTATTGCCTGCAGTCACCGAAAAACTCACGGAAAGGTGAACCGAATGGCTCGCCCGGATAAAGCAGCAGCAGTTGCTGAATTGACTGAAGATTTCAAGTCAGCGTCTGCTACTTACCTCACCGAATATCGCGGATTAACCGTGACTTCGATGAAGCAGCTACGTCGCAGCCTTGGCGCAGATGCCAAGTACAGCGTCGTAAAGAACACCCTGACAAAGATTGCAGCAAAGAATGCTGGTGTAGATCTCGCAGATGATCTTCTTGCCGGACCTTCAGCAGTTGCCTTTATCAAGGGTGATGCAATCGATGCTGCACGTAACCTCAAGAACTTCCAGAAAGAGAATCCACTCCTTGTTATCAAGGGCGGAATCTATGAAGGAAAGTTTGTAACAACAGCAGAAATCATGAAGCTTGCAGACCTAGAGTCTCGCGAAGTACTTCTTGCCAAACTTGCTGGCGCTATGAAGGGATCACTCTCTAAGGCAGCGCGCATCTTTGATGCTCTACGTATCAAACTTGAAGCACAAGAAGGTAAGCCAGCTACAGCAGTAGCTGTTGAAGAAAAAGTTGTAGCAGAGGCCGTTGCCGAAGCTCCAGCTCAAGATGTGACCGCGGATGTTGCGGTTGAAACAGAAGCACCAGTTGCGGAAGCAACTGAAACTCCAGCGGAATAAGAAAAGGAAATATAGAAAATGGCAAAGCTCTCACAAGCAGACCTTTTGGCTCAGTTCAAGGAGCTCACACTCGTTGAACTTTCAGAGTTCGTAAAGGCATTTGAAGAAGAATTCGATGTAACCGCAGCAGCTCCTGTTGCAGTTGCAGCAGCAGGTGGCGCAGCCGCAGCAGGTGGCGCAGCAGATGCTGGACAAGATGAATTCACAGTTATCCTCGAAGATGCAGGTTCACAGAAGATTGCAGTTATTAAGGAAGTACGTAACCTCAACTCTGCGCTTGGTCTTAAGGAAGCTAAGGATCTCGTTGATGGAACTCCAGCAACTCTCCTTGAGAAGGCAAATAAGGAGACTGCAGAAAAGGCAAAGGCAGCTCTCGAAGCAGCTGGCGCAAAGGTCACACTCAAGTAAATTTGAGAAAAAAGGCCCGGTCCCTTCGTGGGGCCGGGTTTTTTTATCCCCAATTGGCAGACAAGCGGGGAATTTGGGGGTATAAGGGGTCGGTTTGCCCCCTATAGGGGCCTCGCGATACCCTTGCCCTTCGCACAAATAATCCAAAGGTCATTGCATATAGCGGCGGGGACCTTCTAGTTGTGCGTGTCCACATAAAAGTGAACTTGTCTGGAAGGACATCTCTTGGCCGCGAAAAAGAATTCAACTGCCCCACGCCGTATTTCATTCGCAAAGATCCGTGAACCACTAGAAGTACCAAATCTCCTCGCGCTTCAAATTGAGAGCGTTGATTGGTTATTGGGTAACGATGCATGGCGTTCACGACTTGCAGAAACCACCAACACAAATCGAGGAGAACTTCCTTCGAAATCTGGTTTGGAAGAAATCTTTGAAGAGATTTCACCAATCGAAGATTTCCAAGGTGCAATGT
>CAZGXO010000044.1:0-1049 GCA_964529875.1 uncultured Candidatus Planktophila sp. | reverse complement strand
GAAGAACTCAACAGCTCCACAACGAATTTCTTTTGCAAAGATCCGCGAACCACTTGAAGTACCAAACCTTCTCGCTCTACAGGTAGAGAGCGTTGACTGGCTTTTGGGTAACGAGAAGTGGCGTTCACGTCTTGCAGATCAAATCGCAAACTCAACCCGAGGCGAATTGCCTGGCAAATCAGG
This sequence comes from uncultured Candidatus Planktophila sp., assembly GCA_964529875.1. Lineage (GTDB taxonomy): Bacteria > Actinomycetota > Actinomycetes > Nanopelagicales > Nanopelagicaceae > Planktophila. The sequence continues at coordinate 866 of CAZGXO010000044.1, read as the reverse complement.
TTTGGAAGAAATCTTTGAAGAGATTTCACCGATCGAAGATTTCCAAGGATCGATGTCACTTTCATTCCGTGACCACCGCTTCGAACCACCTAAGTATTCGATTGCAGAGTGCAAAGAACGCGATATGACATATTCGCAGCCACTCTTCGTCACTGCAGAATTTACCAATAACGAGACTGGTGAAATTAAGTCGCAGACAGTTTTCATGGGCGACTTCCCAGTCATGACACCTCGCGGAACATTTGTCATTAACGGAACTGAGCGCGTGGTTGTTTCCCAGATCGTGCGTTCACCTGGTGTCTATTTTGAACGTCAGATTGAAAAGACTTCAGATAAAGATGTATTTACTTCAAAGATAATTCCAAGCCGCGGCGCTTGGCTTGAGTTTGAAGTTGATAAGAAAGATATGGTCGGTGTTCGTATCGATCGTAAGCGTAAACAATCAGTAACTATATTTTTAAAAGCTTTAGGCTGGAGCAGTGCTCAAATTCTTGAGCAATTTGGTGAGTTTGAATCAATCAAACTTACATTGGAAAAAGATAATGTTGAAACTCAAGATGAAGCGTTGCTCGATATTTATCGCAAGCTTCGCCCAGGTGAGCCACCAACTAAAGAGGCAGCCCAAAATCTTATTGAAAATCTTTATTTCAATCCAAAGCGATATGACCTAGCAAAGGTTGGTCGTTTTAAGATTAATAAGAAGTTGGGTATGGAATTAGATCTAAGCCGCGGCCTATTAACTATTGAAGATATTGTTGGAACAATTCGCTACTTAGTTGCACTACATCGCGGAGATGCCTTGATGGAGTACGGCAAAGAGGTTCGAGTTGAAACTGATGATATCGATCATTTTGGTAATCGCAGAC
>CAZGXO010000043.1:0-10028 GCA_964529875.1 uncultured Candidatus Planktophila sp. | reverse complement strand
CTTTCGGTGATTCGAAGTGGCTTACGGACCGCCTCTGGTAGTGGCGATGCTGGCGCATTGATACCGGGCATGGTGATTGGTGATGTCAGCAAGCAATCCATCGAATTTAAAGATGAGATGCGACGCTCGGGGCTTACGCATCTTGTTGCCGTCAGTGGAGCTAACTTTGCGATCGTTTCAGCATTCGTATTGTGGGCAATGCAATTTATCTTTCGCCGGAAAAACTTTCGCATATTGGCAACCGCATTGTTCTTACTGGCATTTATTGCACTGGTGCGACCATCCCCATCGGTATTACGTGCGGCTGCGATGGCGGCAGTTCTGCTCTATGCGCATGCGACTAGGCAAGGACGAGATTCACTTCCAGCACTTGGCTTTGCCATTACCGCAGTTGTCTTTCTCGATCCCTTTCAAGCGCGCGATCCAGGTTTTGCGTTATCTGTTCTTGCAACTGCTGGATTACTGCTGCTGGCACCAAAGATTCGACCCCAGTTTTTAGCACCACCCATTGCCGCGCTGATCTTCTGCGCCCCAGTGATAGTGGCACTTTCTGGATACATCAGCCCAATGAGCATCGTGGCTAATGTATTAGTAGCCCCCGCAGTTACTCCCATAACGATCGTTGGATTTATCGCCGCGCTCATCTCGCCGTTTTCTCTGCAGGTGGCGCAGGCGCTGATTTTTCTTATCAAACCTTGTGCACATTGGATCACAGTTATTGCAGAGTGGAGTTCTACCTTTCCCGTATTAACGCTGGCAACTGGGACGCTTGGTTTTTTGGCAACGATTCTTATTGTGCTGCTTATATATTGGGGTAAGCGATATGTTGCGCTCGCACTTGTTGTGATTATCTTGGCCCTTGCCTGGTTGCAACGTTTTCCCGCAGGGGATTGGAGCATCGCTAATTGCGATGTAGGGCAAGGCGATGCGCTCGTGATTCACCTACAAGAAAATCGCGCCATCGTGATTGATGTTGGTTCAGATCCACAGATTATTGATCGATGTCTGCATCAATTAGGTATTAAGGTGATTCCGCTTTTAATTCTGACTCATTCGCATGCTGATCATGTGGGTGGTTTAGCAGGGGTCGAGAAAAATCGTGTTGTGGAACGAACCTGGTATGGAAATATTGCAGCAGGTACCAAAGCTCACCTTGATGGCATAGAGATTGAAGTCTTGTGGCCGCCGCCTCACTATGGTGGCGATGGCAACCCGAATAACTCCAGCATTGCTGCAATTTTTCGAAGTCACGATTTCACACTGTTTGCAGCAGGAGATATCGAACCTCCCGTGCAAACTCAACTGGAATCAAGGATTGGCCGAGTTGATATCTATAAAGTGGCGCATCATGGCTCGCGATATCAGGATGCGCAGTTACTGCGCGAGCTTTCGCCCAGCATTGCGCTGATAAGTGTGGGTGCGAAGAATTCCTATGGACATCCTGCTACCAGCACCATTGCGGAGTTGACTGAGATTGGCGCTAAGGTATTGCGCACAGATCGTGATGGCGCCGTTGCAATTCACGCAGAACGTCATCGCTTTACTGTGCAGCGCAGCAAGCGCTGGTTACGATTCCTCTACTGGAATTAACGCCAGCATGAGATAAGGAGAAGAGCGTGAAACCTTTCTATCTTCTCCTCGGCGCAGAAAGCGCACTCGCCGAGCGCGCGCTCTCTAAATTGCATGCAGAGCTCAAGAGCGAGAACGCACAAATCACCACGATTTTTGCCAGCGATGCCCAGGTAGGGGATATCTCTGATGCAGTTGCTCCATCGCTCTTCGCTGATCGCCGTGCACTCGTCATTAAAGATTTACAAGATTTGCCTGAAGATACGAAAGAGGAAGTCACTCGCTATCTCGATTCTCCAGATCCCACGATGACCGTTATTTTTATTCACAAAGGTGGCGTCAAAGGCAAAGCTCTGCTTGATGCAATCAAGAAAGCTAAACCGGAAATTATTGCCTGCGAAGCAATCAAGAAAGATTCTGATAAAGAAATATTTGTGAAAGAGTTATTTCAAGATGCTGGTCGCAAAGCTTCCCCTGGTGCTATCAAGGCGCTGGTTGCGGCGCTGGGCAGCGATATGCGCGAGCTGCAGCAAGCGGTGTCACAACTTTCACTCGATGCACCAGCAGGCACCATTGATGAAGCGCTGGTTGATAAATTTCATCAAGGCAGAATTGAAACTTCGGGATTTGATGTAGCCGATGCGACGCTCGAAGGAAATTTACCGATTGCCCTCATTACTTTGCGCAGTGCGTTAGAAACAGGAACTGATCCTGTTATGGTGACTGCAGCAATCGCTGCATCGCTTCGCTCTATTGCGAAAGTTTCTGGTGTCAGTCGCGGTGCAAAATCTTTTGAGTTAGCCGGGCAACTTGGTATGGCGCCATGGCAGATCGATAAAGCTCGTCGTCAGTTGCAATATTGGACACCGCGCGGCATTGCCACTGCAGTACAAGCAATCGCCAAAGCAGATGCCGATGTGAAGGGCGCCTCACCAGACCCCATTTATGCGCTGGAGAAAGCCCTGCGCACCATTACCGCAGCCCGCGGGCAGCGATAATTTTCGATTTGGGAAGCCCCGCTCTGCGCTGATAACCTAGCGCCCTGCTCAGTTCTTCCGAACTGACCACACACCAACCACACCATTTCATAAGAATTGGTATCGAGAAACTAGACGGAGCACTACACGTGGCAAATATTAAGTCGCAGATTAAGCGTATTAAGACAAACGAGAAGGCATACCTTCGTAACAAGTCTGTCTCATCATCTATCAAGACCGCTGTTCGCAAGTTTCGCGATGCAGTTGCCAAGGGTGACGCTGCTGCAACCACCGCCGAACTCCGCGCCGCTTCACAAGCTCTTGATGTTGCAGTTTCCAAGGGTGTTATTCACAAGAACACCGCTGCAAATAAGAAGTCTGCGATGGCAAAGGCTGCCGCTAAAGCCGGCGCTCGCTAATTCTGCTTCATCTTCTCTCGTTTACTCGAAGATAGGGGTCGCATAAGTGCCTGCAATCTCCATTGCCAAGGCGCCCCAACCCGCGGCAACTAATCCAGCGCAGATCCGTAATTTCTGCATCATCGCCCATATTGATCACGGCAAATCAACCCTTGCCGATCGCATGTTGCAGATAACTGAAGTCGTGGAAGCGCGCAATATGCGAGCTCAATATCTCGATCGCATGGATATCGAACGCGAACGTGGCATCACCATTAAATCCCAAGCAGTCCGGCTTCCTTGGCGCAGCGGTCTCGATGGAAATGAATACATCCTCAACATGATTGATACTCCAGGTCACGTGGACTTTACCTACGAAGTATCGCGCTCGCTGGCCGCATGCGAAGGTGCAATTCTGCTCGTGGATTGTGCGCAAGGTATTGAGGCGCAGACACTTGCCAATCTATATCTTGCCATGGAGAACAACCTCACGATTATTCCGGTGCTCAATAAAATTGATTTACCCAATGCGCAGCCAGATAAATTTGCTGCCGAACTTGCTGGACTCATTGGTTGCCAAGTCAGTGATGTCTTACGAGTCTCTGGAAAAACGGGCGATGGCGTTGCAGATTTATTAGATCAAATCATCGCGCAAATTCCCGCACCTGTTGGCGATGCCAGCGCACCAGCTCGCGCATTGATCTTCGACTCGGTCTATGACTCATATCGTGGCGTTGTTACTTACGTGCGCGTTGTTGATGGTCAAATCAACCCACGCGAGCAAATTCAAATGGTGTCAACTGGCGTCAAGCATGAGGCGCTAGAAGTAGGCGTTATCTCGCCTGAACCAATTCCATCAAAAGGTCTCGGAGTTGGTGAAGTAGGTTATTTAATTACTGGTGTAAAAGATGTACGCCAATCACGTGTCGGTGACACCATCACTAACTTTGCACGCCCCACCAAAGAGGCGCTCGGTGGTTATAAAGATCCAAAACCCATGGTCTTTTCTGGTCTCTTTCCACTCGATGGCGCTGATTTTCCTGTGCTCCGTGATGCGCTCGAGAAATTGCAACTGAATGATGCAGCCCTTGTCTATGAACCCGAAAGTTCCGCAGCGCTGGGCTTTGGTTTCCGCTGTGGCTTTTTGGGATTGCTCCATATGGAAATCGTGCGCGAGCGATTAGAGCGCGAAGCCAAACTCAATTTAATTTCAACAGCGCCTAACGTGGTCTATCGAGTCACCATGGAAGATGGCAAGGAACATATTGTGACCAACCCATCTGAATTTCCTAACGGAAAAATTAATAATGTGAAAGAGCCAATTGTGAAGGCCACGATTCTCTCTCCTGCAGAATTTATCGGCACGATTATGGAACTTTGCCAAGATCGTCGCGGCACAATGCAAGGAATGGATTACATCTCAGAAGATCGCGTAGAAATCCGTTACACCTTGCCGCTTGCCGAAATTGTCTTTGATTTCTTTGATCAACTTAAATCACGCACGCGCGGGTATGCCTCTTTGGATTACGAAGAGTTAGGTGATGAAGAAGGTAATCTGGTTAAGGTAGATATCTTGCTCCAAGGAGAAGCAGTTGATGCTTTTAGCGCAATTGTGCACCGCGATAAAGCGTATGCATATGGCGTGATGATGACCGGTAAATTGCGAGAGCTCATCCCACGGCAGCAATTCGAAGTTCCGATTCAAGCAGCTATTGGTTCTCGCATCATCGCCCGTGAATCAATCCGTGCTATTCGCAAAGATGTGCTCGCTAAATGTTACGGCGGAGATATCTCTCGTAAACGTAAGCTGCTAGAAAAGCAGAAGGAAGGTAAGAAGCGAATGAAGATGGTGGGACGCGTTGAAGTTCCACAAGAAGCCTTCGTTGCCGCCCTTGCTACCGATGCGGATATTGAAAAGATTAAAGCAGCGCGCAAACTAGAGTCATAGGTAATTGCATGCTTTCGTTTTACGTACATATCCCGTATTGCATCAAGCGCTGTGGGTATTGCGACTTTAATACCTACACACCTGCAGAGCTGCAAGATGGGGCAACTTTAGAAATTGTCTCTGGAGATTACATTGATGCAGTTGTACGAGAGTTAGCAGCTGCGCCGAAAGATATTGTGCCCACGATCTTTTTTGGGGGAGGCACCCCATCGCTACTTCCACCCAAAGATCTGGGACGGGTTATTGCCGCCATCAAAGAGCGCAATGGGCTGACTGAAGATTGTGAGATCACCCTTGAAGCAAACCCAGATTCAGTGACTCAAGAAAAGCTAAACGAATTCATTGCAGTGGGTTTTAATCGCATCTCCTTCGGAATGCAATCTGCAAAATCTGAAGTATTAAAAGTTCTCGATCGCACACATAATCCAGAGAATGTGCGTAAGGCAGTCGATATGGCGCGTGCTGCTGGCTTTCACTCAATCAGCGTTGATCTTATTTATGGAGCACCGGGTGAAACCCTTCATGATTGGGCAGCTTCTGTGAAGGAGGCTCTCTCACTAGATATCGATCACATCAGCGCTTATGCCTTGATTGTTGAAGAAGGAACAAAACTTGCTGCACAAATAAAGCGCGGTGAATACACCATGCCTGATGATGATCTCATGGCAGATATGTATCTCCATGTTGATCAGCAATGTATGCAAAAAGGTTTGAAATGGTATGAACTATCAAATTGGGCAAAGCCAGGACATGAATGTCGCCACAATATTGCTTATTGGAAATCGCAGAATTGGTGGGGGCTAGGACCTGGCGCACATTCACATATTGATCAGAAGAGATTCTGGAATGTAAAACACCCCAACGCTTATAAAGAGAAAGTTTTTGGAGGCCAATCTCCAGTGAAAGATTCAGAAATCCTCTCTGATGAAGAGAAGAAATCCGAATACATTATGTTGGCAATTCGCATGCCAGCTGGAGTTCGTAAGTCTGCGCTCACTGTGGCGCAATACGAACGCACCATTGCCTACATCAAGAGTGGGCATGTGATTGAAAGAGATGACTCCCTAGCGCTGACCGCAACTGGTCGCCTGATAGCAGATCGCGTGACTCATGAAATGCTCCGTTAAAGCGCGCGCGCTAAGATTGCCAAACCATGACAACTGATCGCCGCCTCGAGATTCTTCGGGCAATCGTTGACGAGTATGTTCAAACTCAAGAGCCAGTAGGCTCAAAGGCGATTGCCGATAAGCATGCTCTTGGAATTAGCCCTGCCACTATTCGCAATGAGATGGCAGTTTTAGAAGAAGAAGGCTTGATCACACAACCTCACACCAGCGCTGGTCGAATTCCAACCGACCGGGGATATCGAATTTTTGTCGATAAGTTAGCAACCGTTAAGCCACTTTCTACAGCTGAACGACGCGCCATCGAAACTTTCTTGAGTAGTTCACTTGATCTCGATGATGTCATTAAACGGAGCGCCAAATTATTAGCTGATATCACCAAGCAAGTAGCGGTTGTGCAATATCCCAATGTGGCAGATCACCACACTCGAGATTTGATGGCAATTTCAGGAACTGCAAATTTGGCACGATCTGGTGAAGCGCTCGGTTCTACACTTTCGCCGATTCTCGAAGCGCTAGAAGAACAAGTTGTTCTCCTTCGCCTCTTAAGTGATGCGCCAGAGCGGGTGCAGGTCAAGATTGGCCACGAACAAGTTGATACGCACCTGCAATCAACATCCATCGTCTCTGTTGGTTATGGATCTGAAGCCAAACCCCTTGGTTCACTCGCGGTCTTAGGACCAACGCGCATGGATTACGCATCATCGATGTCGGCTGTATCAGCGGTTGCGCGATATATCGGACGATTTATCACTGAGGGCGCAAAGTAATGTCAGATTATTACGATCTGCTAGGACTTGATCGCGGTGCATCGCAAGATGACATCAAGAAGGCATATCGCAAGATTGCCCGCGAATTACACCCGGATGTGAATCCCGATCCTGAAGTTCAAAATAAATTTAAAGAGGTCACTGCCGCCTACGATGTGTTAAGCGATCCACAGAAACGTCAGCAATATGACATGGGCGGACAAGGATTTGGTGGTTTCGGTGGCGGATTTGGCGGCGGTGGATTTAGCGACATCATGGATGCATTCTTTGGCGGCGGTGGCAATCGCGGCCCACGCCCACGTATGCGACAAGGTCAAGATGCTCTTATTCGTATCGAAGTTGATTTACATGAAGCATGTTTTGGAACAGAGCGCGACATCACTTTGGAATCTGCAGTTGTATGCACTAAATGCGAAGGACAAGGAACTGCTAATAATTCAGCGCCATCCACCTGCCCTGTCTGTAAAGGACGCGGTGAAACACAATTCGTACAAAAATCATTCCTTGGCCAAGTAATGACTTCGCGCCCTTGCAACAATTGCTCGGGCTACGGAACCGTTATTTCAGATCCATGTCGCGAGTGTGGCGGTGATGGGCGAGTACGTGCCCGGCAAACAATCAATATAAAAGTTCCGGCAGGTGTGGAGACCGGCAATCGCATTCAAATGGCAGGTCGCGGTGAAGTCGGAGCAGGTGGTGGTCCAGCAGGTGATCTCTATGTTGAAATTGTTGAAAAGGAACATGAATATTTAATTCGCGATGGCGATAACTTACATATTGCTATTGAAATTTCCTTTGCCGCAGCAGCTCTTGGCACAACAGTTGATGTGCAAACTTTGGATGGACCAATCTCTGTCGATGTGAAGGCTGGGACACAGAACGGCGCCACCATATCTATTCGCGGTAAAGGTATGACCCGCCTGCGCACAAGCCAACGTGGAGATTTGATTGTGCATGTTGAAATTTTCACTCCGCAAAAATTGAGCCGTAAAGAGGAACAACTGCTGAAAGAATTTGCCGAAATGCGTGGGGAGAAAGTGGGAGATGTCAGCATGAAGAGCAATAAGGAAGGTCTCTTCGCCAAGTTACGAGATGCCTTCGGTCGTTAATGCTCTCACTCTTTTTTGTGGAAGATCTTCCTACTTCAACTGGTCAGCTCTACGAATTCAATAACGATGATGCGCTCCATGCGGTTCGAGTTCTACGCATTACACCAGGTGAAATCTTTCAGCTCTCTGATGGAGCAGGTCGATTCGCTAAGGTTGAAGTTGTAGAAGTTTCCAAGAAATCTGCCCGCGTGAAGGTGCTTGAAGTTGGCGAAGAAAAAGCGCTCCCAGTCTCCTTCACAGTTATTCAAGCAATCCCCAAAGGTGATCGCGTGAAAGAGAGCATTGAACTCTGCACCGAAGGTGGTGCTGATCGAATCTTGATGTGGAAGGCAGCCCGAAGCATTGGAAGATCTGAAGATAAAATCGAAAAATTGCAGATAACTGCGCGTGAAGCAAGTAAACAATCGCGCCGGCTTCGTATTCCTGAAGTACGCGGGATTGCTGGGGTTAACGCTGTCATAGATGAGATCGCACATGCTGATTTAGCGATTGTGTTTCATGAAGCAGCAGCAAAACCGATTTCACAACTTTTCTCGCAACTTGATGCCGCAGATGTTAAGAAAGTACTGCTCATTATTGGGCCAGAAGGTGGACTCAGCGATGAAGAAGTTGATGCATTCGCAGCTGCTGGCGCCAAGGTAGCTCTACTCGGTCGTCCAGTATTACGTTCGGCACATGCAGGTTTGGCTGCGCTGGCAGCGGTCAACACCGCCCTTTCCGTGTGGTGATTTCACACTAATACCGATAGATTTTTATCCATATGGAGCGACTTCTCATCACGGTCCCACCCGCCATTCCCATGGTTGCACTCGTCGGCGCTCAAGATGCAAATATTTTAGAGATTGAAGCTGCATTTCCAACCGTTAATGTCACAGTCCGCGGAAATGAAATTACATTACGCGGTCCACATATTGAGTGTCTGGCGCTCGAGAAATTGCTCAATGAAATGATGTTGGTAATCCGCTCTGGACAAACTCTTACGGTAGATGCGGTCAAACGCTCAATCTCGATGCTGGAAGCAGAACCAGCACAGAGCCCAGCCGAAGTTTTATCCCTGAATATCGTTTCCAATCGTGGTCGCACAATTCGTCCGAAGACTGCAAATCAGAAACTGTATGTAGATGCCATTGAGGCAAATACCATCACCTTTGGAATCGGCCCAGCTGGTACAGGTAAAACATATTTAGCAATGGCAAAGGCAGTTGCTGCCCTGCAAGCGAAGAAAGTTAATCGCATCATTCTGACTCGTCCGGCAGTTGAAGCAGGTGAAAAGTTAGGATTTCTTCCAGGTACTTTGCACGAGAAGATAGATCCTTACCTACGTCCACTCTTTGATGCGCTGCACGACATGATTGATGCCGATTCCATTCCGCGCCTTATGCAGACCGGAGTTATTGAAGTTGCGCCGCTTGCCTTTATGCGCGGTCGCACCCTGAATGATGCATTTGTCATCTTGGATGAAGCGCAGAACACAACCCCTGAACAGATGAAGATGTTTCTGACTCGTCTTGGTTTTGGCTCGAAAATGGTGATTACTGGCGATGTTACGCAAAATGATCTGCCTAGCGGTCAACGTTCTGGACTTGCCATTATTCGCAGCATTCTTGAGGGAATTACCGATATTTCATTTATGGAGTTGACCGTCGACGATGTTGTGCGCCACCGCCTGATTGGCGATATCGTGAAAGCATATGAAGATTTTGAGGCAACCAAATCAGTGCCTCGCCCTATTCGCAATAATTAAATAACCATGACCGTTGAACTTGTAAATCGCTCTGGCGCTTTGGTGCCCGAAAAAGAAGTAGTAGCGCTCCTGGATTTCGGTATTACTTACATGGAGTTACATGCGGAATGCGAAATTTCACTCACCTTTGTTGGCGTGCAAGAGATGGAAGAGTTACACATTAAGTGGATGGATGAGCCAGGGCCAACCGATGTCCTCTCATTTCCTATGGATCTACCAGAGAAGAAAGGTGACATTGTCACACTTGGTGACATCGTGATTGCTCCCGCAGTTGCCGAGAAGCAAGCGCTTACTGCTGGTCATAGCACCGAATCAGAGATTTATATCTTGGCAGTTCATGGACTCTTACATATCTTGGGATATGACCACGCAGATCCGGATGAAGAGAA